>CAMATN010000071.1 GCA_945861155.1 Rhizobium sp. Q54
CTTTACCGTGTACTTCAACTGGAACCGGTCGTGGGTCGGCCCGTCCGCCATGCCGGTACTCGAACGCGCGGCGGCGGTCTATCGCTCCGGCGGCGTCGTCAGGGTCGAGGTGACCGGCTATGCCGACACCTCAGGCCACCCGGCCTACAACCAGCGCCTGGCGCATCGGCGCGCGGTGCATGTCGCGGAAATCCTGACCCGCATGGGCGTGCCGCCTCAAGCGATCGCGGTCGCCAGCCGCGGCGAGAGCGATCTCGCCGTGCCGACGCCGGATGGCGTCCGCGAACCGCGCAATCGGCGCGTCACGATCGTCGAGTAGACGGCGACCCGGCGGCTGGGCCGGTCGGCTCGGCCGCCCGGTGTCACGCACCGCGGGTCGTACAAAAGCAGCGGGGGCGCCCTTGGGGCGCCCCCGTCGTTTGCACGCCTACCCGCCGCTTGTCGGGCGAGAGGGCTACGCCTTCTCGTACGGAAAACGCCGGATCTTCTCGACGTTGCGGCCCTCGATCCGGATCAGCTTGGTCGAGGCGTCGCGGCGCGGCGAATGAAGGTCGCCCTCGTTGTAAACATAGGCGGCGCCGGTGGTCAGCGTGTAGTCGCGGACGTGACTCACCTTGCCGGGAGCGGCCTCGCTCGCCGGCGACAGCTTTGCCCAGTCGGTCATGATTGTTTCGCCCTCCGCCTGGCCGTAGATCGCCCAGGTCGGCCCGTGATCGTGCGGCGGGCTTTGCTTGGCGCCGCGATTGACGTGGCCAAGGATGCAGAAGCCGAGATCGGGATCCTCGTACAGGATATGCCGCTCGGGTGCGCCATCGGGCAGGTGCTTGCTGACGAACTCCTTGTCGGCACAGGCCTTCTGCACCAGCCCACACACCTTCTTGCGGCCCTCGGGACCGGGATCGATGGCGAGAATGCTGTGACAATCGGTAGAAAATTGCTCGAGGGTGTATCCCATCGGCTGACCCCTTCGTCTGTTGCCGGCAGCGCGAACTGCCGAGGCCGCCAGAGTATCCCCCGCACCACCGCCCGGCAAGATCGCGAGGCGAGCGCGACCGCCGCTTTTCGAGATGGCGTCGTCCCGGCGCTGCCGCGTGCCGGTTTGACGCGCTTCGGCTAGAGTTGGCGCTCACCACTGGAATAAGGCCGGATGCGATGGAGCCGGATCGACCGTCCGGGCCTGCCCCGCAATCCACCTCGCTGCAGCTGGTCGCGCGGATCGCGTTGGCCATTTCGGTCGTCGCCTTTGCAGGATGGATTCTGCACGATTTCCTGCCGGCGTTCGCCTGGGCCGGCGTGCTGGCGATTGCGCTGTGGCCGGCGTATCGGCGCCTGTTGCGACTGTTGCCCCGGCATGGCGTCGGAGCATTGGGGCCGATGCTGGCGACCGGCGTGATCGCGGTCGTCATTATCGCGCCGCTGGTGCTGCTCGGGGTCGCATTGGCGCGCGAAAGCCATGTCGTGATCGGCTTTATCGGCGAAGCGCGCCAGCACGGCGTCGCGGTGCCCGATTGGATCGAGCCGCTGCCGGTGGCGGGTCCGACGATCGCCCAGTGGTGGCGCGTCAATCTCGGCGATCCGGCAGCCGCCGAGGAGCTGATCGCCCGCGTCAACCTGCGCACCCTGAGCGAATCGGCGCGGGAATATGGCGGCGAGATCGTGCATCGGCTGGCGCTGCTGCTGTGCACGCTGCTGACGTTGTTCTTCCTGTTCCGCGACGGCGGCGCGCTGACCCTGCGGCTGCGCGATCTCAGCGACCGCGTGATCGGTCTGCGCGGCGAGCGCATCGCCCGTCACATGATCGCGGCCGTGCACGGCACGGTGAACGGCCTGGTGCTGGTCGGGCTCGCCGAGGGAATTCTGCTCGGCATCGTCTATTTCGCCGTCGGCCTGCCCTACCCCGCCTCGGTCGGCGCGGTGACCGCGGTCGCCGCCGTCATCCCGTTCGCCGCACCGGTCGTCTATTCGCTCGCCGCGCTCTATTTGTTCGCGGTCGGCAATACGGTGGGCGGGATCATCGTCGTCAGCTTCGGCAGCGTGCTGTTGTTCGTCGCCGATCACTTCATCCGCCCGGTGCTGATCGGCGGCGCGGCGCGGGTGCCGTTCCTGCTGGTGCTGTTCGGCATCCTCGGCGGGTTGCAGACGATGGGTTTTATCGGGTTGTTTGTCGGGCCGGCGGTGATGGCGGCGCTGGTCGCGCTGTGGCGCGAGTGGACCGAGCCCGAGCCGGTCGCGCTCGCCGCGCCGCCGCCGCGCCGAGTCGCCGCGACACGACCGGTCCAGAGGCGCAAAACCTGAACAGCGCGCCGCGAAATGCCCGTCGCCTACAAATTCGTCCCAGGTTGCTGTTGACAGTATCCGAAGTCCGGATTTTGCTTGTCGCCACATCGCATCCCCACCCGCGCGATGCCGGCAACGTCCGGAAGCCATGTTGGAGGAAGCATGAGGTACGTTTGCGATGCGTCCGACGGCCGGACGTGGTTTAGGATCGAGAGCGAGGCCGAGGCTGTCGCCGAATCGGAAATCATGCGTCACGCCGTCGAAAAATATTTCCGCAAGGAAGAGGACAAGGCGGCGCAGAGCTTTCGCCCGGTGTCGAAGGTCTCTTTCGAGCAGGAGATCGGGCTGAAGGCGCACATCCAGCGCGAGATGCCGCTGTTCCTGACGCTGCGCGACGGCGAGGGCAACCCGCTCGCCACCGCGATGCTGCCGCCGAACGGCCGCGAGGACCGCAGCTTTCGCCCGATCCTCGTCGGAGCCGGCAATGCCGACCCCTATCCCGACCACGGCGACGCAATCCGCACCTTGGCGCAGCATTACGGGATCACGCTCGAACGCGCCCGCTGCTACCCCTACCGGCGCGACTGACCCGGTGCTCGCCGGAAGGAGACCGCAATGACCGCTCGCCAGGCCCTGCGCCAACTGATCGCGCGCGGCGGCTACACGATGGTGCCGGGCGCCTACGACACGCTGACGGCGCGGCTCGTCGAGCAGGCCGGGTTCGCCGCGGTCTATCTGACCGGGGGCGGCTATTCGCGAGCCAACGGCTACCCCGATCTGGGGCTGCTGACCTTGGGCGAGAACGTGCGCTTTATCGGGCTGACGGTCGAGGCGGTCGGCATCCCGGTCATCGCCGACGCCGATACCGGGTACGGCAACGCGATCAACGTCGTTCGCACGGTGCGCGAATACGAAAAGGCCGGGGTCGCCGGCTTTCACATCGAGGACCAGGTCAGCCCGAAGAAATGCGGCCATTACGACGGCAAGGAGGTGATCTCCCGCGCCGAGATGGTCGGCAAGATCAAGGCCGCGGTCGATACGAGGCGGGACGCCGACCTGGTGATCATCGCGCGTTCGGATTCGCGCGCGATCGAGGGGCTCGACGCCGCGATCGACCGGGTCAACGCCTATCTCGAAGCGGGCGCCGATGTCGGCTTTGTCGAGGCGCCGCAGAGCGTCGAGGAATTGCGCATCGTCGGGCAGCGCGTCTGCGGACCGAACCTCGTCAACGTCTTCGAGGGCGGCAAGACGCCGATGCTGTCGGCGAGCGAACTCGACGCCATGGGGTTCCGGCTCGGCATTTATCCGTCGCAGACCCAGCGCGCCGCGATCCGCGCCGCGCAACGCGTGCTGCGCGCGATGCGGGAGGATGGCGACACCCACCGGGTCGAAAATGACCTCGCCAGCTTCCAGGAACGCGAGGAGGCGGTCGGCACCGCAAGCTGGCGCGCCCTCGAGGAGAAGTATCTGCAAGCCGGGTGACGGCGGTGCGATTTAGGCCAGACAGCGTGACGCCGGGATGCCGGGATGAAACGCAACCCGCTATCTGCGCGAGCGGCTCGACGCCGTCGTGAATCCGCCGGCCTCGCCTTGAACCGATGGGATTCGGTCCCCCCTTGGGTGTAAGCTCAGGAACCCGGTGAGGTCCGGGATTCACGGAATTTTGGGGAGGACCGACATGACCGCCAGCGGGGATCATCAAGCCGGCGCAGGGACCGGCGCAGGGACCGGCATCGTGTTTACCGGGTGCGAAATTACCGCCGGCGTCAGCGCCGCGGCGGGCGGCGGCGGCGGCTCCGGCGGGCACGCGCACGCCCATCCCCGGCGCGAAATCGTGGTTAGCGGCAAGCGGGTCAAGACCATCGACGTCCATGCCCATTGCGCCGTGCCCGACGCGATGAAGCTGATCAACCTGCCGCTCGAGGCGCCGACCCTCTTATGGTCCGACCTCGGCGACCGGCTCGCGCAGATGGACAAGTCGGGGGTCGATGTCGAGGCGCTCAGCATCAACCCGTACTGGTACCGGGTCGAGCGCGACATCGTCACCGAGCTGATCCGGGTTCAGAACGAGGCGTTGGTCGAATTTTGCGCCGGCAACCCGGACCGCTTCGTCGCCTTCGCGACCGCGGCGATCCAATACCCCGACCTTGCCGCGCAACAGGTCGAACACGCGGTCAAGAATCTCGGCTTTCGCGGCGTCGGGGTCGCCGGCAGCGTCGCCGGCGAAGAGCTGGCCAACCCGAAATTCCATCCGTTCTGGGCAAAATGCGAGGAATTGGGCGTCCTCGTTTTCATGCATCCGCTCGGCACCCGCGAATTGGAACCGAGCGGCCGGCTCGCCGGAAGCGGCCTCCTGACCAACACGATCGGCAACCCGCTCGAAACGACAATCGCGCTGTCGCATCTGATCTTCGAGGGGACGCTCGACCGCTTCCCGGGGTTGAAGATCTGCGCCGCGCATGGCGGCGGCTTTCTGCCCTCCTACGCCAACCGCTCGGACGCGGTGATCAAGACCTTCCCCGATCGGGTCGGCCCATTGCCGAAGAAGCCGCCAACCGCCTACATCAGGGACGGACAGCTCTATTTCGACTCGATCATGTTTACCGGCGAGGGCATGCGCCACCTGATCGCCGAGGCAGGAATCGGCCAGGTCGTCATGGGCACCGATTACCCGTTCCCGTGGAACCTGACGCCGGTCGACCACATCCTGTCGATCCCCGATCTGAGCGACGCCGACAAGATCGCGATCCTCGGCGGCACCGCCGCGAAGCTGCTCGGCATCGCAACGTAACGTAACGCGTTGAAGCGCGGCGATGTCGGCGGCTCCGTCGTACGTTTGTTGCTTAATTCATCGTCACCCCCGCGAAAAGCGCATAGGCGCTAACTTTGGCCCGTCGCCTCAGCTGTCATTCCGGGGCGCCGCGCAGCGGCGAACCCGGAATCCATATTCCAGAGGCCCGTGTTTATGGATTCCGGGTTCCGCCCTTCGTGCGGCCCCGGAATGACGGTTAAGTTAGCGCGTATGCGCGAAAGCGGGGGTCCAGGGCGAGTGTTGGAGCCCTGCGGCCCTGGATTCCCGCTTTCGCGGGAATGACGGGGAAGGCGTGAAATGAAAATCTATGAAGGCGCCCGCGGCCTCGCCGGCGCCGTCGTCACGGTTGACGGCACGCCGCTGCCGCCGCGCCACGATCTGCGCCGCTTGTCGAAGGCCGGGTTCGAGTGGACCTATGAGGGGGCCGGGCCGGCGCAACTCGCGTTGGCGCTGCTCGCCGACCATTTCGGAGACGACCGCAGGGCGCTGGAGGCGCACGAGCGTTTCATGCGCGAAATCGTCGCCAATCTCGACAACGCCTGGCGCCTGACCTCGGACGACATCGACGCGGCGCTGGCCGGCAAGTGCGAACCGTAGGATGGGTTGAGCGCAGCGAAACCCATCTTATGACGCGGCCATCCGCGATAGGTTTCGCGTCGCTCAACCCATCCTACACCTGATATAGTGGCGGTCTGGAGGTCGCGCATCATGATGCCGAAGCGGCAGCAGGAATTTCGCGCCGAGTATCGGCCGCGGATCTCGCCCTGGTACAGCGGCGTGCTGCACGTCGCGGTGATCTACGCGATCGGGGTCGCGGCGCTCGCCTATTGCATTCCGCGCATCCACGGCCCGACCTGGGCGGAGTGGCTGATCGTGCCGCTTGTCTTTCTTGCCGCCAATGTTTTCGAGTGGTGGATTCACCGTTTCGTGATGCACCGTCCGATCAGCGGCTTTATGGGAATCTATCGCCGTCACACCTTGGCGCATCATCAGTTCTTTACCGATGTCGAACCGACGATCGACAGCACGCGCGATTTCCGCATCACCTTTTTCCCGCCCTATGCGCTCGTCACCTTTATCGCGCTGTCGGCGCCGCCGGCCGTGGTGTTGGGATATCTGTGGTCTGCCAATGCCGGGTGGCTGCTGATGTGCACGACGGTCGCGATGTATCTGAACTACGAATTCTTCCACTGGTGCTGTCATGTCAAGGACGACCGCCTGGTCCGGCGCCTGCCGTTCGTCAACACGATCCGCCGCCATCATATCGCCCACCACAACCAGGCGATCATGATGGAGAAGAACTTCAACCTGACCTATCCGATCGCCGATTGGCTGTTCGCTACCAGCGATCTGCGGCGCGGGCTCTTCGGTCATGTCTTCAACGGTTATGATTCGCGGTATGTGCGCCGCGATCTGCGGCGGGTGCGCGCGAGCGCCGACGAGACCGAGCCAGCGCGCCAAAGGCTCGGCGGAATGGGCGCGTGACGGCGCCCGCGCGCATCAAGCGCTCGCAAGCCTCGCTGTTCGGCGGCATCGCCAGCGGCCTCGGCGTCTTTATCCTGTACCTGCTGCTGGCCGGGAGCCCGAGCCTGGCGAATATCGCGATCGGGCTCGCGATCGGCGCCGCGCTGGCAATCTGGGTGCGGCTGGCCGATCTTTGAGCGTCAGCTTCCGGTAAAGCGGGCGGGCCGCTTTTCGAGGAACGCGGCGGCGCCTTCGCGATAATCGGCGCTGTCGAGCGCCTGACGGGTCAGCGCCTCGATCTCGGAGCGCCGTCGCTCGACGTCCGTGCCGGCGAGGCTTTGCAGGATCAGCTTGGCGCCGGTGATCGCCAGTGGCGCGTTCGCCATCATTCCGGCGCCAAAGGCGATCGCGCTCTCGACCACTTCGCCGTCGACCACCGCGTCGGCAAAGCCCATGTCGCGCGCCGCGGCGGCGACGAACAATTCGCTGCCGTAGAGGATCCGCTTGGCGTTGGCCAGCCCGACGATCGACAACAGAAAGCGGCATTCCTCGATGGCGTAGATCGTGCCGAGTTTGGTGGCGGGAATCCCGAAACGAGCGCCCTGGTGCATCACACGGAAATCGCAGCACAGCGCGATCGCGCAGCCGCCGCCGACGCAGGAGCCGGCAATCGCCGCGACGCTGGGCTGCGGCAGCGCGCGGATCGCCTCGTAAGCGGCGGCGACCTCGCGGTCATAGACCGCCCCGCTGGCGCTGTCGGCGCGGGCCTGCGCGAATTCGCTGATATCGGCGCCGGCGCAGAAATGGCCCGCGGCGCCGGTCAGGATCACCAGCCGCACCTCCCGCATCGCGGCAAGCGCGCGGAAATTTCCGGCCAGATCGCGCCAGGCCCGCAGGTTCAAGGCATTGCGCCGGGCTGGCCGATCGATCGTCACGACCGCGACGGCCGGATCGGGGCGGCTTACGAAAACCTCGGATTGGGTCAACACCGGTCCTTTCCGATAAGCGGTAACTTAGATGAGCTTGTTGAGCGAGCGATTGCCGTCAGTGTCTCAGTTTCGAGTTGGATGATCCTCATGCGTCCTTCGAGACGGCCGCTTCGCGTCCTCCTCAGGATGAGGTTCTTTCTTAATGCCATCAACAATTTAACCTCATCCTGAGGAGCGCCCACCGGGCGCGTCTCGAAGGACGCACGACGCTCCGTGCAGCGTCAGACTGAGACGCCAGCCCGTCAGCGGCAAGGTTCCGCAATGGCGGGCCCGGTCAGCGCTCGATGCTCGGCCATTTTTCGGCGTGTTGGGCCATCCGCTCAAAGCGTTCGGCGAGGTCGAGCAATTCCTGCCGGATTTCCGAATGCCGGGTCTGCCCCGCCAATCGGCCGAGCGAATCGGCGATGTCGCGGTAATGCTCGGCTCTCGATTGCGGTTCGTCGCTCGACATTCAACCACCGTGTGATGGTAATGGCCGCTTTTCACAACGCCGCTTGAAACGCCTCGTTCCGTTACATCGTGCCAGCGATGCCGGCGGATGGGCTTCAACCCGCCGGCTTCTTGTCGGTGCCGGGCTCGCCGCGAACGGCCGAAGCGGTTTCGATCTCGGCCAGGTTGGCGGCCGTGTTGATGATGGCGGTATGCGAAAAGGCCTGCGGAAAATTGCCGAGCAGCCGTTTTTCGATCGGGGCGTATTCCTCCGACAGCAGACCCAGATCGTTGCGGACCGCCAGCAGTCGCTCGAACAGCGCGACGGCGTCGTCCCGCCGCCCGATCAGGCAAAGGCTGTTCGCCAGCCAAAAGCTGCAGGCCAGAAACACGCCCTCCCCCGCCGGCAGCCCATCGGCGCCGGGGCGGCTGGTGTAGCGGCAGACGAAGCCGTCGCTCACCAGCTCGCGCTCGACCGCCTCGATCGTACCGCGGACGCGCGGGTCGTCGGGCGGGAGGAACCCGAGCTGCGGGATCAGCAGCAGCGAGGCATCGAGATCGCGCGCACCATAATACTGGACAAAGGTATTGCGCTCCCGGTCGAAGGCCAGCTCCAGGATTTGCGAACAGATCGTGTCACGCAATTTTTTCCAATGCTCGCACGGGCCCTCGAGCCCAAACTGCTCGACCAATTTGATCCCGCGATCAAAGGCGACCCAACACATGATTTTCGAAAAGGTGAAGTGGCGCGGCTCACCGCGCACTTCCCAGATTCCCTGATCCGGGCGCTCCCAGATCGTCTCGAGATATTGGAGCAGCTGTTTCTGCATCTCCCAGGCCAGCGGGCTGGCCTCGAGACCGTAGCGGTGACAGGCGTAGAGCGCGTCCATCAGCTCGCCATAGACATCAAGCTGGAGCTGTTGATAGGCGGCGTTGCCGATGCGCACCGGCCGGCTGTCGGCATAGCCCGGCAACCAGGGGATCTCGTATTCGGTCAACCGGCGCTCGCCTGCGAGGCCGTACATGATCTGCATTTCCGACGGATGGCCGGCCGCCGCGCGCAGCAGCCATTCGCGCCACGCTCGCGCCTCCTCGCGGTAGCCCGAGCTGAGCAGGGCGTAGAGGGTTAGCGTCGCATCGCGTATCCAGCAGAAACGGTAATCCCAGTTGCGCACCCCGCCCGGCGATTCCGGCAGCGAGGTCGTTGCCGCCGCGACGATCCCTCCGGTTGGCTGATAAGTCAGCATCTTCAACGTGATCAGCGAGCGCAGGATGGCCTCGCGCCACGGTCCCTTCAGCGCACAATGGTTCGACCAGTCGCACCACCGGTTCTCGGTCGCGAGCAGCTGGTCCACGGGATCGCCCGAGCGGAACGTCTTGTGGTGCGAGGGGTACCAGCTCATCGTGAACGGCACCGTCTGGCCGGCCTCGACCGTGAACTCGCCGACCGTCGTCAGCTCGGGCGTGCCGCGCAGCGCCACAGGGGTGGTGAATTGGACCGCGTTCGGTCCGGCGACCGCGCTCGGACCGCCGAGCTGCGAGCGGACCCAGGGAATTCCACGCCCGTAGTCGAAGCGCAGGACAATCTCGGTGCCCATCCGCACGCGACCCCGCTCGCCGCGCACCAGGCGGATCAGATCGACTTGGTCTTCGCGGTCCGTCAGCGGCATGAAATCGATGACCGTCACCGCGCCGTCGGCGGTCTCGAACCGGGTCTCGAGGATCCCGGTGGCGCCGCGGTACTTGCGCGAGGAGCCTTCGATCGGGTCTTGCGGCGCGATCAGCCAGCGCCCGTGCCCGGGGTCGCCGAGCAGCGATGCAAACACCGACTCCGAATCGAATCGCGGCAGGCACAGCCAGTCGATCGACCCCCCGCGCGATACCAGCGCCGCGGTGTGGGCATTGCCGATAATGCCGTAATCCTCGATCGGGATGCTCATTGCGGGCGTCGCAACGGGATCGGCAGCCCTCCATTCTTGTTCGGGTCCCACTCCTTACGGACCTGATCCTCGACCGGCAGGCCGGTCTCGGTGATCGGGCTCTGCACCGTTGCGCCGAGCGAATCGGCCTCTCCGACCGGTTCGTCCGCGATGTGGCGCGGACCGGGCGCGGCAGCGGGACTGTTTTGGGGCGTCGGCGCCGACGGAGTTTGTTCGGGCTGCTGCTCGTCGGCCATGCGCGTGCTCCGAGGAAATTTACCTAGGTTTATTAACGCGCGCCTTGCGGCGATCGTTCGCACCGCCGGAGGCCAAACTTTCAGTTGGCGGACCCGATGCGCCGCGGCGACACCGAGGCGATCCTCGCCGCCCGGCCGACTGGTGAGGGCACAAAAAAAAAGGCAGGGCCACGGCCCTGCCAGCGTGTTCTTGCGGATTTTTTGGGCCGGAAATCCTTGTTCCCCGACGCTACCCGTAACCTCCCTAAACTCGGGCACAAGCCAATCGCGTGTGCGCCTTCATTGACAGCGATAGTACGCAAATCGCCGCACCGGGTCACGGGATTTTTTGACCCGGCTGGTTTTTCGACCAGCCCGGCGGACGCGGAGCGGCGGTTTGCGCCGGGCCGGGGGCGTTGCTCGTGATATAATGGATCGAAGAGGGAGGGCTCGGTGGCCACCCCGAAGCGATGAGAAATTCGGCCGGGATGATTTTCGCGCTCCATCGTTCCGCCGCGCGTCGCGCTCGATGCCGTCTTGGCCGATGCCGTCTTGGCCGAAATGGGGCGGCGCCATGATCGCCGAGATCGGGCATTTCGCGCTGATCCTGGCGCTCTGCGTCGCGGCGCTGCAGGCGGTGGTGCCGCTCGTCGGCGCCCAGCGCGGCGACCCGGCGCTGACGGCATGGGCCGGCCCGGCGGCGCTGACCCAGCTCCTGTTCGTCGGGATCGCGTTTTTCGCGCTGACGCACGCCTACGCGGTCAGCGACTTCTCGCTCGCCAATGTCGCGGCCAACTCGCACAGCCTGAAGCCGCTTCTCTACAAAATCAGCGGGGTGTGGAGCAACCACGAGGGATCGATGCTCTTGTGGGTGTTCATCCTGGCGCTGTTCGGGGCCGCGGTCGCCCTCTTCGGGCGCAACCTGCCGCCATCGCTGCGAGCGCGCGTCCTCGCCGTGCAGGCGATGATCGGCGTTGGCTTTCTGCTGTTCATCCTGTTTACCTCGAACCCGTTCGAGCGGCTGTGGCCGGTCCCCGCCGACGGCGCCGGGCTCAACCCGATCCTGCGCGACCCCGGTCTCGCGTTTCATCCGCCGTTTCTCTATCTCGGCTATGTCGGCTTCTCGATCGCGTTCTGCTTTGCGATCGCCGCGCTGATCGAGGGGCGGGTCGACCCGGCCTGGGCGCGCTGGGTGCGGCCGTGGACCTTGGCGGCGTGGTGCGCGCTGACCATCGGCATCGCGATGGGCAGCTGGTGGGCCTATTACACGCTGGGCTGGGGCGGCTGGTGGTTCTGGGACCCGGTCGAGAACGCCTCGTTCCTGCCCTGGCTGGTCGGCACCGCGCTGCTGCACTCGGCGGTCGTCGTCGAGAAGCGCGACGCGCTCAAACCCTGGACCATCCTGCTCGCGATCATCGCCTTCTCGATGAGCCTGCTCGGCACGTTTCTGGTGCGCTCGGGGGTGCTGAGCTCGGTGCATGCCTTTGCGACCGACCCGATGCGCGGCGTCTTCATCCTGGCGCTGCTGAGCCTTTATACCGGCGGGGCTTTGGCGTTGTTCGCGTGGCGCGCGCCTCAGTTGGCCGGCGGCGGGCTGTTCGCGCCGATCTCACGCGAAGGCGGGCTGCTCCTGAACAATCTGCTGCTGACGACGGCGGCCGCGACCGTGCTGATCGGCACGCTCTATCCGCTGTTTCTCGATGTCATTGCAAAGCAGAAAGTATCGGTCGGGCCGCCCTTTTTTAACATGACGTTTGTCCCGATCATGGTGCCGCTCCTGGTCGCGATGGCGGTCGGGCCGATGCTGCCGTGGAAGCGCGGCGATCTGCCGGCGGCGCTGAGCCGGCTGAAATTCGCCTATGTCGCGACCGCCGCGGTGGCGCTGGCCACCCTGGCGGCGAGCGGGGCGCGGTCGATCGGCGCCGCGTGCGGTCTTGCGCTCGCCGCCTGGGTGTTCAGCGCGACGATGACCGAATTGGCCGAGCGGGTGCGGCTGTTTGTCGAGCCCATCGGCGCCGTGTTGCGCCGCGCGCGCCAGCTGCCGCGCGCCAGCTGGGGCATGACCCTGGCGCATGCCGGCATGGCGGTCGTTATCGCCGGGATCACCGGATCGACCGCATGGACCGAGGAACGCATCGTCAATGCCCGACCCGGTCAGTCGTTCGAACTAGCCGGCTACACAATCGCGTTCGACGGGGTCAACGAGGTCCTCGGCCCCGACTACACCGCGACCCGGGCGGATTTGCGCCTGTTGCGCGACGGCGTCGCGATCGCGACGCTGCACCCGGAGAAGCGGTTCTATCCGGTCGAGAACAGCAGCGTCACCGGCGTCGCGATCCGCACCAATCTGATGGCCGATGTCTATGCCGTGGTCGGCGATTCCGATGGCAGCGGCGGGTATGTGCTGCGGCTCTATCACAACCCGCTGGTGCCGTGGATCTGGCTCGGCGCGGCGGTCATGGCGTTCGGCGGGCTGGTATCGCTGACCGACCGGCGGCACCGAATCGGCGCCCCGGCGCGGCGCGCCGGCGGCCCGAATCGGCGCCGGTTCAGGCGGCGGCCGAATGAAGTGGCGGAATGACCGGGTTTAGGCGGGGCTGGATCTTCCTGTTGCCGGCCGCCTTGTTCGCGGTAGTCGCCGCGGTGTTCTATGCCGGCCTCGGCGCCGATCCGACCGTGTTGCCGTCGGCGCTGATCGACCAGCCGGCGCCGCCTTTCACGCTGCCGCCGCTGACCGAGGGGCAGCCGGGATTTTCCTCGGCCGATCTCGCCGGACAGGTCAGCCTGGTCAACACTTTTGCCTCGTGGTGCGGGCCGTGCCGCGTCGAGCATCCGGTGCTCAACGCGCTTGCCCAAGCCAAGCGCGTGCCTATTTACGGCATCAACTACAAAGACAAGCCGGATGCCGCGATCGCCTGGATCGCCGCGCTCGGCAACCCCTATACCAGGATCGGCGCCGATGACGGGCGGGTCGGCATCGATTGGGGGGTTTATGGCGTGCCCGAAACCTTTGTCGTCGACCGCGCCGGACGGGTTCGCTACCGCCATGTCGGCCCGCTGACGCAAGCCGATATCGAGCGCACGATTCTGCCGCTGATCGTCAAGCTGGAGCGGTGATGCGCACGCTCGCGGCAGGTCTGGCGCTGGTCGTCGCCCTCGCCGCTGAGCCGGCGCAGGCGGTACGCCCCGACGAGATGCTGGCCGACCGCGTCGCGGAATCGCGGGCGCGCGAAATCAGCCAGGAATTGCGCTGCCTGGTCTGCCGCAACCAGTCGATCGACGATTCCGACGCCAGCCTCGCGCATGATTTGCGGGTGCTGGTGCGCGACCGCATCAAGGCAGGCGATTCCGATGACCAGGTGATCGCCTATGTCCGCGCCCGCTACGGCGATTTCGTTCTGTTGCGGCCGCCCTTCGCGATCGGCACGTTGCTGTTGTGGGGCGGGCCGCCGCTGATGCTGCTGCTCGGCATCCTTGCGCTCGCCCGCTTTTATCGCGGCCGCGGCGGGCGGGAGGCAGCCGAAGCCGGCGCGCTGCCGCTGAGCCCCGACGAGCGGCGGCGCCTCGCGGCGGTTCTCAACGAGGCCGCCGAGAAATGAGCGTCGGCCTGATCTTCGCGCTGGTCGGCCTGATCGCGTTGGCGCTCGGGTTGCTGATATTGCCGCTGCTGCCGCGGCAGCGCGGACCGGCGTCGCGCGACGCCTACAATTTGGCGGTCTACCGCGACCAACTCGCCGAGATCGAGCGCGATCGGGCGCGCGGCCTCCTGAGCGCCGAGCAGGCCGAGCCGGCGCGGGCCGAAATCGGGCGCCGCATCCTGGGGCTCGGCCCGGCCGAAACCGAAACCGTCACAGGCGCGAAACCGCTGGTCGCGGCAATTGCGGCGATCCTGCTGTTGCCGGTCGCGGCGCTGTTGATCTATGCGCGGCTCGGCTCTCCCTCGCTTCCCGGCCAGCCTTTTGCCGCGCGCGGCAGCCCCGCGGCAACTCCGGCCGACGCGAAAACCGGCGCGGTCGACATGGCGGAAGCGCTGGCCCGCTTGCGCGCGCATCTGCTACAGCGCCCCGACGATTTGACCGGCTGGCTTCTGCTCGCGCGCTCCGAACTCGGCCTCGCGCGTTACGACGAGGCCGCCACCGCCTATGCCCGCGCCGCCGAACTGTCGGGCAACCGCGCAGAGATCGTCGGCGATTGGGGCGAGGCCCTGGTGCTCGCCGCCGGCGGCACGGTGACCGACGCGGCGCGTCAGGCATTCGAGGCTGGCGTCTCAGACCCGCAGACCGGACCGCGCTCGCGCTATTATCTGGCGCTGGCGCGGATGCAGCAGGGCGATGCCGCGGGCGCCCTGACGGGCTGGGTCGATCTGGAGGCGGAGTCGCCGGCGGGCGCCGAGTGGCTGCCGATGCTGCGGCGGCGGATCGCCGAGACAGCCGCCGCGCAGGGCATCGACCCGGCCACGCTAAAGACCGGCGGCATGCCCTCGGAAGCGGCGGTAGCGGCGGCGGCAAGCGCCACCGCCGGCGCGTCGGCCGAGGAGCGCCGGGCAATGATCGACGCGATGGTCGAGCGCCTGGCGGCCCGCCTCGAACAGCAGCCCGACGATGTCGAGGGCTGGGCGCGGCTCGGCCGCTCCTACATGGTGCTGCACCAGCCGGTCAAGGCGCGCGAGGCCTATGCGCGCGCCGTACGGCTCAAACCCGACGACGCCTCCCTCCAACAGGAATTGGCCGAGGCAACGAAAGCCGCCGCGGCGCAACCGCGCACGAGCCCAGCCCCGCGGCCCTGAGGCCGCGCCCGGTCAGACGATCCCGGTCAGACGATCCCGGTCAGACGATCCCGGTCAGACGATACTGAAATTGGCGGCGTTGAGATTGGCCGGATTCAGTCCGCTGATCAGGATCGATTGAGCCGGGTTGAGGGAAATCAGGGCGCCGCCCGCAACTTCGGTCGTCGCGTTCAACAGCGTCGAGACGTCGCCGGCCAGGGCTTGCGGCAGGCGGATCGTGTCGCGGGTGGGGTCGAACCCGACGATCGTGTCGGCGCCCAAGGTGAGGTCGTTGAACACGAACAGGGTCGGGACCCCCGGCAGCGCCGTCAGGCTGCCGCTTCCGATGCCGTCGGTAATCGTCGTGTAGATGCCCGCCGTGCCGTCGAGCAGCAGCTCAGCCTGGAGATCCAGCTGCGAGGCGCCGCTGCTCAGTTCGTCCTCCATGCCGACAAGCTCGGCGGCAAACGCGCCGCGGAGGAGAACATCCAGGACCAGCTGGTTCAAATCGTCCCGCGCCTCCGGCGAATGGGCGACGATGTCGCGTACCGTACCGATGCTCAATCCGGTGGCGAGAAAGCCCATATAGGTGACCAGCCCGCCGCCGTCGCCCGCGCGCCCCAGCACCTCCTGATAAATCTCCTGGAGATGAAATTCCGCTTCGGGCGACTGCCCGAGGATCAGTCGCACCGCCGACAGGTTTGAGCCGGTGCTGAGCTGATCCTTATAGGTCGCCAACCCTCCGGCATCCGCGGGCCGGGCGAAGACCTGGTCGTAAAGCTGGTTGATCTTGTCCGCCGCCTCGGACGATTGGGCGACTATTCCACGGATCGTTACCGCGCTCGTGCCGGTATTGAGCATTTCGGTGTAGGTCGCGAGCCCGCCGCTGTCGGGAGCACGGCCAAGCACATCGGCATAGATCTGGTTCAACACGGCGGTGATGACATCCGCCGGATTTGGGACTGGCACTACCGGCGCCGTCGGCAAACTGAGCGTCACGACCGGCTCCAAATCGTCGCTGAAGAACAGCGTCGTGCCATTGACCGTGATCGTGCCGGATTCGGTACCGAGACCTCCGACCCCGTCGACCGCGTCCGGGCTGGCGCGGTTGGGAATGAACGAGGCCGAGCCAAAAGTCACCCGGTCGACCACCACCGTCCCCGGAGCGCGCGTCGTCACCCCGCTGCCGAAAACCGAATAGGTGCCCAGAACGTTGCCGAACGGGTCGATGACCGCCCGACTGCCGCTCGTCACGCCGAAGCTGCCGTCATCGGCCACCGTGCCCGAATAGAACCCGGCGCCGTCGGCGTAGCTATAGACGAAGCCAAACAACGAATTGGTCGCGAATGTCGGTTCGAGATTGCTGCTGAAGGGGTGCGCCTGCCCGTCGATACCCCGCACCGCATCGCTTTCGCTGCCGAGCCCGCCCAGACCGCTGGGCAGACCGGCGGCAGTCCCGATCGGCGTCGACGACAACTGACCCAACCCGCCATGTGAATAATAGGTGACGACGACCGTTCCGGCGGCCTGTGCCGTCGATCCTTCATTGTAGAATATATTGTATTGGCCCAATCCGACCGAAATCGGTGCGCCGACCTGGTAGCCGAACGTGCCGTCATCGGCGACCGTGCCGAGATAGTAGTCGCTGCTGCCGGTATAGGTGAAGACGAAGTCGAACAGGCTGGCCGATTCGGCTGGCACCACGCTCAACGCAGCGCTGCCGACGGATTGATTGCCGGCCGGATCGACGACGCGGTAGCCGAAACTGCCGTTCAACCCGATCTGGTTGGCGCCGGGAGTAAACGCAAGCCCGGTAAGCTCCCCGATCGTCAACGTCAGATTGAGCGTCACCGCGGTAACGCCGTCGGCCAGCGTCACCGTGCCGTTGGCCGGCAACGCCTCGACCGTGACCGTCAGCGCGTCCGCCGCATCGCTGGGCGCCGCGATTCCGATAGGCGTGGCGCCGCTGTTCCACACGATTTCGCGAGAAACCGGCAAGGTCAGCGGGGGCGAGGTATCGATGGTCAGCGACAAAGCCGGTGAGGATGCGCTGACCCCGCCGAACGCATCGCGCTCGGTCGCAACCAGATTGTGCGCACCGTCGGCGAGCGCCACGGGGATGACGGCCCACCTGCCGTCGCCGCCGACCGTGCCGCTGCCGACCGCGATACCCCCGTCGAACAGCGTCACAATGTTGTCGACTTCGCCGGTTCCGCTGATGACCGGCGACAAATTGTTCGTGACATTGTCGCCCAGAACACCGCTATCGGATTCCGGTGACAATGTCAGGCCAACAGGCGCCGGCGGTACCTCGACGACGATCGTGCCGCCAGACCCGTCATCGACGAGCCCAAACGCGGTGCCCGCCGCGACGCCGCTCAGCTGCAGCGTTTCGATGCTGCCGCCGCTAACGGTAAGCGCGCCGGTCAACGGATCGAAGGTGACCGTATTGCCGGCATCCGCCGGCAAGCCCCTGATATCGATCCGGTCGCCGCGCTCGAACCCGGTGATCGAGACCGCCGGCATCGTCGACCCGTCGATCCGCAAGAACCCGCCGGCGCCGGCAAAATGGATGGTTCCGCTCGCCGCGGCGCCATCGTGCAGATCGAGCGCGCCGCCGCCGTCGATCGTCGTGTCGATGGTCAGACCGCCGGAGAAAACGATCTCGAAACCGCCGCTGCTGATGGTGGTGCCGCTGGCGACGCCGCCGGATTCGACGATCTGGATGTCGGTGGCGCTGATCACCGTGCCGCCGGCAAAGCCGAAGACGTCTTGAATGGCGGCGTCGTCGAGCAGGGTTTGCTGCGCGACGCCCCCCACTTCCACCGTCTGGCTGCCGCCGGTAATGATCAGGGTTCCGCTCGCGGTGCCAAAAATATCCTGGTACCCGCCATTCGCGACCGTCGCATTGATATCGAGGCCGCCGGCGCCGATGATCTCGGTGCCGCCGCTGTCGATTTGAGCGCCGATCGACACCGCCCCGGATCCGACCACCAGGGTGCCGCCGGCCAGCACGGTGATATTGCTGACGGTCTGCCCGGCCGAGAGCACCAGCGTCTGGCCCGACCCGACGACGTGGGGGTCGAGAACCTTGATCAGGGTGCCGCCGGACCCGTCATCGAGGGCGTCGAAGGTTTGTCCGGCGAAGCTGTCACCGGGGTCGAGCTGCAAATTGTAAGTCACGCCGCCATCGTGGACGGTCAGCAGATTGCCGGCGCCAAGCGTCACGCTGCCCGCGTTGCCGGCGGTCACACCGCGAAGATCGATGCTGTCGTCGATGTCGAACCCGTCGATGACGGCAACCGGCATGGTCGTGCCGTCAATCTGCAATATGTCGCCGACGCCGGTCAGCGAGATCGTGCCGCTCGCGATCGCGCCGTCGGCCAGTACCAGGGTGGTCCCTGAAATCGTCGGATCGATGGCCGTGCCACCCGATTGGACGAGACCGCTTCCGACAAGCACCGGCGCGACCGTCACACCGCCGGCCGACACCACCTCGAAGCCGCCCGCCAGGACCGTCGTGCCGCTCGCAACGCCGCCCGAAGCCACCATTTCGACGCCGTCTGACACGAGCGTGCCGAAGGTGACGCCGCCGCCGAAAATCACCTCGATACCGCCGACGATGTTGGCGCCGACCGCGATGCCGCCGGCCGAGACAATCGCCGTCCCGCCGTTGTGCACATCGGTCCCCGAGGCGCTGCCGCCGGCCGAAATCACCAGCACGCCGCCGCTCCCGACCGTTCCGCCGATATCCACCCCGCCGCGCAGGATCTCAGTGCCGCTGTCGACGGCGCCAACCGCCGTGCCGCCGCTCAGCACGATCAGCGTGCCCTCAAAAAGCACGGTCAGTCCGGCGCTGGTCTGACCGGACGATATCGTGCGGGTCTCGCCCGCTGATACGATGCTCGAACCGCCGCTGCTCGTGTAGATGACCCGGACCAGAGTCCCGCCAAACCCGTCATCGGCGACCACGAATTCCGTCTCGAACCCGCTCGACACCGGCACGATCACGGTCAGCGTCTCGGTCACGCCGCCGCCGGTGACGGTTAGCGTGTTGCCGCTGAGGCTGGCCGAATTGCTCGTGCTGAAGGCCAATGAGCGGATGTCGATCGCGTCGTCGCCGTCGAAGCCGCTGATGACATTCGTCGGCATCGTCGTGCCGTCGATCCACAGCACGCCGCCGCTGCCGACGAACGCGGTCGTGCCGCTCGTCGCCGCGCCCTCGGCCAGGGCAAGCGTGCCGCCGGCGATCGTGCTGTTGCTGGTCAACCCGCCCGATTGCACCGCGACGAAGCCGCCGCTGGTCACCGTCGGATCGTACGCGCTGCCGCCCGACAGGACGTCCATCTGACCGGCCTGCGCGACGGTCGTATTCGAGGCCAACCCGCCGGCGGACACGTACAGTTTGCCGCCGCTCTCCACGAGGCCGGTGACATCGAGGCCGCCACTGAGGATCTCGGTCCCCTGCTCGATCGTGTCGACAGCGGTGCCGCCGGACAGGACGATCAGCGTGCCGCCGTTCAGGACGTTGACGTTATCCTCGATCTGGCCCGCTGATATGATCAGCGTGTCGCCGGACGACACGAAGGTCGGCGCGATGTCCAGCATGACCACGGTGCCGCCGAACGCATCGCTGGTCAGGATAACGCTGGTGCTCGTGTAATTGCGGTTCGGGTCGAGCTGCAGAGTGTAGCTTATCCCGCCTTGCTCGGTGACGGTCAGCACATTGCTCGCGTCGATGCTGCCGGTCGCGGTACTGCCGCCGGACACCACGCGCAGGTCGATCGTCTGGTAGCCGCCGAACCCCACGATCGTATTGGTCGGCATCGTCGCGGTGTCGATCTCCAGCGTGCCGCCCCTGCCGACGAACTCGATCGTCGCGGCGGAAACCGTGCCGCCGGCCAATTGCAGCGTGCCGCCCGAGATCGTGCCGCTGGCGGTGACGCCGCCGCTGTACACGTATTCGAGACCGCCACTGCCGACGATGGCGCCGGAAGCGGTGGCCCCCGAATATACGTAGAGGCTGCCGCCGCTGGTGACGGTCAGCGAGCCGGCGCTGAGCACCGCGGACCCGAAGAGGGAGATGCTGCCGCTATCGGTCGCCGTGCCGGCGATGTTGAGCGATGTCTGCGTGCCGGTGGTGAAGTTGCCGTAGATGTTGATCGTGCCGCCATTCGCCAGGCCCGACATGCTGACAATCGTCGAGGCCGACTGATAGTTGCCGCCGATCTGGATGTAACCGGTATTGGTCAGCGTACCGCCGATGCTGAACGAGCTGCCGCCGCCGTAGTAATAGGAGAAGGCATCGACGTAGAGCCGGCCGCTATTGGCGAAATCCCCGGGCAGGCTCAGCGCGGCCCCTTGTTCGAGATCGAACAGCCCGGCATTGCTCGCCAGGCCGCTCAGCGCGCTGTTGCTGGTGGGATCCGAGGCATTGGCGATGAAAGCGTTGGCGCCGTTGAGCGTCAGGCTGCCGTCATTGGCAATCGCCGTGATGCTGGCGCCGCCGGCAAATTGGACAAGGGACCGGCCGAAAAGGGTAAAAGTGCTGTCCAGCACCGACGGGGCCGACCCCGCGGTGATGTCGAGCGTCGCCTGGTTGGTGCTGGTGCCGAGACCGCCGCGCAGATTGATCGTACCGGTATTATCAAGTTCCGCCACCCGCAGCGTGGTTCCGGCCAGGAGCTGATAGGTGTTGCCGATGTTGACGACCCCGGTGTTGTACAACGTGCCGCCGATCGTCGCGCTGCTGCCGCCATTGTAGGTGGACGGGTAATCGAGATTGAAAAAGCCGCTGTTGCTGAAATTGCCCGGTGTCGACAACGTGGCGCCGTTGGTAAGTCCCAGATCGCCGGCGTTGCTGGCCAGCCCGGCGAGCGCGCTGTTGCTGTCAGGATCACTGGCATTGGCGATGAAAGCGTCGCCGCCATCAAGAAATATGCCGCCGCTGCCGCCGATGCCGACAATGCTGTCGCCGCCGGCAAACCGGACGCGCGAATGGCCGTAGAGGTTGAGATGGCCAGTCAGTACCGCGGGCGCCGTCCCCGACGTAACATCGAGGATTGCCTGGCTGGTATTCGTCCCGGCGCCGCCATAAAGATAGATCGTACCGGTATTGGCCAGATAGGCCGCGGTGACCACCGTCGCCGGCGCGACCGAGGTCGAGTTGCCGATGGAGATGTAGTTGGCGTTTCCGAGTGTGCCGTCGATGGTCAGGCTGCTGCCGCCGGCCGAAGCATAGTAAATGCGATCGACGTAGAGCGTGCCGTCATTGTTAAAATCGCCCTGAATATTGAGCGCGGCGCCGTTATCGATCTCCAACGTTCCGGCATTGCTGGTCAGCCCGGCAAGCGCGCTGTTGCTGTTCGGGTCGGTCGCATTGGCGACGTGCGCATTGGCGCCGCTGAGCAGCAGCCCGCCGCCCGCGGCGATGCTGTGAATGCTGTCGCTGCCGTCAAATTCGACGAGCGCGTTTCCGTAAAGGTTCAGAGTGCCGGTCAAGAGGCTTGGCGCCGCTTGCGCGATATCGAGGATCGCCTGGCTGGTGTTGGTGCCGGTGCCGCCGTACAGACTGATGTAACCGGTATTGACGAGCCCGGCCGCGCTGATCGTGGTTCCCAACGCGGCCGACGAGTTGCCGAACGACATCGACCGGGTGTTGGTCAGGGTGCCGCCGATCGTCAGCGAGCCGCCGCCGGTCGCTGAATAGAAATCGACGTAAATCGTGCCATCGTTGACGAAATCGCCGGTGATCGCCGCCGCCGCGCCGCCCCGCAGGTCGAGAATTCCGGCGTTTTCAACCAAGCCGGCCAGCGCGCTGTTGCTGTCGAGGCTGCCGCCGACCGCGATGAATGCGTTGCCGCCGTTGATGATTACGCTCGCACCGTTGGCGATGCCGGAAATGCTGCCTCCGCCGGCGAACGCCACCAGCGCGTTGCCGGTGAGATATAGCGAGCCGGTCAGTACCGACGGTGCCGCCGAGCCAATGGCGAGGGTCGACACCGTCGCGCCGGCCCCACCGTTGATCTCGATATAGCCGGTGTTGACGAGCGCCCCGGCGCTGACTGTCGCTTGGGTTGTTGCGGAACCGTTGCCGATATAGAGCCCGTTGGCGTTGGTCAGCGTGCCGCCGATTTCCAACAGGCTGCCGCCGATCCCGGTGCGATCGACGTAAAGCGACCCGTTGTTGCCCAGATCCCCGACGATCCCGACAGTGGCGCCGGCGGTCAATTCAAGCCGGCCGGCATTTTCCGCCAGCCCGCTCAGCGCGCTGTTGCTGCCGGGGCTGCTGCTGTCGGCGACAAACGCGTCAGCGCCATTGATGACGATGGCGGCGCCGTTCGCGATACGCTCGATGCTGCCGCTCTCAAACTCCACCAGCGCATGGCCCGAGAGGTGCAGCTGACCGGTCCAGATCGACGGCGCCAAACCCGAAATATCGAGCGTCGCCTGGGCGGTATTGGCGCCAGTGCCGCCAAAGAGCTGTATCGTGCCGGTATTGGCCAGGGCGGAGGCGGTGACCGTGCTCGCCAGCGCCAACCCGGTATTGCCGATCTGCAGCGAGAGGGTGTTGGTCAGCGTGCCGCCGATCGCCAGCGTGCTGCCGCCGCTATTTCCGAGCGAATCGACCTGGAGCGAGAATGTGTTCGTGACATCGCCGGCAATCGCCAGCGTCGCGGCCGCTGCCGAGCCGCCGGCAAGAAGGAAAGTGCCGGTGTTGTGCATCTCCCCCGCGCTGACCGCGGTCGGCGCGGATAGAGTCGCGTTGCCGATTTGCAGATAGGATTTGTTGAACAGCAGGCCGCCCACCGCCACCGTGCTGCCGCCCTGAGCGCCGAGGGCGTCGATATGGAGCGTGGCGCTGTTGGTCACATCGCCCTGCACCGCGAGGTTCGCCGGGGTTGGGCTGCCGCTGGCGGTCGAAATCGCGAAAATGACGCCGGCGTGGTCGATGATCAGCGAGTTGGCCGCCCCGCTTGCGGTCAGTGAGACGGTGTAGCTTCCCGCCACCCCGATGGTTGCATCGGTGGTCGACCCCGGCACGCCGCTCGACCAGTTGGCCGGGTCCGTCCAGTCGCCGCCGGTCGGGTCGGACCATATGGTGGCCGCGGCGAACGGCAGCTGGAATACAGCGGTAAAGCCGACCCCGTCATTGGCCAGCCCGAATTGCGCGCCGGTCGCTATCCCGACCAGCGTCAGCGTGTCGGTGACGCCGCCGCCGCTGACCGTCAACGTACCGGTGCCCGCATCGAACGCCACGGTATTGGCCGAATTATACGCCAACCCGCGCAGATCAATCGTGTCGTCCTGATCGAAGCCGCTGATCGTATTGGTCGGCATCGTGTTGTTGTTGATCTGGAGCCTGCCGCCGACGCCGACAAAAGCGATGCCGCCACCGGTGACCGTTCCGCCGCCGAGTTCGAGCGTGCCGCCGTCGATCAGCGGCGCGCCCGCGATGCTTCCGCCGGAGCTGACGACGATGCGTCCGCCATTGGCGATGGTCGGCGATGCGGCGTTAAGGACTCCGTTCTGGTAGAGGTAAATAGTTCCGCCGGCTCCGATGACATCCGCCGAGCCGGTGATGTCGAGGATCGCCTGGTGGGTGCTCGTGCCGATCCCCCCAATCAGCGAGATAAAGCCGCCATTGGCCAGTGCCGCGACGCTGACCGTCGTCGATGCCGAGATATAGCTGTTGCCGATGTATATTGTGCCGGTATTGCTCAGCGTGCCGTCGATCGTCAGCGTGCTGCCGCCGCCGTAATAGGTGTAGCCGTCGACATAGAGGGTGCCGAAATTGGCGAAGTCGACGCTCGTATGGAGCGTGGCGCCGCTGCCGATACTGAGAATTCCGGCGTTGCTCGCGAGCCCGGTCAGCGCGCTGTTGCTGCCCGGGTCGCTTTGGTTGGCGATGAAGGCGCGGGGCCCGCCGATAATGAGTTGGGCGCCGTACGCGATGCTCTCGATGCCGCCGCTGGCGAACTCTGCAATGGCCTCTCCGGACACCGAGAAATACCCGGTCAGCACGGTCGGGGCCGCGCCCGAGGTCACGCGCAGCGTCGTCAGCATCGGCGCGGCCCCGGTGCCGCCGTAGAGGTTGACCGAACCGGTGCTGGCGAAATCGCTGGCGACGACCGTCGTCGCCGCCCCCTGACCGGCGCTGCCGATTGTCAGGGAGCCGGTGTTGGTCAGCTTGCCGTCGACGGTCAGCGTACTACCGGCGCCACTGGTGTAGTAAGATCCAAGGCTGATCGAGCCGAAATTGGCGAAATTACCTGACATGTGGACGGTTGCGCCATCCTGCAGATTGAACGTACCGGCGTTGCTCGCCAGTCCGGAAAGCGCGCTGTTGCTGCCGAAATCGCTTTGATTGGCGATAAACGCATTGGTGCCGTTGAGCACGATCTCGCCGAGATCGCCGATGTGTGTGATTTGCCCGCCGGCGAACGCGACCAGCGCGTTGCCGGTGAGATTGAACCGGCCGGTCAGCACCGACGGCGCCGATCCGAACGCGATCTCCAGCGTCGCCTGGTAGGTGCTGGTGCCGCTGCCGCCATACAGATAGATCGAGCCGGTATTGATGAGGTCCGCGACGCTGACCGCGGTCGGTGCGAGCCCGTTGGAGTTTCCGATGCCGAGGAAGCCGATATTGCTCAGCCTTCCGTCGATAGTCAGGCTGCTGTCGGCGCTGGCATAGTATGAGTAATCGACATAGATATAGCCGTTGTTGATCAGATCGCCCTGGATATGGAGGCTTGCTCCATTGCTCAGGTTGATGGTTCCGTCATTGCTCGCCAGCTCCGCGAGCGCGCTGTTGCTGGTCGGGTCGGCGGCATTGCTGATCAGCGCGCTGGCGCCGTTAAGCAGAACGCTGCCGCCATAGCTGATGGTGCCGATGCTGGCATTGCCGGCAAACGCGACCCGCGCGT
>CAMATN010000072.1 GCA_945861155.1 Rhizobium sp. Q54
GGTGGCGCCGGCCATCACAAAGGCGCCGTCCTGGCCGGACAGGATGAAGCGCGCGCCCATCTCGATGTAGCGCGGCATGATCGCCTCGTTGTAGATGCCGGCCATCCCCGGGAACTTGCCGTGCTTCTGACACGCCGCGATCATCGCGCGGTAGGCCTCGGCCACCTTGTCGTTGCCGAAATCGCCGGGGATGCCCATTTCGGCGCACAGATCGTTGGTGCCGATCAGCAATACGTCGACCCCGGGCACCGCGGCGATCTCCTCGGCATTGGCGATCGCGGTCGGCGTCTCCAGCATGACGATCGTCAAATTCGCCGCGTTGAGCGCCTGCGCCGCCTCGCCGCTCGATGCCGAGCGCAACCCGTAATGCGGCCCGATCCCGCCCATCGAGCGGTGCCCGACCGGCGGGTATTTGAGCCGGTTGACGACTTCGCGGGCCTCCGCGCCGCTATCGACATGCGGCATCACGATGCCGAGCGCGCCGTTGTCGAGCGCCCGCGTCGCGATCGCGTATTCGCCGCTGGGTACGCGGGCGATCGGGGCGATGCCGGCATCGAGCGCGGCGGTCGAGATCTGGGCGCATGCCTCGAGCGACATGACCCCATGCTCCATGTCGAGAAACAGCCAGTCGAACCCGGCCACCGCCATCGCCTTGGCGATCTCGACGCTACGGGTCAGGCGGATGCCGACCCCAAGCGACAGCTGGCCCTGTTCGAGTTTCTCGCGGGCGGCGTTGCGGACAGTGGCGGGCATGTCAGCTCTCCTGTGTCAGTACGGCATCGGCTTCGTGGCGCAGCCAGTCGCGGAAGGCCCTGACCTTGGGCCGTTCGAGCGCGCCCGGCGCGGTCACGATGTAATAGGCGAAGAGATCCGGCAGCGCCAACGAGAACAGCCGCACCAGCCGTCCGGCGGCGAGGTCGGCGGCGGCAATCGTGCTGTAGGCGAGCACCACGCCATGCCCTGCGATCGCCGCGTCGAGCGCCATGTAGCCGCCGCTGAAGGTCAGCCCGGACGACGCCGGAACATCGCCGACCCCGGCCGCCTTGAGCCACATCGCCCAGGTCGGCGCCAATGGATCGCGATCGACCGCCTGGTCATGGATCAGCGCGTGATGGCGCAAATCGTCCGGCAGGCGCAGCGGCGGCCCGGTTTCGATCAGCCGCGGGCTGCATGCCGGGAACACCTCGTTGCGCAGCAGCAATTCGACGTCGAGTCCCGGATAGCGACCGGTGCCATAGCGGATCGCGATGTCGAAATCGCCCTTCGTCAAATCGACCACATCGTCGCTTGTAGAGATCCGCACGTCGATCTCGGGCCATTGCTCCTGAAAGCGGTGCAGCCGCAGCACGAGCCATTTCGCGGCGATCGAGGGCGAGGCGGTGACGGTCAGCGTGCCGGTGTCGTTATGCGCCCGCAATCGCCGGACCGATTCCTGGATACCGGCAAAGGCGTCCGACAATCCGGGGAGCAACAGGCGGGCGGAGGGGGTCAGCTCGATTGCCCGGCTGAGGCGGTGAAACAGGCGCACGCCGAGATCGGCTTCGAGCGCGTGGATCTGATGGCTGACCGCCGCCGGGGTGACGCTGAGTTCGTCGGCGGCCTTGCTGAAGCTGCGCAGCCGAGCGGCGGCTTCGAAAGCGCGCAGCGCGCTCAGCGGCGGTAGATGTCCGGCGGGTGGCATGAGGAGTTCTAACTCATCCGGTGAGAAAGTCTCGTTTGTCGAAGCATGACCCAAGGGCCAATTTCTTGGCAAGCCGCTCCCCGGCATCGCCCCCTCACCCCCCGGAGCAGTTTAGGAGACCTCACATGACCACGATGCATTTCCAATCCAGCCGCCGCCGCACGGGCGACATTCGCCGGCGCGCCGCGCTCGACGGGTTGAGCGACGCGACGCAATGGGTGCGCGCGACGCTCGGCGAATGGCGCTGGCGCAGTCGGGAGCGCGGGCAACTCGCCGCACTTGATGATAGAATGCTGCGCGATATCGGGCTCACCCGGGCCGACGCCATCCGACTAAGCCGCAAGCCCTTCTGGCAAGAGTGAAATTTCGGCAACACGCAGACCGCAACCGTAAAGGAAGGTGACGCCATGACGACCGCTCAGAACCTGCCTTATGTCGAGGCCGAGTTGAACTACCTCGGTCACACCACCGAACGCCCGCGCTATTATGCCTACGAGCCCGTGGCCGGCGACCTGCCGCCGGTTATGCCGCTCGATCCGCATTTGATGCAGATCCGCAATCTGCGGCCGATCTCGGACGAACTCTCGCTCGACGTGCAGGGCTTCGCGCTGGCCGAGCAGCGCAGCGCGGTGCGCGATTTCTGGGACGACGAGGAAGTGCGACGGGTCTACTACCCCGAGGCCGAACGGTTCATTACCGAGCTGACCGGCGCGAGCCGCGTCTTCATCTTCGACCATTTGCAGCGCCGCCGGGTGCCCGGTCAGCTCGACCGCTCGCGCAGCGGGCCCCGCCAGCCAGCGACCCGGGTGCATGTCGACCACACCGACCGCTCCGGGCCGCAGCGCGTGCGCGACCTGATGGGCAACGACGCCGAGGAATTGCTGCGCGGCCGGGTCCAGGTCATCAATCTGTGGCGGCCGATCCGCGGCGAGCCGCTGCGCGACGCGCCGCTCGCGGTGTGCGACTCGCGCACCGTCGAGTCGAAGGATCTCGTGGCGTCGGATCTGGTGTATCGCGATCGGGTCGGCGAGACCTATTCGGTCGCCTACAACCCGGCGCATCGCTGGTATTACGTGCCCGAGATGCGGCGCGACGAGGCGCTGCTGCTGAAGATCGCCGACACCAGGACCGACATCTCGGCCCGGTTCATGCCGCACACCTCGTTCACCGACCCGACGACGCCGGCCGACGCCGCTCCGCGCGAGAGCATCGAGCTGCGCACGCTGGTGTTTCACCCGGCCTGACCCTGGGTGCGCCGAGGCCGCCTCTCCACAGGGCGGTCTCGGACCCCGGCCGGGCGTCCTTCGAGACGGAAGCTGCTCGCCGCGATTTACCCCGCCTTAACCCGGTTGCTTCAGTCTGCTAGGATGAGGCTCGCGGCGAGGGGGGTTGCAGCGGCATGCGGGCGACGAAAGTTGCGGGACCGGGGATCGGAAAGGCGCCGAATTGATCGGCTTTGCCATCCGACAATTGGCGATCTGGGGCGCATTGGGGCTGCTCCTCTACGCTTTCGTCGGCCACCGGCTGGGATCCCAGCCGGAGGCGACTGCGTCGGCCTCGGCTCCGGCCGCGACTGCTGCGGCGCCGGAGCGCGGCCGCGGCGCGTCGCCGAATGCGCTGCTGTTCCGCGCCAACCGGGAAGGCCATGTCGAGCTCGATGCCGTCGTCAACGGCGCGCCGGTGCGCTTTCTGGTCGACACCGGTGCGACGATGGTGGTGCTGACGATGCGCGACGCCGCCGCCGCCGGGCTCAGCCGGACAAATCTCGATTTCAGCATACGAACCTCCACCGCCAACGGCGTCGGCCGCGCCGCCCCGGTCAAGCTGCGCGAACTGCGCATCGGCCAGTTTTCGGCGACTGACGTCCCGGCGGCCGTCGTCGAAAATCTGCGTATCTCGCTGCTCGGGCAGACCTTCCTGAAGCGGCTCGACAGCTACCAGATGCGCGACGGGGTGCTGACGCTGAACTGGAATTGAGCGTCGCGAAGGGGGTTCCGCCCCGCCCGGAAGTCCTCGGCCGCGTTTCGGGCAAACGGAGGAGGGCAGGGCGGGTGGGGCGGGCGACCCGCGAGCACCGGCGCCCCCATATCTCAGCACGTTTCTTGACAAACCGGACCTGCCGTGCGGTTTTCGCGGCGCTTTCGCTCCCGCTTTTTCGCCTCGCTTTTTCGCCCCTTGCCCCCGGACCCCGCCGATGCACGCCTATCGCACCCATACCTGCGGCGCGCTCCGCCTCGACGACGCGGGCGCGCCCGCGCGCCTCTCGGGCTGGGTGCACCGCAAGCGCGACCACGGCCAGCTGTTGTTTGTCGATCTGCGCGACCATTACGGCATCACCCAATGCGTGATCGACATATCGTCGCCGCTCTTTGCCGAGGTCGATGGGCTTCGCCTCGAAAGCGTCGTGTCAGTGACCGGGCGTGTGGTCAAGCGTTCGCCCGACACGATCAACCCGAACCTCGCGACCGGCGAAGTCGAGCTGATTATCGATGCGCTGGAGGTGCTGTCGGCCGCCGAGCCCTTGCCGTTTCCGGTCAACAGCGACGCCGAATACCCCGAGGAAATGCGCCTTGCGCACCGCTTTCTCGATTTGCGGCGGGAGCGCGTGCACGCCAACATCATGCTGCGATCGCACGTCATCGCCTCGATCCGCCGGCGCATGATCGCGCAGGGCTTCAGCGAGTTTCAGACGCCTGTGCTGACCGCCAGTTCGCCCGAGGGTGCGCGCGACTATCTGGTGCCGAGCCGGCTGCATCCCGGCACCTTCTACGCGCTGCCGCAGGCGCCGCAGCAATTCAAGCAATTGCTGATGGTCGCCGGGTTCGACCGCTATTTCCAGATCGCGCCGTGCTTTCGCGACGAGGCGAGCCGCGCCGACCGCTCGCCCGGCGAGTTCTACCAGCTCGATTTCGAGATGTCGTTCGTGACCCAGGAGGACGTGTTTGCCGCGATCGAGCCGGTCTTGCACGGTATCTTCGAGGAATTCGGGGCCGGACGCGCGGTGACGCCGACGCCGTTCCCGCGCATCACCTACGCCGACGCTGCGCTCAAATACGGCACCGACAAGCCCGATTTGCGCAATCCGCTGATCATCGCCGATGCGACCGAAATTTTCCGTGGCTCGGGGTTCGGCATCTTCGCGCGGACGATCGAGGGCGGCGGCGTGGCGCGTGCGATCCCTGCGCCGGGCGCCGCCGGCCGGCCGCGCAGCTGGTTCGACCGGCTCAATGATTGGGCGCGCGGCGAGGGCGCGCCGGGGCTCGGCTATATCATTTTTTCCGAAGGCCAGGCACGCGGGCCGATAGCGCGTTTTCTCGACGATGAGCGGCTCGCCCTGTTGCGCCAAAGCGCCGGTGTCGGCGACGGCGACGCGGTGTTCTTCGCCGCCGGCCCGAAAGCCGAGGCGGAACGCTTCGCCGGCCAGGCGCGCACCCGCATCGGCCAGGAACTCGGCCTGGTCGAGGAGGGAGCCTATCGCTTTTGCTGGATCGTCGATTTTCCGATGTACGAGCGCAACGAGGAGACCGGGCTGATCGAATTCAGCCACAACCCGTTCTCGATGCCGCAGGGCGAGCTCGAAGCACTCGAAACCCAGGACCCGCTAACGATCCTCGCCTACCAGTACGATATCGTGTGCAACGGCATCGAATTATCCTCGGGCGCGATCCGCAACCACCGCCCCGACATCATGTACAAGGCGTTCGGACTCGCCGGCTATTCGGCGGCCGAGGTCGAGGCGCGGTTCGGTGGCATGCTGAAGGCGTTCCGCTATGGCGCGCCGCCGCATGGCGGGTCGGCGCCGGGCATCGACCGCATCGTGATGCTGCTCGCCGACACCCCGAACATCCGCGAGATCGTCGCCTTCCCGATGAACCAGCAAGCCGAGGATCTGCTGATGCAGGCGCCGGCTCCGGTGCCGCCCGAGCGCCTCAAGGAACTGCACATCCGCCTCGACCTGCCGCCCCCGAAACCGCGGTGACGCCAGTCTAACGTCGATCACTCCGCCGCGCGGGGGTGGAGCGGACGGTTTTGGCGATCTCCTTCTGGCGGTCGAATTCAGTGCGGCGGCGCGCGATTTCCTCGGGCGATAGTCGGGCGATATTGGAAAAATCGAGTTTCCAATCCGGGTCCGCGCTCCACCGCAGCGGCGACTGCACGGTGGTCCGCGGCGCCGGCGCCGATTCGAGGACCCGCAGGGCGAGCTCGAGGGTAAAGGCCTGGGATTCCGGGTCTTTTGGCCGGCCGGCCGGGTTGCCGAGCGGGAAATCGCTGAACAGGAAACGCGGCACGCCGGCATATTCGACGATGTCCTTGGCGCATCCCATGATCACGGTCGGGATGCCGTTCGCTTCGAGGTGACGGGCGGCCAGACTCACGGTCTGGTGACACACCGGTCAAACCGCGACGAGCACAACCGCGTCGACCCTGTCCTCGCGCACCCGCGCCAGCAGCTCCGGGCAGTCCTGGTCCAGCGTCGCGCGGTGGCTGCGGTTGGTCGGGGCGCCGTGAAAGCGCGGCGCCACCTCGCCGATAACTCCGGCCGCCGCGAGCCGGCGCAACTGCGCCAGCGGGAACCAGGAATTGCTGTCCGCGGCGCTGGTATGGGTGCGATCGTAGCCGATATGCGAGATGCGCAGATCGTGGTCGGCCGCGGTGTCGCCTGAATAGACCGTATAGAACTTGGCGGCGGCGTTGTAGGCCGCGCCCGGACCCTGGTCGCCTTTGTCCGGATGGTGGGGCGCCGCCGTCGTGATCAGCCCGATGCGGCAGTCGCGCAGCGGTTTTTGCAGCGGCGCGAACGGCACCTCGGCGTAATGCGCCCAGCGATAGGGCGCGCCGTAGCCGAGCGCCTGATAATAGTCGCGGATGCGCTGCATATAGGGGATCGGCGAATCGTGCTCGGGCGCGATGCCGAACGCCTCCTCGTCGTTACGCTCACTCATCGCGTTTGCCTCCGCACAGAAGGTCGTTTGCCCGCACCAGCATGATCCGCCAAGGCCGCTTCGATCGCAGCAAGCCAATCATCCCAGGCCGCCGGGTCGGCCGGGCGGCCATCGCTTTCATTCAGCCTGATATCGCCCAAGACATCCCCCAACGCCGCTGTTCGCGCCGTCCGCTGATCATACGCATCGAGAAAAGCAAACATGGCTTGAAAGGCCTGTTCCGGCGATAAAAGCTTTTTCTTCATCGTGGCGGTCCTGTGAAATCGCGAGGTCTTTGATTAATACCGCCGTTAACGATCTTGTCGCCGCGCACGCGCAACCAGATTTGCGTGCCGTCGAGGAGGTCTTCTGCGTACCAAGTATTGCCGGCGCGATCAGCACCCAGGAAATTTGACTGTCGGTTCGCGACGTCAATCAGGATCTGCCGGTTCGCGGCGTTACCCACGCGGAAATGACCCTCCGCATCTCGGAAAATGTGGTCGATCCGGGTTTCATCAATTTCGACACCCGGCATCCGGAATGGCGGGTGCTGCGTCACCCCGCCTTGAAGTATTCGGCGTCCTCGGGCCGCGGCCGCCAGTCGGGATTGCTCGGCCATTCCCTGGTGCGGCCCGAGAAATCGTTGCCGTAGCGCACGCGGAACAGCAGGGTGCGCTCGGGTCCGGTATTCCATTCGTGCAATTCGCCGGGCGGATGGACGACGAACGAGCCCGGAATCACGGTCACCGTCTCGCCCGGAATCTTCATCGTGCCGCCGCCCTCGAAGCAGAAATAAATTTCGGTCGCGTGCGGATGGCAATGATAGGGGCTGATCTGCCCGGGCTCCCAGCAGGCGACCGTGACATCGCCCTCGCCGACCCGGCCGAGCACCCGCTCGACATGATGTTTGAGATCGAATTTTTCTTCGTTCTTCAGATTGAAGCAGTGCATCGCTGGCGCTTTCCCGGAAATGATGCGGCGAGCCGGAGATTAGCGCGGGTCCCGACGATTGCGATAGCGCGATCAGGCGGTGGCGGCCGGGCGCACGCCGAGTTCGGCGATCATCCGCTCGCGCATGACGAATTTCTGGACCTTGCCGGTCACCGTCATCGGGAATTCGTCGACGATTCGGACATGGTGCGGGATCTTGTAATGGGCGATCTGGCCCCGGCAGAACGCGCGCAATTCCGCCGGATCGAGGCTCTCGCCGGCGCGCAGCATGACCCAGGCGCAGATCTCCTCGCCATAGCGCTCGTCGGGCACGCCGAACACCTGCACGTCCTGGATTTTCGGATGGCGGTACAGGAATTCCTCGACCTCGCGCGGGTAGATGTTCTCGCCGCCGCGGATCACCAGATCCTTGATGCGCCCGACGATGTTGCAATAGCCCTCGGAATCGAGCGTCGCCAGATCGCCGGTGTGCATCCAGCGCGCCGGGTCGATCGCCTGCGCGGTGCGCTCCGGGTCGTCCCAATAGCCGAGCATCACGGAATAGCCGCGGGTGCACAGTTCGCCCGGCGTGTCGCACGGCACGATCCGCCCCTCGGCATCGACGATCTTGACCTCGAGATGCGGGTGGACGCGCCCGACGCTGGAGACCTGCTTCTCCACGGGATCGCCGATCGCGGTCTGGAAGCTGACCGGGCTCGTCTCGGTCATGCCGTAGCCGATCGTCATCTCGGTCAGGTGCATCGACTCGATAACGCGGCGCATGATTTCGATCGGGCAGGGGGCGCCGGCCATCATGCCCGTCCGCAGACTGGACAGATCGAAGCTGGCGAAATCGGGGTGCTCCAATTCGGCGATGAACATCGTCGGCACGCCGTAGAGGGCGGTGCAGCGCTCCTCGGCCACGGTCTCTAACGTCGCCAGCGGGTCGAAGCCCTCGCCGGGAAACACCATCGCCGAACCGTGCGTGATGCAGGCGAGATTGCCGATCACCATGCCGAAACAGTGGTAGAGCGGCACCGGAATGCACACCTTGTCGCGCTCGGTGTAGCCCATCGCCTCGCCGAGGAAAAAACCGTTATTCAGGATGTTGTGATGGGACAAGGTCGCGCCCTTGGGCGCGCCGGTCGTACCCGAGGTGAACTGGATGTTGATCGGGTCGTCGAACTGGAGCCGGGGCGCCAGTTCCGCCAGCCGCGTTTTCTCGGCCGGTCCGCCGCTGTCGATGATGCGATCGAAGGCGAAAGCGCCCGGCGCCGTCGGCCCGCCAACCTGGATCACCATTTCCAGCTTCGGCAGTTTCGCCGCTGTCAGCTTGCCGGGCGCGGCGGCGGACAGTTCCGGCGCCAGCGTATTGACCATGCCGATGTAGTCGCTGGTCTTGAACCGGGTGGCCGTGATCAGCGCCCGGCACCCGACCTTGTTCAGCGCGTACTCTAATTCGGATAGCTGGTAGGCCGGGTTGATGTTGACCAGGATCAGCCCGGCCTTCGCCGTGGCGAACTGTGCGACCACCCATTCGGCGCAGTTGGGCGCCCAGATCGCGACCCGGTCGCCCGGCTCGAGCCCCAGCGCCAACAGCCCGGCGGCGAAAGCGCCCACCCGCTCGCCCAGTTCGCGATAGGTCCAGCGAATGCCCTGCTGACGCACGCTGAGCCCATGACACTCGCCATGGCGCGCGACTGTGTTGTCGAATGCCACCCCGATCGTCTCGCCGATCAGCTTGGTGCCCGCCGCGCCATGCACGTAGCTCAACCCGGTGGTCATGACCGCTCTCCGTTCGAGATCAATGCCGCCATTCGCTGGTGGGTGGGATCGGCGGCGCCGGCGGGGCAGGGGAAGTCGACTCGCCCTGCGTCAAGACCGCCGTGGCGGGCGACGCTGCCGGCGCCTCGGCCGATCCTCCCGCGCGCATGGCGTCGGCGCGGCGCAGCCGGTTCGAGGCGCGGATCGTCAGCGGGATCGACGCCAGATAAATCGCCCCGACAAGGGTCAGGGTCGGCCACGGCGCGGTCGTGACGAACGCGGTCATCAGGCCGATCCCGAGCAGGGTCGGCACCACCAGATGATGTGGGATGCGGATCCGCTTCAGCGACACCGTCGGTATCGTGCTGACCATCATCAACGCGACGACGCCGATCCACACCGCGTTGACATAGGGCGAGCGCGCGATCCAGTCGCCCCACTCGAAGCTGATGAACATCGGCAGCATGATTAGCCCGGCTCCGGCCGGGGCCGGCGCGCCGCTGAAGAAATTCGCCGACCAGGGCGGCGGCGGCTCGGCCGCGAGCTGCGTGTTAAAGCGCGCCAGGCGCAGCGCGCAGCAGACCGCGAAGAACAGCACGATCGCCCAGCCGATGCTCTGCAACTGGGCCATCGTCCATAGATAGAGGATGATGGCCGGAGCGACCCCGAAGCTGATGAAGTCGGAAAAGCTGTCGAGTTCGGCGCCAAAGCGCGAGGTCGCTTTCAACAACCGGGCGAGGCGGCCGTCGAGCCCGTCGAAGATCCCGGCCGCAATGATCGCGAAGACCGCGTACTGGAAGTCGCCGCTGATCGCGAAGCGGATCGCGGTCATCCCCGCGCATAGCGCCAACAGGGTCAGAACGTTGGGCACCATGCGGTTGACCGAAAACTCGGACGACAGCCGGCGACCCCGCAAGCGCGGCCGCCGCATCCGATCTCGCACCCGGGACGCCCGGGACGACCGCATCGCCACGACCCGTCTCCTCACCGAAACCTCTCCGGCGCCAGTTTACACGAATTCGGCGCCGGGGGTTGCCGGCGTCAATGCGCGATGCCGTCGCCGGGCGCCTCCGCCGCAAGACGGTCGGCGAGCACCGTCTCTCCGGCGATCATGCGCTGACCGAGCGCGACCAGCGGCCGGTAAGGCGGCGGGCAATAGACATCGACGCGCGAGCCGAAGCGAATGAGGCCGATGCGCTCGCCGGCCGCCAATAGCTGACCCTCGTAGACCGTGCAGACGATGCGCCGCGCGACGAGCCCGGCGATCAGCACAAAGGCGATGTCGGGGGCGATGTCGGGCGCTTCGGGCCGCGTGATGCGGAGCGCCAGACGCTCGTTGTCGAGGCTCGCTTTGTCGAGGCTGGCGTTGACGAAGCGGCCCTTGGTGTAGCGCTGCGCGACGAGCCTGCCGCCGACCGGGGCGCGCGCGACATGAACGTCGAACAGATTGAGGAAGATGCTGATCCGCGGCACCGGGTCCGCGCCCATGTCGAGTTCGGGCGGCGGCGGCGCCGGCGCCAGCGATACGACGATCCCGTCGGCCGGGCTGACGATCAGCCCCGGCCGGGTCGGCGTCACCCGCCACGGATCGCGAAAGAAATACGCCATCCACAATGTGACGATCAGCCCGGCCCAGCCGGCCGGCTGCCACACAACAAACAGCACGATCGTCGCCAGCGCCGCGGCGGCGATGAACTTCCAGCCGTCGGGATGAATCGGGGCGAGGGTCTGGCGCAGCATCGCTAGGTGAGACCCTGAACATAACGCCGCATCATACTACGCCGGGCGTGCGCTCGCCCGGTAACCTACCGGGCCGCGGCGGGAGCACCGCCGAGCAGCTCGATCGCGGCGTTCAGCTGGGCATCCTGCGCCGTCCCGAGGATCTTCGGATTGATCGGATGCTCTCGTTCCCGCGCAATCGGCCGGCTGCGTGTTTCGCTCTGCGCCCCGCCGTTCGGCGCCAGCTCGCCGGTCGCTTTCAGCGCCCCGAACAGGTCGCTTTCGTAGGCGATCAACGCGTTCGCCACCTGCGCCTCCTTGGGCAGGCCGACGACCCGGTCGGGGGTGATGCCTTGACCCTGGATCGAGCGGCCCGAGGGCGTGTAATAGAGCGCGGTCGTCAGCCGCAGCGCGCCGCGCCCCTGGCCCTCGCCCCGGCCATCGAGCGGGATGATGCTCTGTACCGAACCCTTGCCGAAACTGGTGGTCCCGAGAATCGTCGCGCGCCGGTTGTCCTGCAGCGCACCGGCGACGATTTCCGACGCCGAGGCCGAGGCGCCATTGATCAGCGCCACCATGCGAATGCCGCGGATCAGATCGCCCCTGGGCGAGGCATCGTAGATCCGGGTTTCGTCGCGCTGGCGGCCGCGCGTCGTGACCAGCGTGCCGGCATCGAGAAAATCGCCGGCGACCTCGACCGCGGCGTCGAGGAGACCCCCGGCATTGTTGCGCAGATCGAGCACAAAGCCGGTCAGCGGCCCGCCCGCCTGCTGGCGCAGTCGGGTCAGCGCCACGCGCAGCTCGGAGGGTGTGTTCTCGTCGAACGTACTGATTCGGACATAGCCGATGCGCCCCGGCTTCAGCGCCGATTTGACCGATTCGACATGGATGATCGCGCGCTTGATCGGCACCTCGAAGACGCGCTGGTTGGCCCGCGCAATCGTCAGCACGACCGGCGTTCCCGGCGCCCCGCGCAAGCGCCGGACGACCTCGGAAATCTCCAGCCCGACGATCGGCTGGCCGTCGGCTTTGACGATGCGATCGCCGGGCTCGATGCCGGCCGCCGCGGCCGGGGTGCCGTCGATCGCCGCGATGACCTGCGGCACGCCGTTCTCGACCGAGATCTCGATGCCGACACCGCCGAACTGCCCCGATGTCGTGGCGAGCAGCTCGCGATATTCGCGATCGGTCATGTAGTCGGAATGCGGGTCGAGACGGGTCAGCATGCCCTTCAGCGCGCGTGTGACGAGCTGATCGGATCTGACCGGTACGACATAGCTCTTGTCGACCTGCCGCATCGCACTCTGAAGGAGCGCGAGATCGCCGGCGCTGAGCGCCGGGTCGCCGGCGAACGAGCCGCAGCCGGCAAGGCCGAGCGCGAGCGCGAAAATGGCGCTCGTCGAAATCGTGCCGATGCGGTCGGGGCTGATCATGCGTCGCGGTCGGGCTGCCGGCCGGGATGGGCCGCGGCAAAGGCGTCGAGCTTCATGCAATTCTCGAAAATCCTCTTTATGGTCGGGTAGGGTGCGAGGTCGAGCTGGTAGCGCTCGGCATTTACCACCTGTGGCGCCAGGGCGATATCGGCCAGACCGGGAGCGTCGCCATGGCAGAACCGGCCGGTTCGGCTATCCTCGCCGAGCAACAGCTCGAACGCGCGAAAGCCGTCGTCGATCCAGTGATTGTACCAGATCTCTATGGCGGCTTCGTCCTGGCTCATGGACCGGTGCAAATAGCGGAGCACCCGCAAATTGTTGAGCGGATGAATGTCGCAGGCGACGATCGCGGCCAGCGCGCGCACCCGGGCTCGGCCGGCGGCGTCCCGCGGCAAGAGCGGCGGCTCGGGGTGCGCCTCGTCGAGATATTCGATGATCGGCAGAGACTGGATCAGCGTGTGGCCGTCGGTTTCGAGGGCCGGAACGAGACCCTGCGGGTTGACGCCGAGAAATTCGGATTGTCCCTGGTCGCCGCGGCGCAGGTGCACGAACGCGCTGTCGTAATCGAGGTGCTTGAGGTTGAGCGCGATGCGCACGCGAAACGCCGCCGAGGACCGGAAAGAGCCGTAGAGCTTCATCGCAATGCCCGTCAAGCAGCCGCAACGGCGGAATTTACCCCGCCGTCGCCGTCGCGGGAAGCCCCGCGGAAACCCAGCCCCGCGCCCGACGCGGTTCGATCCCGGTTCGATCTCCGTCAGGCCAAACTTGACCCTTGGGATCGGATTCGTTACCTCCACGCTGGATGGCGGGTGTAGCTCAGGTGGTTAGAGCGCCAGATTGTGGATCTGGAGGCCGTGGGTTCAAGTCCCATCACTCGCCCCAAATATTTCAATGCATTGCGGTGCCGGGCGGCCCGCCAAGGCGATCGCGCGGCGCCCTCGGGTCTGACGTGCGTGCCGACCTCGGCTACGCCACCGGCCCGCCCGAGGCGGAATGGGCGTTCATTTCCTCGGCAACAGCCGGGCGCACCGGTTGTTTCCTAGACCATCAACCCTCAGTAGGGCCATAAGAGCGCGATGAAAAGCTTTAAGAACGCCGATTTTGCCGACCGGCTGAGTACCGCCACCGAGGCGAGGAAAGCACTGTTGGACCGGGCGAACCGGGCGAAGTCCGAGGCCGAAACCCCCGCCGCGACCGAGCGCCGGCTCGCCCGCGAAGCGACCACCACCGCCCGCAATATCCGCATCGCCGAGCGCAAGGCCGCCAAGCTGGCCCTGGAAGTGCGCCTGGCCGCCGAACTCGCCGCCGCCCAGGCCGCCGAGGCCGCCGCGCGCGAGGCCGCCCTGCAAGCCGAGAAAGCAGCCGCCGAAGCCGCGTTCGCCGAGCGTATCGAGCGCGAGACGCTCGATGAAGCCGAGCGGCAGGCCGCTCGCGACGCCCGCTATGCGGCGCGCAAGGCGCGAAAGAAGAAGGGACGGTAAAGGCGGTCGCGCGCGCCCGCGGCCTGTTGAAAGCGGCGCCCCGGCCCGCCAACCAAGCCCGCGAGAGCAATGCCGTATTTGCGGCCATTCCTGTCGTCCAAATCCGCAAAGCACTGATCTGGTCGAATTTGGAGGACAGAGCGCGGCGGTCGGTGGAACCGATTCCTTCCATGCACGTTGTCACGGTACGCGCCACTCATGGGAGAGAATTTGATGAAGATCAAGATCGCTTTGGCCGGGATGCTTGTCGCCGGCTTCGTCTTTCCGGCCGTCGCCCAGACGACGGTGGAAACCTATTACGTCGTGCAGGACGTCAAGTCCAAGAAATGCACGATCGTCGACAAGAAGCCGGCCTCGATGACCGAGTACACCTATGTCAGCGGCGACGGCGTCGTCTACAAGACCCGCACCGAGGCCGAGACCGCGATGAAGGGCGTCAAGATCTGCACCACGAACTAACGCGGCCCTCGTTGACGAGAGCCCCGTCGCGGCCTTGCCCGTGACGGGGCGCGGCCGCCGCACGACAACTTGACCACCATGATGCCGATGACCTGCTCCATCGCGCTCAGTTCCCGGCCGTAATGCTGCAACTGCGTCCGCCACAAATGCCCACGGGATTTCGCTCGGTGGCGTGGATCGCCACCGCGTTTTTGTTGGCGAGTTGCGGCGATGCGCGGGCCGACGCATTCCGCACCGGCACACCGCAAGACGCCATTACGTCAGGAGCCGTCACGTCTTCGGGTCCGCAGTCCGGGAGATCGGTGACGTCCGATCAGATGCGCGCCGCCAAGCCAATGCCGCTGCCCGGTCGCGAGGGGCCGCCGGTCGTCGAGCCGGGCCGAGCGATGCCTTCGCATCCGGGGCCGGCGGGCGACGCGTCTCCACGCTTCAACGGTTCAGCGCGCCCCTGATCGCAGCACACCCGGTCAACCGCCGGAACCGCCCGAACTTACTGGCAAGCGGCCGGGACTTGGCTGCATGCCGTATTGACCAGGAAAACGATATTTGCGCTGGTAAAGGGCGATGCACCCATTTGCTTGACCTTGTAACCGGAAAGGCCGCCATAGCCCCAACTCGTCACGCCCACAACGGTATTTCGGGTCGCATCCTGGCCAAATTTGGTGCCGCCCTGTAGGGGAGGCAGAAGCTGGGGTGCGATCCCCAGATTGACGAGCCAAGGCCCACCGCTCGACCCGCCGGTCATCAACGATCCGATGATCGTATTGTTCGCCGAAATCGGATCGACGAAGCCCTGCGAATCGTTGCGCTGCATTAGTTCGCCACTGTCGAGCGCGACCGGATAGCCCAGCTGGTTGACCAGGACTTGGTTCTGGTCGTTGAAGCCAAACCCGTCAAAGCCATAGCCGAAGAAACCGGTCGACCCGCCCGGGTATTGGCCCGATTGCGGGTTTTGCACCAGGACCGCGACATCGTTTTGACAGACAACCCCCGCCTGAGCGCAGCTATCGGCGCCGTTGAAATAGCTGGTCAGCACATAGGCATTGCTGGCGGTCCAGCTGCCGTACGGCGCGAGGCCGTTATTGTAGGCCGGCACAAACGTCCAGTTCGTATAGTATCGAGATTGTCCGAAAGCGGCAACGCAATGGGCTGCGGTGACCACGATCCCAGGCTTGATCAGCGCGGCCGAACAAACAAAGGTGCCGCCCCCATCATTGAAGAACAGTTTGCCAGCGGCGCGATACGGGTAGAACTTCGATGTCTTGTTTAGCTCGGCATTGACGCGCGCCGTCGTAAACGGATGATTGGAGGTGCCGAATTCGGCGGGCTCTATCCTCTGTCCCTGCGGCTGAACCTGCTGGATTTGAGGGTTTAGCGGTGCGGCCAGCTGGATCGGGCTCTCCTCTCCGCTGCCGGAATCGCCCGGCGACGATCCGGGCCTGCCCCGCCGGAGAGCGCTGCCCTGCTGCAACGCCTCGGCCTGCGATGGCGGCAAGGCGCGCGCAGCCGGCAGCGGCATTTCCCGCGCATTCGCGAAATCGATACTGGCCGGCGGCTGCGCGGCCGGGCTCGCTGCCGTAAAAACGGTCACCGGGCCGAAACGCCTGACATCGGCCGACGCCGCGGTTGCAGCCAAGCAGCCTAATGCTGTTAAAGCCGCCGTCCGTACCACGCTTTTCACAATTTTTCTCCTGTTGATCTCGTCGCGCCAGTCGATGCGGAATACTAAAAACTCCGAATGGGCTAGAACCGTTAGTTACAGTTGTCGAAGCGCGAAGGAAGCAGGATCATTCCCAGAGATACCCGACCGGGTCAATACCTATCGCCGCCGGCTAGCATACGATTTGAACTAGTCGGGGTTTGCCGGGCTTTTATTCAATTTTTAAAGATCGTCCGGCCGCGGCATTAAGAGCGACCACAGCGGTTGAATAATACCTAAAGCCCCCGGGAACAACGCCGAACCTAACGGCGCCGGAATATCGGCCCACCCGCGCGCCCCGGGCGATGACTATCGCTCAAAAAAATCCAATTCGCCCCGACCCTGCGATGCAGTGGATGAACCGCCCTGGGGCTGGTGGTGGGCGATGACGGGTTCGAACCGCCGACCCTCTCGGTGTAAACGAGATGCTCTGCCAGCTGAGCTAATCGCCCCGACCGCTGCGCCGAGTTACTCGCGGACCTGACCTTCGCCGTGCCCTAATTGAGCTCGTCGCGCAATCGCTTGCCGGGCTTGAACTTGGCCTGTTTCGACGCGGCGATCTTGATCTTCTCGCCGGTGCGCGGATTGCGTCCCTCGGAGGCGGCGCGCGCGGCCACCGAAAAAGTGCCGAACCCGACAAGGCGGACTTCGGTGCCGCCCTTCAACGCGTCGGTGATCGATTCGAACACCGCGTCGACCGCCTTGTTTGCGGCCGCCTTCGACAGCTCGGCCTTGCCCGAAACGGCATCGACGAGTTCGTTTCTGTTCACGGTGTTGCCCCCTGCGCGTGTATACGGATGGTTAAGTGCGAATTCCGCTCCGAAGTGTAGAGCGGCCTCCGGGACGGGTCAACGTCACTGCACCAGCCAAAGCCGTTATTTTTTTCAAGTGTTACGGCCAGTTGCCGCCTGCCGGCAGGAATTTTCCGGCATTGCGGCAACTGACGCAATCTCTATCAATGCGTTAGAAGCCCCGATCGCTCTTCGCCCTTTGCGGGAATTACCGGTTGCGTGTCCGGCTCCTCCTCCCACGCGATTGGAGTCAGCGGGGTGACGAGCGCGTGACCCAGCACCTCATCCACTGTTCCAACCGGGATGATCTTCAATCCGCGCTTGACGTTGTCGGGGATTTCGGCCAGGTCCTTTTCGTTGTCCGCCGGGATCACCACGGTCTTAAGCCCGCCGCGCAATGCCGCGAGCAGCTTTTCCTTTAGCCCGCCGATCGGCAGCACCCGGCCGCGAAGCGTGATCTCGCCCGTCATTGCGATGTCGCGCTTGACAGGGATGCCGGTCAGCACAGAGACGATCGTCGTTACCATGGCGACCCCCGCCGAGGGCCCGTCCTTCGGGGTGGCGCCTTCCGGAACGTGTACGTGGATGTCCTTCTTTTCAAAGATCGACGGCTTGATGCCGTAGGCGTGACTGCGCGACTTGACAAAGCTCTCGGCGGCCTGAACCGATTCCTTCATCACGTCGCCGAGCTTGCCGGTCGCCGTGACCCGCCCCTTGCCGGGCAAGGTGACGGCCTCGATCGTCAGCAATTCGCCGCCGACCTCGGTCCAGGCCAGCCCGGTTGTGACCCCGACCAGATCCTCGCTCTCGGCTTCGCCAAAGCGGAACCGGCGCACGCCGGCATATTTTTCGAGGTTGCGCCGGGTGACGATGACCCGCTCGGACTTGGTCATCAGGATGTCCTTGATCGCCTTCCGGGTCAGGTTGGCGATCTCGCGCTCGAGGTTGCGGACGCCGGCCTCGCGCGTGTAATAGCGGACCATATCGCGCAGCGCGTCGTCGCTGATGCTCCACTCGTCTTTTTTGAGGCCGTGCGCCTTTATCTGCTTCTGGATCAGGTGGCGCTTGGCGATCTCGACCTTCTCATCCTCGGTGTAGCCGGGGATGCGGATGATCTCCATGCGGTCCATCAGCGGCTGCGGCATGCGCAGCGTGTTGGCCGTGGTGATGAACAGGACGTCCGATAAATCGTAATCGACCTCGAGGTAATGATCGCTAAAGCTCGCATTCTGCTCGGGATCCAGCACTTCGAGTAGCGCCGATGACGGATCGCCGCGCCAATCGGCGCCGAGCTTGTCAACTTCGTCGAGCAGGAATAGCGGGTTCGAGGATTTCGCCTTCTTCATGCCCTGCACGACTTTGCCGGGCATCGACCCGATATAGGTCCGGCGGTGGCCGCGAATCTCGGCCTCGTCCCGCACGCCGCCGAGCGACATGCGTACGAAATTGCGCCCGGTCGCCCGCGCCACCGATTTGCCGAGCGAGGTCTTGCCGACCCCCGGCGGGCCGACCAGGCACAGGATCGGCCCCTTCATCTTTTTGACGCGCTGCTGGACGGCAAGGTATTCGAGGATGCGCTCCTTGACCTTTTCCAGGCCGAAATGATCGGCGTTGAGTACGCGTTGGGCGCCCTTGATATCGCGCTTGACCTTGGTGCGCTTCTGCCAGGGAATCGACAGCAGCCAATCGAGATAGTTGCGCACCACAGTCGCTTCGGCCGACATCGGACTCATGTTGCGCAGCTTCTTGAGTTCGGCGAGCGCCTTGTCGTGGGCTTCTTTCGTCAGCTTGGTCTTGTTGATCCTGTCTTCGAGTTCGGCCATCTCGTCCTTGCCGTCCTCGCCCTCGCCAAGCTCCTTCTGGATCGCCTTGAGTTGCTCGTTAAGGTAGTACTCGCGCTGCGTCTTCTCCATCTGGCGCTTGACGCGGTTGCGGATCCGCTTCTCGACCTGCAGGACGCCGATCTCGCCCTCCATGTGGCCGAAGACCTTTTCGAGGCGCTCGGAGATGGTGTCGGTCTCGAGTAGCTCCTGCTTCTCGGGGATCTTCAGCGTCAGGTGCGACGCGACCGTGTCGGCGAGCTTACCGGGATCGTCGATCTGGTTGATCGAGACCAGCACCTCTGGCGGTATCTTTTTGTTCAGCTTGATATATTGTTCGAATTGCGCGACCACCGTGCGGGCCAGCGCCTCGATCTCCTGTTGCGCGCCCGGCTGCTCGCCGACCACCTCGGCGTGCGCCTGGAAGAACATCTCGTTCTCGGCGAAGCGCACGATGCGGGCGCGCTGCCCGCCCTCGACCAGGACCTTGACCGTGCCATCGGGCAGCTTCAACAACTGCAGCACCGTGCCGATCGTGCCGACCGTGAAAATATCGGCAGTCGACGGATCGTCCTGAGACGCGTTTTTCTGGGTTACGAGGAGGATCTGCTTATCGTCCTTCATCACGTCTTCGAGCGCCCGCACCGATTTCTCGCGGCCGACGAAAAGCGGCACGATCATGTGCGGAAACACCACGATGTCACGCAGTGGCAGAACCGGATAAAGCGCAGCGCGGGCGGTTTCCAACATAAGCCCTCATATTTTGACCAAGGACCGCGCGCCGAGAAGGCGGCGGCCGGTAGACAAGCCGTGCTTAGGTTGGTCTCCCACGCCCAGCCGTCAAGATCGGGCTCAGGATGCCGCAGGCGGGCACACGGCGCCCGCATGTCCCATTAAACGCTAGGCGCCGGCGCCGACATCGCCTCGGCGATCGGAGTAGATGTGGAGCGGTTTCGCCCGGCCCTCCACGACTTCGCGGTTGATCACGATCTCGCTGACCCCGGCTAGGCTCGGCAGCTCGAACATCGAATCCAGCAGGATCCCCTCCATGATCGAGCGCAGGCCGCGCGCCCCGGTTTTGCGGGCGATCGCTTTGATGGCGATGCCGCGCAGCGCCTCCTCGGTCAGTTCGAGGCGGACATCCTCCATCTCGAACAGGCGCTGGTATTGCTTGACCAGAGCGTTCTTCGGCTTGGTCAGGATGTCGACAAGCGCATCCTCGTCGAGATCGTCGAGCGTCGCGACGACCGGCAGGCGGCCGACAAATTCCGGGATGAGCCCGAATTTCAGTAAATCTTCCGGTTCGAGGTCCTTCAGAATTTCGCCCGTCTTGCGTTCGTCGGGTCCGCGCACTTCGGCGCCGAATCCGATCGAGCTCCCCTGCCGGCGCTGGGCGATAATCTTTTCAAGCCCGGAAAACGCGCCGCCGCAGACGAACAGGATGTTGGTGGTGTCGACCTGCAGAAATTCCTGCTGCGGGTGTTTGCGCCCGCCCTGCGGCGGCACCGAGGCGATGGTGCCCTCCATGATCTTGAGCAGCGCCTGCTGCACGCCTTCGCCGGACACGTCGCGGGTGATCGACGGGTTGTCCGATTTGCGCGAGATCTTGTCGACCTCGTCGATATAGACGATGCCGCGCTGGGCCCGCTCGACATTGTAGTCGGCCGCCTGCAGCAGCTTCAAAATGATGTTTTCGACGTCCTCGCCGACATAACCCGCCTCGGTCAGCGTCGTCGCGTCGGCCATCGTGAACGGCACGTCGATAATGCGCGCCAGGGTCTGCGCCAGCAGCGTCTTCCCCGACCCGGTCGGGCCGACCAGGAGGATGTTCGATTTGGCGAGTTCGACGTCGTTGTTCTTCGCGGTGTGCGCGAGGCGCTTGTAGTGATTGTGGACGGCGACCGACAGCACGCGCTTGGCGTGGTCCTGCCCAATCACATAATCGTCGAGCACGCGGCAAATGTCGCGCGGCCCCGGCACGCCGTCGCGCGACTTGACCAGCGTCGTCTTGTGCTCCTCACGGATGATGTCCATGCAGAGCTCGACGCATTCGTCGCAAATGAAGACGGTCGGACCCGCAATCAGCTTCCTGACTTCGTGCTGGCTCTTGCCGCAGAACGAACAGTAGAGCGTGTTTTTCGAGTCGCTACCGCTGGACTTTGTCATCGCCACTCCATCACCGGATCCGGCAGAGCAGGCACCGGATGGGCTGACCTCGCCGCCCCGCGCAGATCGACGGAGGCCGGCAACCGCGGCCAGCGCCCGGCGCCGAGCCGGGACGCCCCGGCGCGGGCTCTGGAGAAGTATATGTGCTCCTGACCGATCAACAACCAGTTAAATCCGCCGCTCCCCGCGCCGCCCATAATTGCCGGAGTGAAGGCGACCGCGACGCATCGGGCTCACGAGCGGAAGCCACGGTCCTCGTCGCGGCCCGGCCGCGTTTCGACGACCTCATCGAGAATGCCGAACTCCTTGGCCTCCAAGGGCGACAGAAATTTGTCGCGTTCCACGGCATTGGCAATTACCTCGAGTGCCTGCCCGGTATGGCGGACATAGATCTCGTTGAGTCGGGCGCGCAACGATAGGATCTCGCGGGCCTGGATCTCGATGTCGGTGGCTTGGCCCTGAGCGCCGCCGGAGGGCTGGTGGATCATGATTCGCGAATTCGGCAGCGAGAACCGCTTGCCCGGCGCGCCGGCGCACAGCAGGAGCGAGCCCATCGAGGCCGCCTGGCCGATGCACACGGTCGACACCGGCGAGCGGATGTACTGCATCGTGTCGTAAATCGCGAGACCCGAGGTCACCACCCCGCCCGGCGAATTGATGTAGAAGGCGATGTCCTTGGTCGGGTTCTCCGATTCGAGGAACAGCAGCTGCGCGCAAATCAGGCTCGCCACCGCGTCATGCACCGGGCCGACCAGAAAAATGATCCGCTCCTTCAACAGGCGCGAATAGATGTCGTAGGCGCGCTCGCCCCGGTTGGTTTGTTCGACCACCATCGGCACGAGGTTGTTCATGTGTTGCTCGAAATAGTCGGCCATCTCCGCCTCCTCACACCGCCGCGCCGGTGGCGCGCGGGATTCGCTGTCATGTCGCCGCGGCTTGCACTCACACAGGCGGGGAGCCCTCACCCTCCGGCGACTCGTCGCCAGTCAGCAGCCCCTCGGCCATCGGGTCCGGGGCCATCAATTCCTGCGGCGTCACGTTGCGCTCGCTCGGCTTGGCCAGCTCGACGATGAAATCGACGACCTTTTCCTCGAAGATCGGCGCGCGCAGATTGTTCAGCGCCTCCGGGTTCTTGCGATAGTAGTCGATGACTTGGCGCTCGTAGCCGGAATGGCGCCGCGCCTCCTGCACCAGAGCCTGGTTCAGCTCTTCCTGGCTCACCGTGATATTGTTGTTGCGGCCGATTTCGGCAAGCAGCAGCCCGAGCCGAACCCGCCGCTCGGCGATGCGCTGGAATTCCTCTCGCGTCTTCTCGTCCTCCGGGTCCTGGGCGATGTCGCTTGGCGCGGCGACCGGAGCGGTATCGGACGCCCCTTCGAGGGCGCTCTCCTCCGGCGCGACGATGGCGGCCCCATCGATCGGTCCCTCGGCCGCGCCCTCGGCAGGCAGCGTCCCGTGCGGCGTCGGTTCGGGCGGCTGCGGCCTCTCGGCCTCGGCGGTCGCGGGCGACCGGTCGGAGGCACCCTCCAGGGCGCTCTCCTCGGGCGCGACGATCGCGGCCCCGTCGATCGGGCCCTCCTCCGCCGCACCTCTGGCCTCCTGCCCCCCGGCCTCTTGCCCACCGGCCTCGCCGTCAGCGGCGAGCTCGCCTATCCCTTGGGCCGGGACCTGCTTGCGCGCCTCTTTCTCGCCCTCGTATTGCGCCCATATCGAGTTGAACTCGATCTCGACCATACCGGGCGGCACCGGGAAATCGTATTGCGCGGCGAGCTTGTCGAGCAGCGCCCGCTTCAGCCGCTGGCGGGCGACCCCGTCATAATCGCGCTGCATGCGCTGGCGGATCTCCTGGCGCAGCTCGGCGAGGTTCTCGACACCAACCGCCTCGGCCAGCGCATCGTCGATCGCCGTCGGAATGCGATGGCGCACTTCCTTGACCGCGACCTCGAACACCCCCTCCTTGCCGGCCATCTCGGCGTTCCCGTAATCCTCGGGAAACGTGACCCGCACCTCGCGCGCGTCGCCGGCGCTCGCCCCGACGAGCTGGTCGGTAAAGCCAGGCAACAGACCCTCCGCGCCGAGCTCGATCTCGCGGTTTTCACCGCGGCTGCCGGGGATTTCGGTGTCGCCGACGCGGCCGACAATGTCGGCCATCAGAATGTCGCCGGTCTCGGCCGGCCGCTCGACCGGTTCGGATTTGCGCTGCGACTCGGCAAGCCGATCGAGCGCCTTGCCGACATCGTCCTCGGGCACCTCCGTGACCAGTCTTTCCAGGCCGAGCGCGGCGAAATCGGGCTCCGGCATGTCCGGCAGCAGCTCGACCGAGAGGGTATATTCGAGGTCCGCCCCCTCGGCCGCCGACACCAGCTCGACCCGCGGCTGCAAGGCCGGGCGCAAATTGCGCTCGCGCATCGCCTCGGCCGAGCTGTCGTTGACCGCGCTCTCCAGGACTTCGCCGCGCACCGCCGGGCCATAGCGCTTGCGCAACATCGCCATCGGGACCTTGCCCGGGCGGAAGCCGGGGATCCGCACCGCCTGCCCGATCTCGCCGAGCCGGCGGCTGATCCGGTCCTCGACGTCGCTCGCCGGGACGACGATCTTGAACTCGCGCTTCAGCCCGTCAGCGCTGGTCTCGGTCACGTTCATCGCACAGTGCTCACATCCATTGCATCGAACCAGCGCCGATCAGCCGCGCGGGGATCTTCCTTCAAGCCGCCGCTTGGTGCGGGCGGGGGGACTCGAACCCCCACGATTTTCATCGCTGGAACCTAAATCCAGTGCGTCTGCCAATTCCGCCACACCCGCGCGCCGATTAGTCTCAAAATAGTCGCCTGGCGCGACGTTGCTGGGGCCTTATATAGAGAGTCTCGCGGCGGGGGGCTAGCGCCCTCCCTCCGGCTCTCCGGCGCCCACCCGCCAGGCTGTTACTAACGTTTGCTTCCCGGCCGCCCTATCGCGGCGTTCAGCTTCGAAGCAGTTGGCGGATGTAGACGAGCGCAGCGCCGACTCCGCCGCCGAAGAGCGCCCATGCGCCAGCCCAAGGGCCGGATGACCGCGTGGCCGACCTGGCGCCGCGGCTGCGTTGCCGGGAATGCGACGCGAGGGGGAAGGCGGTGGTGACGGTGAGGTGGGGAGACGCGCCAGCCTCGGGCACGTCGCTCGACTCTTAAGTGTTAGAGCGATAGCATCCATTCAATCACATAACGGGAGGGTAGGATGCGTATAGCTCTGTTGGCGATCGGATTGGTGCTGTCTCTGACATCGGGTGCCGAAGCGCAATACCTGGGAAACTACACGGCAAATCCGTATGCGGGGCCGCCGGCAATGCCTCAGCCGCCCGGCACGTTTTCTAATCCCTATGGGAATAGCTCGAATAGCCCAAAACTTTATGACAGCCAGGGAAGCTACCGCGGCAATCTGAACGCAAACCCATACGATCCGAACAGCGTTGCCAATCCGTACGGAACTTATGGAAGCCAGTACTCGCCCAATAGCACCAACAACCCCTACGGCGCAGGCAGTCCATACCGGCAAGATAGCCCGACAAATCCCTACGGACAGGGGATGCGCGTGTATCGGTAGCTCGCGCGTATGGGGGCATGGATAACATCCCTCAGCGAGACTGAGAGTCTGTCCGGGAACATCATTTGGGATTGCATAGTTTTCGCAACATCAGGCGGATTGATGCCAGGCGCAGGAAGGCGAGCGCCTTGCGGTTGAGATTTTCCCAATCCTTGGCCAGCCTGCGGCAGCGGTTGAGCCAGGCCAGGGTGC
>CAMATN010000073.1 GCA_945861155.1 Rhizobium sp. Q54
GTCAGATCGCTCGGATAGCGCAATTTGCTCCGGTCATAGCGCCCCCGGTTCTCCTGCGTCCACATCAGCGGCCTCCCCCAAACCAAGCCGCCTCCCTTGAATCATAAATGATTCCTACGAATCAAGATGTTTGCGGACAGACACTAAGCGAGTCGACATCCTCATTGTCGACCGGGGCGGCTGGCCGGTCGTAGCGGTGGAATATCAGGGCAGTGGACATTATAAGGGTACCGCGGCAGCCCGAGATGCGGTCAAGAAGGAAGCTCTGCGCAAGGCCGGCGTTCGCTATGTCGAACTCTCCGAGAGTGACAGCGCCGAGCAAATCCGGTCGCGCGTGCGCGAACAACTCGGTTGGAAGACGGCCGCGCCGACAATTAGTGGGTTACGGGAAAAGCAAGCATAGGGCGGAAAAGCGCGGCGCATTCCGCCAGCATTCGCCGCCACCCGCGGAAAACGGCGGAATGGGCTGCGCTTTTCCGTCCTACTGATCGCCGTCCATATTCCCCGGGCCGGCTTTATGAGAGGCGTGTAATCTTCCTCCCATGACGGATTTTTCGAGCGCAGATGCCTTTCTCGCGACGGTCCCGAGCTTCGCGCGCTTCGGTCAGCTGCTTGATCCGGGGCTCTATGCGCCGCTGCCGGACGACTGGGTCGTCGGGTTCGCCGACGTGGTCAACTCGACGCGGGCGATCGAGGCCGGGCACTACAAAAAGGTCAACATGGCCGGAGCGGCCGTCATCGCGGCGGTGTCGAACGCGCTCGGCAACGCCCCGTACCCGTTCGTTTTCGGCGGCGACGGCGCGAGTTTTGCGCTGCCGTCGGATAGCGCGGCGGCGCGTGACGCGCTGGCCTGCACCGCCGCCTTTGTCGCCGAAATCTATGACCTCGAGCTGCGCGTCGCCGAGGTGCCGGTCGCGGCCATCCGGGCGGCCGGCTTTGACATTCGGGTCGCGCGGTTCGCCGCCTCTCCCGATCTTAACTACGCGATGTTCTCGGGGGGCGGCCTCGCCTGGGCCGAGACGCGGATGAAGGCGGGCGAATTCAGCATCCCGCCCGGGCCGCCCGGGTGCCGTCCGGACCTGAGCGGCCTGTCCTGCCGCTTCGAGGCGATGCCGTCGCGGCGCGGCGTCATGCTGTCAATAATCGTGCAGGCGGCCAATCCCGATCCGGCCGCACCGGAGGCGATCCTCTATCGGGCGCTGATCGAGGATGTCATCCGGCTGGTCGAGGAGAGCCCGGAAATGGCGCGCCCCGTGCCCGAGGGCGGCCCGCCGCTCGGGTGGCCGCCGACCGGGCTCGATCTTGAAGCGCGCACCGGCCAATCCCGCGGAACCTCGGTGGGGCTGCGACGGCTCAAGCTCCTCGTCCAAACCGCGCTCTCGTTTCTGGTGCTGCGATTGCGCATTCCGGTCGGACGCTTCAACCCGAGCCGCTACCTCAACCAGCTGGTCGCCAATTCCGATTACCGCAAATACGATGACGGGCTGCGGATGACGATCGATTGCGGGCACAAGCTCGCCGATACGATCGAGGCGCGGCTCGCGGCAGCCGCGGCCGAAGGCATCGTCGTCTATGGCCTGCATCGGCAGCGTGCGGCGCTGATGACCTGTCTCACCCCCTCGGTGTATCGCAGCGACCACATCCACTTCCTTGACGGCGCGGCGGGCGGTTATTCGGCCGCCGCGGCATCGATGAAAGGAAAAACGGGTCGGGCCAACCCCTCAGCCGCGTAACGGCATCGTATGCGCCGCTTCGTTGCGGCGCGTGGCCGTCCTTGTTTGGCAATTCTTGCGTCTCGACAATAGACGCGGGGCGGCTTGCCTTTGCGCCGCTGCGCTGTGCTAGACTTGGATATTGGGAACAGGGGGCGAAAATGGCCGGTGAACCAAAGTATCAAGGCGCCTATCCCCAGCTTGTCACCAAGATCATCGCCAGCTATGTGTCGCACCATAATGTCGCGCCCGAGCAGATCCCCGAATTGATCAGCTCGGTGCATCGCACCTTCGACAATCTTGGGAAGCCGACCGAACCGTTGGGCGCGTTGATCCCGGCCGTGCCCGTGCGGCGCTCGGTGCAGCGCGACGCGGTCGTGTGCCTCGAATGCGGCTGGAAGGGCAAGATGCTGCGCCGGCACCTCAGCACAAGGCACGGCCTGACCGGCGAGAACTATCTGAAACGCTGGAGCCTGCCGAGCGACCATCCGCTGACCGCGCCGACCTATTCCGAGCAACGCTCGACCTTGGCCAAGGAACTCGGCCTCGGCCGCGGCGGTCGCCAAGCGGCCCCGGCCCCGGCTCCGGCAGGCGATGCCCCGCGCCCGCGCCGCGGCCGGCCGCGCTCTATCGCCCGTGCCGCGCGCGAGGAATAAGGACGCGGCCGCCAAGCCCGTTAGCGGGAGCGCGTGCCGGTTTCGGTGACGATCAGATCCATCGGCACATCGAAATTCTGCGGGTGGATCGTCTCGATGCGCTGTACGTCGAAGCCGACCCCGATCGCCAACGGCCGGGGCGCGAGCGCCGCCAGCGTCCGGTCGAAATAGCCGCCGCCATAGCCGAGCCGATACGAAGCGCGGTCGAAGCCGACGAGCGGGGCCAGTACGATCGCCGGCACGACGATGTCGCGTTTTTCGGGCACCGGGATCTTCCACACGCCGTCGACCAGCGCCTCGCCGGGCCGCCACGCGCGATATTCGAGCGGCCCTTGTTTGTCGACAACGACCGGCAACGCGACGGCGCGCCCGGCCGCGATCGCCCAATCGATCAGCCCCCGCGGGTCGAATTCGGCGCGGAACGGCCAGTAGACGCCGAGAATGCCCGGGCGCTCGGCCAGAAAAAAACGCAACTCGCTTTCGATGCGCTCGCCCCAACGGCTGCGATCCTCGGCGGAGAGCCCCTGGCGCAGCGCCAGCAGCCGCTCGCGCTCGGCCCGCCGCCAGAGCTTTACGTCATCCGGCTTCAAGACGCGGCCCTTATTCCGGGATCAGGTCGAGCACGTCTTCGCCGTTGTGCAATCGCTCGGCCAATTCCGTATGGAACCGCCGAAGCCATTCGACCATTTCCTCCGGCCGTTTGGTGGGGCGTGCGCTTTCGTACTCGTCGGCGATTTGATCCATGATCAAACGCATGTTCCGAACCTCGACCCCGCCGAAGGGGTAATCGAACAGCAGGTTGAAATAGAACTTGTACGAGCCGGTACGATCGCTGGGCTTGAAGCGCATTGTTTGAATCTTACGCAACCAGGTTCTCAGCTCCCGACGGAAATGTTGGCGCAACTCTGGGGAAAAATCGAACCCGCCCAACTTCACCAAATGCACATTGATCGGGTAGTACAGACCCAAAATGATGTGTTCGACGAGCTTGCGCGGAAACGACATTACCAGGGAGTCGTCGAGTTTCATGCGATGGCCTCCCGCACCCGATCAGAACAGCCCGGTGATGCGGCCGTCGTCGGTCAGCTCGATGTTGTTGGCGGCCGGCACCCGCGGCAGGCCCGGCATCGTCATGATCTCGCCGCAGACCGCGACGACGAACTCGGCGCCGGCCGAGAGCCGCACCTCGCGCACCCCGAGCACGTGATCCTCAGGCGCGCCCTTGGCGTTGGGGTCCGTCGAGAAGCTGTATTGCGTCTTGGCGATGCATACCGGGAAATGCCCGAACCCGGCCTTCTGCAATTCGGCGAGCCGGTCCTCGGCCGGCTTCTCGATCGCGATGTCGCGGGCGCGATAGATCTTTTGCGCGATCGTGCGGATCTTGTCGCGCAGCGGCATCTCGTCGGGGTACAGCAGCTTGAACTCGGCCCGGCCGCTATCGGCGAGCGCGACCACGGCGTGCGCCAAATCCGCGGCGCCCTCGCTGCCGCGCGCCCAATGGTCGGCGACGACCGCCTCGACCCCCTCCTTGGCGCAAAGCTCCTTTAGCCGGCCAAGCTCGGCCTCGCTATCGGCGCTGAAGCGATTGACCGACACGACGACCGGCACGCCGAACCCACGCAGATTTTCGAGATGGCGCTGCAGATTGGCGAAACCCTTTTCGACGGCCGCGACATTCTCGGTCTTGAGGCCGTCGCGCGGCACGCCGCCATGCATCTTGAGCGCCCGGATCGTGGCGACGACGACCGCCGCGTCGGGCTTCAATCCAGCCTTGCGGCATTTGATGTCGAAAAATTTCTCGGCGCCGAGATCGGCCCCGAAGCCGGCTTCGGTGACGACGTAATCGGCCAGCGTCAGGGCCGCCTTGGTGGCGATGACCGAGTTGCAGCCATGCGCGATGTTGGCGAACGGGCCGCCATGGATGAAGGCCGGGTTGTTTTCGAGCGTCTGTACGAGGTTGGGCGCGATCGCATCCTTCAGCAGCACCGCCATCGATCCGGCCGCCTTCAATTCGCCGGCGCGCACCGGCTCGCGCCCCCTTGTCTGTCCGACGATGATATTGGCGAGCCGCCGCTTCAAATCCGAGAGATCGTTCGCCAGACAGAAGATCGCCATGACCTCGGAGGCGACGACGATGTCGAACCCATCCTCGCGCGGGAAGCCGTTGGCGACGCCGCCCAGCGAATTGACGATCGAGCGCAGCGCCCGGTCGTTCATGTCGAGGCCGCGGCGCCACGTCACGCGGCGCGGGTCGAGGCCAAGTTCGTTGCCCCAATAGATGTGGTTGTCGGCCATCGCGGCGAGCAGGTTGTTGGCGGCGCCGATCGCATGGAAATCGCCGGTGAAATGGAGGTTGATGTCCTCCATCGGCACGACCTGGGCATAGCCGCCGCCGGCCGCGCCGCCTTTCATGCCGAAACATGGGCCGAGGCTCGGCTCGCGCAGGCATAGGATCGCCTTTTTTCCGATATGATTGAGCGCGTCGCCGAGACCGACGGTCGTCGTGGTCTTGCCTTCGCCGGCCGGGGTCGGCGTGATCGCAGTGACGAGGATCAGCCGGCCCCGCGGCCGGTCCGCCAGCCCGCTCAGATAATCGAGCGAGATCTTGGCCTTGTAACGGCCATAGGGCGACAGCGCCTCGTCGGGGATGCCGAGCTTGTCCGCCGCGACCTGGCCGATTGGCCGCATCGTCGCGGCCTGGGCGATCTCGATGTCGGATTTGGGGTTGCGATGCTGCTCGTCTCCGCGCGCCACGGGCATTCTCCTGGGCTGAATCTCTCGCAGGGTCTTAGCCCGTCCGGCACTCCGGCCGCAACCGCCCTCGACCAACCGGCTCCGCGATGGCTCCCCGGCGGCTCCCCGACACTGCGCATTGTCATTGCGCGCGAAGCGACGCAATCTGAGAGGCGCGTTGCGGTCATCGCGAAACGGAGAGGGTGCCGATATGGGGCGGCCGATCGTCTACGGCCCGGCGGGCAGCACCTACGTCTGGAGCGCCCGCCTGGCGCTCGCGGAAAAAGGCGTCGCGCACGAGCTGATCGATGTCGAGTTCGGCGCCCATCGCGCCGAGCCGCATCTGTCGCGTCACCCGTTCGCCAAGGTGCCGGCGTTCGAGCATGACGGGTTTGCGCTGTACGAGACGCAGGCCATCCTGCGCTACATCGACGAGGGTTTTGCGTCGTCGCCGTTGCAGCCGACCGACCTGCATCAATTCGCGCGGATGAACCAGATCATCGGCATTGTCGATGCCTACGCCTGGCCCTCGATTGCCGCCGGCATCGTCTTCAACCGGATGCTCGCGCCGCGCCTGGGATTGCCGGTCGACGAGGCGGCGATCACCGCCGCCCTGCCGCGCGCCCGGCTCTGCCTGTCGGAGTTCGCTCGGCTGATGGGAGACGACCCCTTTCTCGCCGGCGAGCGGATCAGCCTGGCCGACCTGATGGTGGTCCCGTTGCTCTATTATTTCAGCCGGGTGCCCGAGGGCGAGGCGCCGCTTGCCGAGCATCCGGGCCTGCAATCCTGGCTGCGCCGCATGGAACAGCGGCAGAGCTTCCAGGTCACCAAGCCGCCCGGGCTATGAGATTTGGGCTATGAGATTGGGGGTGTGAGACATGCGGCTGCGCATCCGCTCGATCACCTATCTGGCCGAGGACATCAACGGCTACGAGCTCGTCGATCCGAACGGGCGCGACCTGCCGCGTTTTGCCGCCGGCGCCCATATCGGCGTGCGGCTGGGCGAGGCGGTATGGCGCGACTATTCGCTGTGGAACGACCCGGCCGAGCGGCGCCGCTATCGCATCGCGGTGTTGCGCGAAAAGCTCGGCGAGGGCTCGCGCCGGCTGCACGATTCGGTGCGGGTCGGCGATCTGGTCGAAGTTTCGCTGCCGCGCAACAACTTCCCGCTCTCCGATGCGGCCGAGCGCCATCTCTTACTGGCCGGCGGCATCGGCATCACCCCGATCATGGCGATGGTCGCCGAACTGAAGCGCCGCCGCGCCGAGTTCAGCCTGCATTACTGCACCCGGGCGCCCGAGCGGACCGCCTTCCGCGAGGAACTCGACCTCCTTGCCGCGATGGGCAAGGTCGTCTTTCATTACGATGGCGGCGACCCAGCGAACGGGCTCGACATCATCGCGCTGCTGCGCGAGCCGCAACCCGGCACAAATCTCTATTATTGCGGCCCGGCCGGGATGATGGCGGCGGCTGCCGCGGCGTCGGCGCACTGGCCTTCGGGCACTGTCCATTGCGAATATTTCAAGGGACCGGGCGCGGCGCCCGCCGCTCAATTCCCCGAGGACCGACCATTCCGCGTGCGGCTCGCCAAAAGCGGCGCCGAATACGAGGTGCCGGCCGGCGAGACAATCATCGAGGTGCTGCGCCGCCACGGCGTCGAGACCCGCACCTCCTGCGAGCTCGGCTATTGCGGCGCCTGTCTGACCCGCTATGTCGCGGGCGACGCTGACCATCGCGACCCGATCCTCGGCGAGGTGGCGCGCGAGACCCACATGCTGATCTGCTGCTCGCGCGCCAAAAGCGACTTGCTGGTGCTCGATCTCTGAGTTGTGGCGTTCGGCTGGATCAGCGCCGCCGCGTCCTTCGAGACGCCCGCGTCGCGGGCTCCTCAGGATGAGGTTCTTTCTTAATGCTATCAAAGACATACCCTCATCCTGAGGAGGCGCGAAGCGCCGTCTCGAAGTACGCGGGATCGTGTTGCAGCCGGTGTTTTGCCGTAATTCCGGTACTATGAGGGCGATACGGGCTTTTGCCGGGAGAAATTCGCGTGCCGCTTTCGGGTGTTCGAGTCGTCGATCTGACGCGTGTTCTGGCCGGGCCGTTCTGCACGATGATCCTCGCCGACATGGGCGCCGAGGTGATCAAGGTGGAGACGCCGGGAGTCGGCGACCCGCTGCGTCAGCAGGGGGTCATCCGCGACGGGCTCTCGTGGTATTTCGCCGGGTTCAACCGTAACAAGCGATCGCTGAGCCTCAATTTGCGCAGCGACGCAGGGAAGGCGGTGCTGGCCCGGCTGATCGCCCGCAGCGACGTGCTGGTCGAGAATTTCCGCCCGGGCGTACTGGCGCAGATGGGGTTTGACGAGGGCCGCCTGAAAGCCCTCAAGCCCGACCTGGTCTACGCCAATATCAGCGGCTTCGGCACGACCGGCCCCTATCGCGAGCGGCCGTCATTCGACTTTATCGCGCAGGCGATGAGCGGCTTTATGGCGGTGACCGGCGCGGCCGATGGGCCGCCGTTGCGCGCGGGGCCGCCGATCGCCGACCTCGTCGCCGGGCTCTACGGCGCGATCGGAATTTGCGCCGCCCTGGTGCGGCACGGACGCAGCGGCGCCGGCGAAAGGGTCGGATCCAGCCTCAATAACGGGCTGATCAGCCTGATGGCCTTTCTCGCCGCCAATCATCTGGCGACCGGCGACGAACCCACGCGCACCGGCAACGACCACGCGATCGTCGCGCCCTACGGCATGTTCCGCACATCGGACGGCGAGGTCGCGCTGGCGCCGAGCCAGGAGCAATCCTACCAGCGGCTGGTCGAGGCGATCGGCGCTCCCGAATTGCGCGACGACCCGCGCTTTCGCACGAACGATCTGCGCGTCGCCAACCGCGCCGCGATCAACGCGGCGGTCGAGGCGCGGTTATGCCGCGATACGACTGAACACTGGATCGACCGGCTGAATGCCGCCGGGGTGCCGTGCGGGAGGGTCATGGGGCTGGGCGAGGTGTTTGACGATCCGCAGGTGATCGACCAGCAGATGGTGGTGACCCAGCCCCATCCCGGGCACGGCGACGTCAGGATGCTCGGGTTTCCGATCAAATTCGCCGAGGCGCCGTGCCGCTTGCGCCGCCCCGCGCCGGAAATCGGCGGCGACACCGACGAGGTGTTGCGCGAAACCGGCTATTCTCCGGACGAGATCGCCGCGCTCCGCGCCGGCGGGGTCGTCTGACGCTGTAAATAACGTGGAGGTTTCTGGTGAACGAGGGACGTTTTCTTACAATGCTTGCGGGACTTATCTTCTGGAGTCGCTGGCTCCAGGCTCCGCTATACGTAGGATTAATCGTCGCTCAAGGCGTGTATGTATACCGCTTTATGGTCGAGCTTTGGCATCTCGTCGCCGAGACGACAAGGATCAATGAAACCAACATCATGCTTGCTGTTCTTGGGCTGATTGATGTTGTCATGATCGCAAACTTGTTGATCATGGTAATCATCGGCGGATACGAAACGTTTGTGTCCAAGCTCGGAAAGGACGATCATCCGGATCGCCCGGAATGGCTCGGGCACGTCAACGCGAGCACGATGAAAATCAAGCTTGCGATGGCGCTGATCGGCATCTCCTCGATACATTTGCTTAAGACATTCATCGGCGCGGAAAAACTCGACGATCGCGTCATCCTGTGGCAAGTGATAATTCACGTCACCTTTGTTTTGTCCGCTGTTGCACTGGCGTACACCGTCAAACTCACGGATGAGAAGCCCGCGGGGGCGCCCGCGAAGCCGGAACACAAATAAAACCCGGCCGCTGCGTACGCAGCGGCCGGGATTTGATGGTGTTCGGGAGGCTGTCTCAGTTCACCGGAGTGCGGTACGTTAAGCGCTCGCGACGAATTTCCTCGGCGCTGTAGGGCGACGCGTTCGCATCGAACCGGTTCCAGCCACTGCTCTGATAGTGAGTGGCGCGGTCGCGGATATCGACGGCCGACCGGTCGAGAATGGCCTCATAGCGCGCCTGGTCGCCGTCGGGAACGCGGGCGGTGACCAGAGTGCCGCCACGGCGCACGCCCTCGGCATAAGCATGGGCTTCATCTTCGCTGACGCCGGACTGCGTCAGGGCGCCGATGATCCCACCGGTGACGCCGCCGGCAGCCCCGACAGCCGCCATCGAGACGAGCCAGCCGGCCGCGACGATGGGACCCAGCCCGGGAATGGCGAGCATTCCGAGGCCCGCGAGCAGGCCCGCCGTGCCGCCGAGCGCCGCGCCGATACCGGCGCCGGTGGTCGCGCCTTCGGTGCGGTCGTCAATGCCGTCGCGGTCCCGGTCGATGCGCCCGGTGACCGGATCCCGGTCTCGATCGACGACGCGCCTCAATGTGCCGTCTTTGTCGTACCAGCCATCGGCGTTGCTGGCAACGAGGCTGATGTCGTCATGCGAAATTCCGGCCCGCTCCAATTCGTCGACGGCGCGCGAGGCGGCCTCGTAGTCGTCATAGAGACGTGAAATCGTAATCATCGGAATTGTCCTTTCTAGAAGGGAGGGCTCAGGCTGTTGCGACGCCTAGCGACCGGCGGCGCCGGTGACCGGGATGCCCGTCGTGCCCTGCATGCCGGTGCCCAAAACGACGTTGCCCTGGTAATCGAGGCTCACGTCGACGGCCTTGCCGTCCTTGATCGCGCGGCCGCGCCACACGCCGTTACCGTCCTTTTTGAGGTCGCTGACGTTGGCAAAGCCGAGCCTCTCGATGCGGGATTTCGCCTCGCCCTCGGTAAAGCTGTTGCGGCCGGCGACCGGGGCGTCGACCTGTCTGTTCGTGGAGTTGGGCGTGTTGATCGCGCTGTTTTGCGGACCGTCTTTGGCGATCGGCGTTTGGGCCACCGGAGTTTGGGCGACCGGAGTTTGGGCCACTGCACCACCGGCAACAAAAGCGAGCAGGGCAGCGATAACAATCGGATTGCGCATCGTAGTCCCCATTTAACTGGTTCGATGTCTAGTAAAGGGACAAGTCGCGCGGAAGTTCCGTCGCGGAAACCGACACGTCGAAATTGACAGTCGCGAAAGCACGATGACCCGGTCCCGCCTTCCGGGCGATCAGGTAAGCTCCGGCGTTCTCTCTATTCGGCTCCGAGAGCGCGGCGGAATCGGGTCTTCAGCAATACCCCGTCGCGAATCGGCAGTACCCGGGGCGGTTCGTCGGTGTGGATCGCGATCCGGGCGAATATCGTCCGGTCGAACTGGCGCAGCCTCGCCGCCAATTCCGTCAGCGCCGTTTCCTCGGCGATGTCGTAGACGGCGTCGATGCCGCAGGAACGCGCGACGCCGCAGAGGCTGACGCCGCTGTCGGTGTGGCTCGGCTGCATGCCCGTTTCGGCATAGCGGCCGTTATCGAACACGACGATCGCGAGATTTGGGGGGCGCTGCACGCCGACCGTGGCGAGCGCGCCGAGGCCCATCAGCATCTCGCCGTCGCCGGTGACGACCAGCACCCGGCGGTCGGGCCGCGCGATCGCCAAGCCGAGCCCGACCATCGCCGCCGCGCCCATCGCGCCCCACAGATAGAAATTGCGCTCGTCGTCGCCCGCCGCTGCGGCATCGTAGGTGGTCGACCCGAGGCCGGTGACCAGCAGCATGTCGCCGCGCCCGTCGAGCAGCGCGCGCATCGCGGCGCGGCGGTCGAGCCGCGGGTCGTTGCCCTTGGCCGGCCCAGTCGCGAGCCCGCTCATTTCACCCACCGCTTCGCGCCGATCAGCCGCTGCGCCAGCAAGACCGCGGAGACGAGGCCGCCGTTGAATGCGATGTCGAGCGCCGCGGTCACGGTCTCGCCCGCCTCTTCGGCCCGCTCGACCCGGTAGACCAGCACGTCCATCAATTCGAGCGCGGCCTGGGTCTTGGTTCCCATCGGCACCTGCCACGGGTTGAACTCGCCCCATTCGCCGCGCATCGTGACCAGCATCGTCATCGGAAACCGGCAGGATTTCGCCAGCGACAGCAGGTTGATGCAATTGCCGACCCCGCTCGACTGCATCAGCAGCGCCGCCCGCTGCCCACCGAGCCAAGCCCCGGCGGCAAGGCCGATCCCCTCTTCCTCGGTGGTCAAGGACACCATGCGGATCGCCGGATCGGCGTTGCACAGCTCGAGAAGCCGCGAATGCCCGGCATCGGGGACATAGCCGACCTGCCGGATCTCGGCGGCTCTCAACGCCGCAAAGATGTCGTCGCGCCAATCGGCAATCGCAGTGGCAAGCTCGGTCAAGGGTTATTCTCTCCATGCCACGGTTCGGAAGCAGCGGCGCCCGTGCGTGCTCTCGCTCCTCGGTCAGTATACGACGGGTCGCACCCTGCATAGCCGCGCTGTTGGTCGCGCCGGCCGGGTTTGTAGGTATGCGCCCGTTACCCCGGCAGGCCCGGCGACATTGGCGCCCGCGGAATCGGTTTTCCGGTGGTGTCACCGCGCGGACGGTCATGGGATCGCGCCCCCGCGCGGCCAAATTGCCGTGACCGAATAGGTTCACCCGCAATCGGAACCCCTTTCTTGTCCGGAAGGCATGAGTAGTATTCCGGTGATTTTATTAAATAATTGAAATATAATTCTGTGTTTTTATAAATAATATTCTGCAAAATCACTCACAATAATAGTTTCCACTTTATTGACAAGATTCTCCGTTAACGTTAAATTGATAATCAAGATCCTAGCTCACCAATAATCGCCTATGCGACCCTGAAAAATAGAGAGTGCTTCCGGTCGGAATCACTCAATAATCCCCAATGCCGGGGATCAACTTGTCGAAGAGGGGTGAACGCTATGAAAGAAGTGACCTATTTGTTGCTGATCGCAGCGGCGCTGACCTTTGGGATGCCCGGACCGAGTTCCTCGGCGCAGGGAAGGCCGGGTGCAAACGCGGCCGACGAATTTACACCCGATGAAGACGGGCCGTCCTCGCTGGCAACGCCGCAATTACCTGCCGGAACGCTGGCCCGTTATCGGGTCACCTACTTCTCTTCTCAAACGGGGGTGGCCGCCCTTCGCTCGGCGTCAATGGTCTCGATTACCAACCATAACACCGCGAACTGCACGGTTGCCGTCGATTGGAAGATAGGACTCGGCGGCGTTGTCTGCGGCACGAGCTTTGTTCTGACTCCGGGCGCTACGGCCGATTTTTGCACGCGAACGGTCCCGAACGGCGTAACGGCATGCAATTCGACGTGCGCCGCGCCGGGTCTGACCAATCATGAGGGCAGCGCCATCGTGGGGTCGTCCACCATCGCGGGATGCGACAGGATTGCCGTCAGCGCCCGCACGGTTTACACGCAAACGACAACCGATTCGCCCGTGTCTGCGATCACGGACGCCAAGGTCGTGAGGATCAGCGCCGGCAATACGGGCGATTAGAACACGATCGCTTGAGGTCGGAGCATCCTCGGTGCGTCATTCCCGCTTTCGCATCGCGAAAGCGGGAATGACGGCATTTGCCGCGCGAGCGTTCACGGCGCGGCTTCCTCGGGGTTGAACAGATGCCCGAATCGCCGGCGGGCGGCGTGGCCGAGGCGGTCGAAGGCGAGGTAGATGACCGGCGTCGTGAACAGGGTCAGCATTTGGCTCAGGATCAGACCGCCGACGATCGTTACCCCAAGCGGATGGCGCAACTCGGAGCCGGTGCCGCCGCCGAGCATCAGCGGCAGCGCCCCGAAAATCGCCGCGGCAGTCGTCATCATGATCGGGCGGAAGCGCAGGAGCGAGGCTTGATAGATCGCCTCGCGCGGCGACTTTCCCTCGGTGCGCTGCGCGTCGAGCGCGAAGTCGACGATCATGATGCCGTTCTTCTTGACGATGCCGATCAGCAGGATGATGCCGATGACGGCGATGATGCTCAGATCGCTGCCGTCGAGCATCAGCGCCAACAGCGCGCCAAGCCCGGCCGATGGCAACGTCGACAGGATCGTGATCGGATGGATGTAGCTCTCGTAGAGCACGCCGAGCACGATGTAGACCGTGACGATCGCGGCGATGATCAAGAGGAGCTCGTTGCCGAGCGCCGCCTGAAAGGCGAGCGCGGCGCCCTGGAAGCGGGTGACCATGCTGGCCGGGAGGCCGATCTCGGCCTGCGCGGCGCGGATCGCCTCGACCGCCTCGCCGAGCGCGGCGCCGGGGGCGAGGTTGAACGAGATCGTCGCCGCCGGGAACTGGTCGATATGGCTGATCGCCATCGGCGCGGTGCCCTCGATCACCCGCGCCAGCGCCGACAGCGGCACTTGGCCCGTCGCGGCTGTCGACGACGGCAGATAGATCGCGCCGAGCGAGGTTAGCGATTGCTGCAGCGCCGGATCGGCTTCGAGGATCACCCGGTACTGGTTCGACTGGGTGAAGATCGTCGAGACGATGCGCTGCCCGAACGAATCGTAAAGCGCGTTGTCGATCGTCGCCGGGGTGATCCCATAGCGCGCCGCTGTCGCGCGGTCGATCTGCACATAGGCCGCCAGCCCGTCCTGGCCGAAGCTGGTCGTCACCTCGGTTAATTGCGGGATCTGCCGCAGCCGCTCTACCAAACGCGGAACCCACAGCGTGAACTCGTCGGGATTGGCGCCTTCGAGGGAGAACTGGTACTGCCCGCGGCTGACCGTCGCATCGATCGTCAGATCCTGCACCGGCTGCATGTAGAGCGTGATGCCGGGCACCCCGGCGATCTCGCGTTGCAGCCGGCGGATGATGTCGCTGGCGCTGGCGCGGCGCTGGTTGCGCGGCCGCAGATTGATCAGCATCCGGCCGCTGTTGAGCGTAGGGTTGGTGCCGTCGACCCCGATAAAGGACGACAGGCTCGCGACATCGGGGTCCTTCAAAATGACGGCGGCGAGCGCCTGCTGGCGCTCCGCCATCGCGGCGAACGACACCGACGGGGAGGCTTCCGAGATGCCCTGAATGAGGCCGGTATCCTGCACCGGGAAGAACCCTTTCGGGATCGCGATGTAAAAGAACACCGTCAAGACCAACGTCGCGGCGGCAACCAGCAGCGTGAGGGGCTGGTGGTCAAGCACCCAGCCGAGGAGTCGGCCGTATTCCGCGACCACCGCGTCGAACCATTGCTGGCTGCGGCGCGCAATCGCCGACATCTGCTCCGGCGGGCGGTGGCGCAGCAGCTTGGCGCACAGCATCGGCACCAGGGTCAACGACACCACCGCCGAAATGATGATCGTCACCGCCAGCGTGATCGCGAACTCGCGGAACAGCCGGCCGACGACGTCCGGCATGAACAAGAGCGGGATCAGGACCGCGATTAAGGACACGGTCAGCGAGATGATCGTAAAGCCGATCTGCGCCGAGCCGAGCAATGCCGCCTGGAGCGGCGAGTGGCCCTCCTCGATATAGCGGGAGATGTTCTCGATCATCACGATCGCGTCGTCGACGACAAACCCGGTCGCGATCGTCATCGCCATCAGCGACAGATTGTTGAGGCTGAACCCGGCGAGGTACATCACCGCCAAGGTGCCGACCAGGGACAGCGGCACCGACAGGCTCGGGATGATCGTCGCCGCGGGGCTGCGCAGAAACAGGAAGATCACCAGGACGACCAGCACCACCGCGAGCCCGAGCTCGAACTGCACGTCGTTGACCGAGGCGCGGATCGTCGTGGTGCGGTCGGTCAACACCGTGACATCGACCGCAGCCGGCAACGCGGCGCGCAATTGCGGCAGCAGCGCCTGGATGCGGTCGACGACCTCGATCACGTTGGCGCCGGGCTGGCGCTGGATGTTCAGGATCACCGCCTCGGTCGTGTTGATCCAGCCGGCGAGCTTGGTGTTCTCGGCGCTCTCCACCGCGACCGCCACATCCGCGAGGCGGACCGGCGCGCCGTTGCGGTAGGCGACCACCAGCTCGTTATATTCGGCCGCGCTTTTCAGCTGGTCGTTGGCGTTGATCGTGTATTGCCGGGTCGGCCCGTCGAAATTGCCTTTGGGGGCGTTGACGTTGGCGTTGGCGATCGTCGTGCGCAAATCGTCGATGTTGAGGCCGTAGGCGGCGAGCTGGCGCAGATTGGCCTGGATGCGCACCGCCGGGCGATGGCCGCCGCTGATCTGGACGAGCCCGACGCCGCTGACCTGCGAGATCTTCTGCGCGAGGCGGGTATCGGCGAGGTCCTCGACCTCGGTCAGCTTCATCGTCTTCGAGGTCAGGCCGAGGGTCAGGATCGGCGCGTCCGCCGGGTTGACCTTGGCATAGATCGGCGGCGCCGGCAGATCCCGGGGCAACAGATTGCCGGCCGCGTTGATCGCCGCCTGGACCTGCTGCTCGGCGATGTCGAGGGTCAGGGCCAGCCTGAATTGCAGCGTGATGACCGAGGCCCCGGCCGAGCTGACCGACGACATCTGGTTGAGCCCCGGCATCTGGCCGAGCTGGACTTCGAGGGGCGACGTCACCGATGAGGTGATCACATCGGGGCTGGCGCCGGGGTAAAGCGTGACGACCTGGATCGTCGGGTAATCGACCTCGGGCAACGCGGAGAGCGGCAGGAAGCGATACGCGATGATGCCGACCAGCATGATCGCGGCCATCAACAGCGAGGTCGCGACCGGCCGCAGGATGAAAATCCGCGACGGGCTCATGCGACGACTCTCTCGACGCGCATTGTCATTGCGAGGAGCGCTTTAGCGCGACGAAGCAATCTCGACGGGCAGGGCACAATCGGCTCGAGATTGCTTCGCCGCGGGCTGCACCCGCGGCTCGCAATGACAGCGGTGATGCGGTGAAAAAGCAGCCTCACTCCGCGCTCCGCCGGCGGCCTTGGCCGCGAGGCCGGTCGCCGGCCGGGGCGGGTGCCTCACCGGGTTCGGCCCCCGGCGCCGGAATTGTCGCCGGGGTTGTCGCGGCGGGTGGCGGGCCGCCCCCGGTAAGCCGCACCTTGGCGCCGTCCTTGAGCCGGTCGGCGCCGTCGATGACGATGCGGTCGCCCGGCTCCAGACCCTTGGTGATGACGATTCGCTGGTTGTCGCCGGGGCCCACCGTCACCTTCTGGACCGCCACCGTCTCGTCGGGTTTCACCTGATAGACAAAGGTGCCGGGAGCGCCACGCTGGATCGCGGCGATCGGCACGAGGGTCGCGTCGGTCAGCGTCTCGACCAGCAGCTGGATATTGACGAACTGGTTGGGAAACAGAATCTGCTCGGCGTTGGCGAAAATCGCCCGCAGCTTGACCGTACCGGTCGAGGTATCGATCTGGTTGTCGACCGTTTCCAACGTGCCGCTAGCGAGCTGGGTTGTGCCGGTGCGGTCGAAGGCGATCGCCGCCAGCCTGGCGCCGGCATTCATGCGCCGCAGCACCGCCCGCAAATTGTCTTCCGCCAGGGTGAAGATGACCGAGATCGGCTGCAGCTGCGAAATAACGACAAGCCCGTTCGGGTCGCTCGCCTGCACGTAATTGCCGAGGTCGATCTGGCGCAGCCCGACACGCCCGCCGATCGGCGCGACAATACGGGCATAGGTCAGGTTGAGCTTCTGGGTATCGACCTGCGCCTGGTCGGACTGCACGGTGCCGCGGTTCTGCTCGACCAGCGCAGCCTGGGTGTCGAGGGTCTGCCGGGCGAGCGAATTTTGCGCGACGAGGGTGCGATAGCGCGCGAGATCAAGTTCGGCATTCTTCAGCACCGCCTGGTTTCGCGCCAGCTGGCCTTGCGCCTGGGCCAGCGCGACCTGATAGGGCCGCGGATCGATCTGGGCGAGAAAATCGCCCTTCTTGACCATCTGCCCTTCCTGAAAGCCGATCTCGATCAGCTGGCCGGCGATCTGGGTCTTGAGGGTGACCGTGGCGAGCGGCGTCACGGTGCCGAGCGCGCCGAGCGTGATCGGCATGTCGCCTTTCTCGACCCTGGCCGTGCCCACGGGCATCGGACCCGAGGATTGGAAGCGCGCGGTGCGGGCCGGTTGCTGACCGGCGCGCAACACCAGCCAGGCCGCCCCCCCGGCAACGATCGCCAGCACCAGCAGCAGCCACAGCGCGCTGCGCAACCCGGAGCGTGGCTCGCCCGGCGGCGAGCGTTCCGGCGGCTGGGGTTCCGCCGCTGGCGAAAATGGGGGCCGTGTCGGCTGATCGCCAATTTCGCGACCGCGCGACGGCGCCGAGAGCGGGGCGGGCGGCTGATCGTCCATCGGCCTAGCCGAACGGCCGGAGCATCGCGGCCAATTCGGCCGGCGTCACCAAGCTCGATCGGGGCCGCTGATCACCGGCCATTGCCTCTGCCATACCAGGAGTTTAGGGGCTGAAACGCGAATACCTCCCCGCGGCACGCCCGCGCGCCTGTCCGCCATTGGGAGCGGGGAACATTGCGTCGGCGCCACGCGCCTCGCAATGACAAATCCGGTATTCGGGCGCAGATGGGACCACGGGAGACGCGGATTAGGGCCAAACGATCCCGCGCGGTCGCATTTCTTACCGATCGGTATCAGCGCGGGACTCGCAATAATTAATGGGGCATTCAGGACGATCCAGCGTCGGGACGACGCGTGACGTCAGGGCCTCTCCACCGCCACAATAATAGGGGCCGGCGACGACAAAATCGCCGAAGGCCGGCTGGCTGATGAACACGAAGCCCCTTGACGCGATTAGATTATGAAGATCGCCGCACCTATAGCTTCGCGCATCGATGCCGGCAGCAGAGGCCGAGGTGCTGAGGATCACCGCAATGATAAGGGCGGGGATTTTCATCGATCGGCGCACTGGGTTTCCTCCGGGTTTGTTTTGCGGGAAGGGTAGCGCGATCAGACCAAATCAGCGAGTGTTACCTTCTCATATCGGCAGGCCGGCACAATTGTCTGGTCCCATCCGCACCCGAATACCGGCGTGTACCCAACGACATGATGGGTTTCGCGTCGCTCTGCCCATCCCACCTTCGGCCCTACTCGATCACCTCGTCGGCCTGCGCGAGGATCGCGGGCGGGACCGTGATGCCGAGCGCCGCCGCTGTCTTGAGATTTACCGTCATGTGATATTTGGTCGGCTGCTGGACCGGCAGAGCGGCCGGTCGTTCGCCGTTGAGAATTCTACCGACATAGCCGCCGGCAATACGCCACGGCCCGACCCCATCCGGACCGAACGACATCAACCCACCCTCCACCGCGCTCTTGCGAGAGAAGTAAATCGCCGGCAATCGATGCCGCGCGGCCAATGCCACGATCTCCGCCGAGTGGACTGTATTCATCGGATCGCCAGTGACGGCGATCGCCTCGGCGCCCTGCTTGCTCGCCGCATCAAAGGCTGACGCGAGCTGATCCGGCTGGCTCCCCTCGACGATGAACAGGGTGACGCCGAGCAATCGCGCGATTTCGGGAAATTCCGCCGGCAACCGCTGGTGACGCGGGCTTGTCGGATTCAGCAGCACCGCGATCCGCGACGCTTGCGGCACGAGTTCCTTGAGCAATTGGATCCACTTGCCGACAAAGCCTTCGGGCACCATCGTCGCGACGCCGGTCACGTTGCCGCCCGGACGCGCCAGGCTGGCGACGAGGCCGAGTGCGACGGGATCGGCGACGCCGACGAAGACGAGCGGAATTGTCGGAGCGGCGGCTTTGACCGCAACCGCCGCTCCCGTAAACCCGGTGAAGATGACCTCAGGGCGAAGCGCGATCAGCTCGGCCGCCAACGCGGGGATTCGCTCCGCGCGGCCTTCGGTGAAGCGGTACTCGATATGCAGATTCCGGCCGACGACGTAGCCGTGCTCCCGCAATCCCTCGAGCCACACCTTCGTGGCCTCGGGATTCTCCGCGGGCCTGAGCACTCCGATCCGCCGAACCGGCTCTTGCCCGACGGCCTGCGACGCAAGCAGGATCGCGCACCCTGCCAGCGCGCTAAGCAGGCGCCACCGCCTCATGGATCACCTCGATTTTGATCGATCGTTCAGCCCCACACCTCGCGCGCCACCTCGGCGACGAGGCGGAGCTTGGCTTTCTGTTCCTCGATCGTCAGCGCGTTGCCGTCGACGGTCGAGGAGAAGCCGCATTGCGGGCTGAGGCATAATTGTTCGAGCGGCACGTATCTGGCGGCCTCGTCGATGCGGCGCTTCAGCTCGTCCTTCGCTTCGAGCGCCGGGCGTTTCGTCGTCACAAGGCCGAGCACCACCTTCTTCTTTCCGCGCGGCACGAAGCGCAATGGGGAAAAACCGCCGGATCGGGCATCGTCGTATTCGAGAAAAAACCCGTCGACCGCGAGGTCGCCGAACAGCGCCTCGGCGACATGGTCGTAGCCGCCCTCGGCCATCCACGACGAGCGGAAATTGCCGCGGCACATATGGGTGCATACGGTCATGCCGGCGGGTTTGTTCGCCAGCGCCTGGTTGATCAGCCGGATGTTGGTCAGGTGCTGATGCTCGCCGTCGCCGCCAATGCTCGCGACATAGGCGCGCTGGGCCGGGTCGTTCAGATAGGCGAGGCTGGTGTCGTCGAGCTGCAGATAGGTGCAGCCGAGCGCATTAAGGCCGGCGATCTCCTTGGCGTACACCTCGGCGAGATCGTGCCAGAACGCCGCCATGTCGGGATAGGCAGCCTCGCTGATTCCCGCCCGGCCGCCGCGGTAATGCAGCATCGAGGGCGACGGGATCGTCAGTTTCGGCACGGTCCCCGCCGGCGCGACCGATTTCAGGTAGGAAAAATCCGCGCCGAAGATCGTCTCGTCGAGCGAGAGCTTGGCCGCAACCCGGTGCGCCGCCGGGTTGAATTCGATCGTGCCCGCCTCGTTCTTGAACTGGATGCGCAGCGTCTGGTCGGTCTTCGCGACCCCGCCGATCTGGTAGAGAAAATCCATGTGCCACGAGCCGCGGCGAAACTCGCCGTCGGTGACGCCCTGGAGGCCCAGTTCGGCCTGCATCGCCACGGTCTGGCGGACGCAATCGTCCTCGACCCCGCGCAAGGTTTCCGCCGTGATCCAGCCGCCCTCCCGCTCTTTGCGGGCCGCCAGCAGCGGCTCGGGCCGCAACAGGCTGCCGACATGGTCGGCGCGGAAGGGTGGTCCCCCAATGTCGCTCATCGCAGCCTCCTCAACGCGTAGGGCGGAAGAGCAAAGCGTATTCCGCCATGACCGATCGCACGCAAAATTCGGCGGAAGGCGCTTCGCTTTTCCGCCCTACTGGCTGCGCTTTTTCCCCCACTGGCTATTGAGGGCTCTTTACGGTCGGTCGCCATTTGCGATCGGCGCGCTCATCGCGGTTGGATCCAGCCAACCTGTCTACAGAGTCCATTGCGCCGGCGAGATGGGGGCTGGATTGAAGCTGCCCCAAGCCGTCAGTCATTTGGGTTTGCTGGCCCCGAGAAAAAAATAACACGAAGAGGAAGACTATGTTCACTGCGGGGATCAATAGCACCAAACAAAGCCATGGCGACAACGCCATATCTCTTAAGCGCATTGTCGCTAGCCACAGATGTATCCCGATAGAGATCAGCCATAATATTATAGCCAACAGCGGAGCCACGCGGCTGAAAGCACCGACGACCAAGCTGCCGGTAACAAATGCCAGTAACCAGAAAAGGAAATATTGCAGCCGTCCGAGTCGCCTAGCGTTGGCCATACCTCCCCCCATAGTGCAAAATCGCGTTTTAGAACGGGATCTCGTCGTCGAGGTCGGCGTTCGAGGTGCGGCCGCGCGGTCCGCCGGGGGCAGCAGCGGCTCGCGGCGGCGCGCTGCCGTAGCTGCCGGAATCGCCCTCGTCGTATCCCCCCTCCATTGCCCCGCCGCCGGCCCCGGCCCGACCGCCATCGCGGGCGCCGTCGAGCATCGTCAGTTCGCCGCGGAACCGGGTCAGCACGATTTCGGTCGAGTATTTCTCGACGCCGCCCTGGTCGGTCCATTTGCGGGTCTGCAAGGCGCCCTCGACATAGACCTTCGCTCCCTTGCGCAGGTATTTCTCGGCGATTTCGGTCAGCCGCTCATTGAAGATCACGACCCGGTGCCATTCGGTCTTTTCCTTGCGCTCGCCCGAGGCGCGGTCGCGCCAGCTTTCCGAGGTCGCGATATTCAGATTGGCGATGCGCATGCCGTCCTGGGTCGAGCGGATCTCGGGGTCGCGGCCGAGATTGCCGACCAGGATCACCTTGTTGACGCTGCCAGCCATGGGGTCACCGCGTGCTTGGTGGGGAGGGAGGCGGCATCTTACCAAGTTCCGACATTGTTCCCAGGTGAATCTTATCCACCGATTCTCACCCTGGAGCCGGCGCGAGCCTAAAGCCGATGGCCGTCTCCCTCTCCGATCTGCAAGCGTGGCGCGACGCGACCTGATTGACCCTTATCCGATCATGCCTGTCACGATTACTCGGGACTGGCACGCGATGGCCAATCATTGCCCGTGGGTGACCGTTCAGCCTGAATCCGCGCTTCGTGCTCGGCTATCGCATCCTCGAATCTCTTCTCTTTTAGGATCGGTGTCGTCTCGTAATAGCAGTCGAGAGATGCGGTGGGCATACGAGGAGCTTGGCCTGTTGCGCCTGTGCAGCGGACGCCACGAGAAGGACGGCTGCGATTCGGATCATCGATTTTTCTCCGAAGTAACTTTTCCGGCGCGCCGCGTGAGCTAGGCGGGAGAAAAGCGGGAGAAGACTTGGCGACCCGTCCCGTAAGGCATTGATAAATTGGCGGACCCGACACGATTCGAACGTGCGACCTCTGCCTTCGGAGGGTAAAAATAGAGGTTTGCCTGACTTTGCTGAGACTGGCGAGATCACGCAAAAGTGCCGCATTTTCGCCCTTTCCTATTTGCCGACATTTGTTTTCGGTTGCCCGCTTTTGAGTGTTCGTGTTACCTAGGTATTACCTCGGGGCCGACCGAGGTAACAGGCGGGGGCGAAGATGGCGGATCGAAAGCGGATCGGACTGCGCGAGGTGCGCGCCATCGGACCCGGCGGGGAAATCTGGGATGCGGCTATTCCGGGCTTCGGCGCGCGACGCCAGAAAAGCACGGCCATTTCCTACGTGCTGATGTACCGGACGCGGGAAGGGCGGCAGCGCCGCTACACGATCGGACGCCACGGCGCGCCCTGGACACCCGACAGCGCGCGCGACGAAGCCCTGCGACTGCTGGGCGAGGTCGCCAAGGGCGAAGACCCCGCCGGCGATAAGCGCGAAGCACGCGAGGCGAAGACCGTGGCCGAGCTTTGCGACAGCTATCTTGCCGATGCCGACGCGGGTCGGCTGCTGACGCGGCGCGGCAACGCGAAGAAGGCCAGCACCTTGACGATCGACCGCGGGCGGATCGAGCGGCACGTCAAGCCGCTGCTCGGCCGCGTGGCGGTTTCAGCCGTCGAGCGCCGGGACATCGAGCGGTTTATGCACGCTGTCGCCGAAGGCAAGACGGCCGGCCGCACAAAGACCAAGCCGCGGGGATTGGCACGCGTTCGGGGCGGCAAGGGCACCGCGACTCGGGCCGTCGGATTGCTGGGCGGGATCTTCACCTATGCCGTGCGCCAGGGATTACGCGCCGACAACCCGGTTCATGGCGTCGTGCGGTTCGCCGATGGGCGGCGCGAGCGGCGGCTGAGCGATGACGAATACGCCGCGCTGGGCGCCGCGCTGCGCCAGGGCGAGGCCAAAGGGTTCTGGCCGCCCGCAATAGCCGCCACGCGTTTCCTCGCGCTCACGGGCTGGCGCAAGAGTGAGGCGCTTGGGTTGCGCTGGCCCGAGATTGACCTTGCGCGCCGCACCGCGACCCTCGCCGACAGCAAGACCGGGCGCAGCATCCGCCCGCTGTCGCATGCCGCTTGCGACGTATTGTGCAGCGCGCGGGGTTTCGGAGGCGGCGAACTGGTCTTTCCGGCAACGCGCGGTGACGGGCTTATGACCGGCTTTCCGAGCTTGTGGGCGCGTATTGGCAAGCTCGGCGACTTGCCGACGGACATCACGCCGCATGTCGCGCGCCACAGCTTTGCGAGCCTCGCCGGGGATCTTGGCTATAGCGAGCCGACCATCGGCGCGCTGATCGGCCATCGTGGAAAGACGATCACGAGCCGCTATGTCCATGCCGCCGACGCGGTGCTGCTCGCCGCTGGCGATGCGGTGGCGTCCCGCACGCTGGAATTGATGGGTGAAACCAAGCCCGCGGCCGATGTGGTGCCGTTGCGCGCAGCGCGATAGTAAGCGAACAGGCGGGGTAGAGCGACGGCTCGACAAGCGCGGACACCGCACCGCGTTTCCCCGCCGACCCCTTGCGGGCGCCCGGCGGAGGCGCGCGATGCATAAACCCATGGGGCTGTTCGCCCGCGACGAGCTTCGAGCGGCGCTCGAAAAGATTGAGGCGAGAACCGCGAAAGCGCGCGCTGATCCGGGTCACAACCCCAATTTTCAAACCCAGTGGGCGGCGCACATGCAGCTGGTCGCAGTCATCAATTTCCTCCAAGGCGACCCGCAATGTGAGGGTCGAATAGCCGACCTCCACCGGCTCCAGGAAGCGCTGTATGACATTGTTTTGAATGGGCGCCGTGTCCGCTGGCTAATGCCGGCCCCAAAGGCGGGGGCTCCGCGGACGGGTGTAATGATTAGCAATCTCCGTGGTCGCGCGGCTGCCGTAGTGGAATTTCTAAAGGCGTGCGCTGGCCTGACGGAGAAAGAGGCGGCAAAATTCGTGGCTCGCTATGGCGCGGTTCAGCGTTTGGTGCCTCGCGGGAAGCAGCCGCTGTGGCGCATCGTTCAGGATTGGCGGCAGCAGGTGATCGGCCATGCCGAGCCATCGGATCAGCGGGACGGCTTTGCCGCGATGCTGGCGCTCATCGAAAAGCTGGGCTTCGGTCTGTCGCAAGCGAGTGCTCAGGCGGAAGCGAAAACACTGCTGACGGACTTGGACGCAGTGGATGCGTCCTGAAAAAAAGCCAAAAAACCCCCCGTATTAATTGGAGCACCATCGCGGTCACTCTTATGCCAACCCTGGCATATGGAGCCATGCGATGGCGTTTCCCGTACCTATTGATCCCGATGCGCACCTGACCCGGCGTGATGCTGCCGCGGCACTGAGTGCGGCCGGCTACCCCACTGCGACCGCGACGCTGGCGACGCGCGCGAGCCGTGGCGGTGGCCCGGTGTATCGCCGGTATGGCAGCCGCGTCGTCTATCGCTGGGGCGATTTGCTCGACTGGGCCGAGCGGCGATTGAGCGCGCCGATGCGCTCGACCAGCGAGGCCGACGCGGCATGACCGTGCTCGATCCGGCGCTCGGCGACACCATCACGATCGTCCGCGCGCGCCGACGGCGGCTCGCCAAACTTATCCGAGGTGACGCCGAAATCGTAGGCTATTGCGCATTCCGGTGAAGGTGATCAGCCATTCCGGCTGAAGGTGATCACCGATTCCGGTGATCGTGATCACGCTGATCACGGGCGGCAAAGCCCGGCGTGATGGTGGCAGCGCTCCGCGCCGCCGACGTAAGCGTAGGTTGCATGGGCATGGCGGGGCCGGTCAAGCCGGCTTCGGATCGTCCACGGA
>CAMATN010000074.1 GCA_945861155.1 Rhizobium sp. Q54
ATGGGTTGAGCGCAGCGAAACCCATCTCGTATGCCCTCGCTCCGGCTAGAAGTGGATGGCGCGGCCATAGGCGTCAAGGACGCTCTCGTGCATCGCCTCGGAGATGGTCGGGTGCGGAAAGATCGTGCGGATCAGCTCGGCTTCGGTCGTCTCCAAGGTCTTGGCGATCGCGTAGCCCTGGATCAGCTCGGTGACCTCGGCGCCGACCATATGCGCGCCTAATAGCTCGCCGGTCGCGCCGTCGAACACGGTCTTAATCATCCCCTCGGGCTCGCCGAGTGCGATTGCCTTGCCGTTGCCGATGAACGGAAAATGCCCGATCTTGACCTCGTGCCCCGCCTCGCGCGCCGCCCTTTCCGTCTGCCCGACGCTGGCCACCTGCGGCCGGCAATAGGTGCAGGCCGGGATGTTGCTGGTATCGAGCGGATGGACCTCGTTGATGCCGGCGATGTGCTCGACGCAGATCACCCCCTCATGGCTGGCCTTGTGCGCCAGCCAGGGCGGCCCGACGACATCGCCGATCGCATGGACCCCGGGCTCGCCGGTACGCAGCCACTCGTCGACGACGATGTGGCCGCGCTCGACCTTCACTTGCGTCCCTTCGAGGCCGATCTCCTCGACATTGCCGGTGATGCCGACCGCGAGGATCACCCGCTCGACGATCGCCTCGAACGCCTTGCCGCCGGCCTCGATCCGCGCCGTCACGTTGTCCTCCCCCCGCGTCAACTCCTTCACGGTCGCGCCGGTGTGGATCGTGATCCCCTGCTTCTCGAAGCTCTTGCGGGCGAACGCGGAGATCTCTTCGTCCTCGACCGGCAACACCCGGTCGAGCATTTCGACGACCGTAACCTCGGCGCCCATGTCGCGGTAGAAGCTGGCGAACTCAATGCCGATCGCGCCCGAGCCGACAACCAGCAGCGATTTCGGGATCGCCACGGGCACCATCGCCTCCTTGTAGGTCCACACCAGTCTGCCGTCGGGTTCGAGCCCGGGCAATGAGCGCGCCCGCGCGCCGGTGGCCAGCACGATGTGCTTGGCGGCAAGATCGGCGACCGCCTTGCCGTCCTTCGCCACCGCTATCTTGCCGTTACCGGCGAGCCTACCCTCCCCGTCGAACACGGTGACCTTGTTCTTGCGCAGCAAATGCGCGACGCCGCCCGACAGCTGCTTCGCGACGGCGCGCGAGCGGGCGACGATTTTCGTCGCATCATAGGAAATGTCGCGGGCCGAAAAGCCGAATTCGTCGAGGCGGTGCAGCAAATGGTGAATTTCCGAGGCGCGCAGCAACGCCTTCGTCGGGATACAGCCCCAATTGAGGCAGATGCCCCCCAGATGCTCGCGCTCGACCAGCGCGGCCGTCATGCCAAGCTGCGCTGCCCGGATCGCCGCGACATACCCGCCCGGCCCGCCGCCCAATACGACGAGGTCGAAGGAAGTCTCCGCCATACCGATGCCCCGCTCCAGTGGGCTTCATGCGCCCGATTTGTAGCCCTCTATAAAAGATCCGAGTCAATCCGTGCTGGGTTAGCTTGAGCTTTCAAACTGAAATGTGTTGAGACGGTGTAAACGACCAAAAGCATCGTCAAGAAGATATGTCCGACTGAATGGCGATAGGTATGTATGTGTCAAACTTGTCGCATCGGGTCGAATTCCGCCAGACGCATAAGGTGCTGGACTAACAATTAAGAGCCAGCATTTGTGACATTTTTTTAAGCAGTCCGCTAGCATGTCGGCCTTTCTCTGAATAGCGTTTTCTACATAGGGGATCGCATTTTTTTCTACATCGAAAGCCTCTGTCCAATTCCACTTGTGTTGATCATCCGGATAGCTTCGGTTGATCAAGATTAGGTCGACCTCGGGCGGCTGACTCGAGTCATGCCGGTACTCAAGTTCGGTATTTTGGCCTGCAGGCGCCATATTGCCGTGTACAATAATAGCAACCCCTTGGGCAATTCGACCCTCATCGTTTCGCAATAGGGGCAAGGTCCAGTTGAAAAACAACGTTACAGATGCAGGCGGAATTCTCAACTCGATGGCATAATTTTTAGCGATGTCAGTTATTCTGTCTCTCGTGGCCGCAATGCCTTGACGCGAATTTCTTTTACCTCCGTCATCAACATATATTTCTGTAATTTCAATGCCGGTGCAACGTGAGCCCGAATTAATTATGAAATCTGGCGATTCGTCAGAATGAACTTCACCACAAGGAAAATCCTGACAAAAATACCGGAAGCTATCCAGATAAACGCGTTCCTTTTGCTTCTTGTTAACCCGCATATCGCTCACAGCAGCATGGTCAGCGGGTCTTCGATCAGCTTCTTGAAGGCGGCGAGGAATTGCGCGCCGACCGCGCCGTCGACGACGCGGTGGTCGCACGAGAGGGTGCAGGTCATCACGGTCGCGACCGCGAGTTGGCCGTCGCGCACGATCGGGCGCGGCTCGCCGGCGCCGATCGCGAGGATGCCGCCATGCGGCGGGTTGATGACCGCGGCAAACTCGCGGATGCCGTACATGCCGAGGTTCGAGATCGAGAAGGTGCCGCCCTGGAATTCCTCGAGCTTCAGCTTGCCGGCGCGGGCACGCTCGGCCAAATCCTTGGTCTCGGCGGCGATCTGCGCCAGCCCCTTCTGGTCGGCCCCCTTGACGATCGGGGTGATCAGTCCGTCGTCGAGCGCCACCGCGACGGCGATATCGGCGCGCTCCCACAAGAGGATCGCCTCGTCGCTCCAAGACGCGTTGGCCGCCGGCACTTGGCGCAATGCGAGCGCGGCGGCCCGTATCGCGAAATCGTTGATCGAGATGCGGTAGGTTTCCGACTTCGCATTCAGCGTCGCCCGGATCTTCTGCAGTTCATCGATCGTGCAATCGACCGACATGTAGAAATGCGGCACGGTCTGCTTCGCTTCGCTGAGCCGGCGGGCGATGACCCGGCGCATCGCGCTATGCGGCTTCTCGCTGTGCGGCGGGCTGCCGGCGAGCGCGAGCATCTGCGCTTTGTCGAACACCGGCCCGGCTGTGGTGGCGGGCGGAGCGGCGGCGGGCTGGGCTGCCGGAGGTTGCCCCAGCGCCTCCTCGACATCGGCCTTAACGATGCGGCCCCGCGGTCCCGAGCCGCGGAGCGCCGCGAGGTCGAGGCCGGCGTGGTGCGCCATGCGGCGCGCCAGCGGGCTGGCGAAGACCCGGCCGTCATCTACCGCCGTGGGGCCGTTGCCCAGGACCCCCACCCTGCCCTCCCCCGCTTGCGGGGGAGGGGTGCTCGTTGTTGCTCCCTCCCCCGTGATCCCCGGGTCAAGCCCGGGGAGGGGAGGGCTGGGGTGGGGGCTCGCGGCGGGCGGCGCTGGCGTAGCGGGAGCCTGTGCCGACGCGGCACCGGCCTCGAATTTGTCGAGCGCGGCCGCGTCCTCGCCCTCTTCGAGCAGGAGCGCGATCGGCGCGTTGACCTTGATGCCCTGCGCACCCTCGGGAACGAGGATCCTGCCGAGGCGACCTTCGTCCGCCGCCTCGTATTCCATCGTTGCCTTGTCGGTCTCGATCTCGGCGATGACGTCGCCCGAATGAACCTCGTCCCCCTCTTTCTTGAGCCAGCGGGCGAGATTGCCTTCGGTCATCGTCGGCGACAGCGCCGGCATGCGGATTTCGATCGGCATGGCGATTCCTTTACTCGCCCACCCCCAACCGTCATGGCCGGGCTTGACCCGTGGGCCTTCAGCCCACGGACTTGATCCGTGGGCATCCACGGGGACAGTCGAGTGGGAAGGCGTGGATGGCCGGGTCAAGCCCGGCCACGACGTGTATCAGCGGTACGCGACCGCGCGCGCGGCGGCGACGATGTCCTCGACCTGCGGCACGGCGAGGCGTTCGAGATTGGCGGCGTACGGCAGCGGCACATCCTTGCCGGTGACGCGCTTTAATGGCGCGTCGAGCCAGTCGAAGCATTCTTCCATGACGATCGCCGCGATCTCGGACCCGATGCCGGCGAACGGCCAGCCCTCCTCGACCGAGACGATGCGGTTGGTCTTTTTGACCGACGCGACGACCGTCTCGACATCGAACGGCCTGAGCGTGCGCAGATCGATGATTTCGGCGGAGATCCCACCCTTTGCAAGCTCATCGGCGGCCTGCAAGGCGAGCTTCACCATGCGCGAGAAGGCGGTGATCGTGACGTGGTCGCCGGCGCGGGCGATGCGCGCCTTGCCGATCGGCACGAGGTATTCGGGGTCTTCCGGCACCGCGAAACTCTCGCCGTAGACGAGCTCGTGTTCGAGGAAGATCACCGGGTTGGGGTCCCGGATCGCCGATTTCAAAAGCCCCTTGTGGTCGGCCCCGGTATAGGGCGCGACGACCTTGAGCCCGGGCACATGCGCGTACCAGCTGGCATAGCATTGGGAATGCTGGGCGGCGACCCGCGAGGCAATGCCGTTGGGCCCCCGGAAAACAATCGGCGCCGCCATCTGGCCGCCCGACATGTAGCGGGTCTTGGCGGCCGAATTGACGAGCTGGTCCATCGCCTGCATCGCGAAGTTGAAGGTCATGAACTCGACGATCGGCCTGAGACCGGCGAAGGCCGCGCCGATGCCGAGCCCGGCAAAGCCCTGCTCGGTGATCGGCGTGTCGATGACCCGGCGCGCCCCGAATTCCTGCAGCAGCCCCTGGCTGACCTTGTAGGCGCCCTGATATTCGGCGACTTCCTCGCCGAGCAGCAGCACATCAGGATCGCGCCGCATTTCCTCGGCCATCGCGTCGCGCAATGCCTCGCGCACCGTCATCGTGACGGTTTTGCCGCTGTATTCCTCGGGTCCGGCGCCTGGGGCCGGCGGGGCGGCAGCGCGAGCGGGCTGAGAGCGAGCAGGTTCCGCGGGTGCGCGGGCAGCGGGCGCGGGCGGCGTCGGCGTGTCCCTCCGTACCGCTGGAGGCGCCGCGGATTTTGCCGACTCGGCAACGGCGACCCCGACATCCTCGCCAATCTCGGCGATCAGCGCGATCCGCGTATTGACCGCGACGTGCTCGGTGCCCTCGGGGATCACGATCTTGGCGAGCACGCCCTCATCCACCGCTTCGACCTCCATCGTCGCCTTGTCGGTCTCGATCTCGGCCAGCACATCGCCGGCCTTGACGGTCTCGCCCTCGCTCTTGACCCAGCGCGCGATCTTGCCCTCGGTCATCGTCGGCGACAGCGCCGGCATCAGCACTTCGCTAGCCATTCACTTCCTCGGCATTCCCTCGCAGATCGTCGCCCGCGAATTGTCGTGCGCCGGGTCTGCGTCGCCGGCCGCTTGTATGTTCTAGGCTTCAGCCAGCACGTCCGTCCACAATTCGGCCGGATCGGGTTCCGGGCAGTCCTGGGCAAACTGCGCCGCCTCGGCTACGATCTCCCGCGCCCGTCTCTCGATCTGCTTCAGCCCGTCCTCGTCGGCCTGGTGATCCGCGATCAGCCGGCGGCGGAGCTGGTCGATCGGATCGTGCTCGGAGCGCATCCGGTTGACTTCCTCCTTGCTGCGATATTTCGCCGGGTCCGACATCGAGTGGCCGCGAAAGCGATAGGTCAACATTTCGAGAATGACCGGCCCCTTACCGGAACGGGCGTGCTCGGCGGCGGCGAGGCCGGCCCGGTGGATCGCGACGACGTCCATGCCGTCGACCTCCTCGCCCTCGATGCCGTAGGGAACGCCGCGGCGAAACAAATCGGTGCGCGCCGAGGCGCGGCTGACCGAGGTGCCCATCCCGTAGCGGTTGTTTTCGATGACATACACGACCGGCAGCTTCCAAAGCGACGCCATGTTAAAGCTTTCGTAGACTTGGCCCTGGTTGATCGCGCCGTCGCCGAGATAGGTGACCGAGATATGCCCGTCATCGCGATAGCGGTGGGCAAAGCCGAGGCCGGTCCCGATCGGCACCTGGGCGCCGACGATGCCGTGCCCGCCGAAAAAATTCTTCTCGCGGCTGAACATGTGCATCGAGCCGCCCTTGCCGCGCGAATAGCCGCCGCGCCGGCCGGTCAGTTCGGCCATGACGCCCTTCGGGTCCATGCCGCAGGCCAGCATGTGGCCGTGATCGCGGTACGAGGTGACGATCGTGTCACCCTCTTCGAGAGCGGCCTGCATGCCGACGACCACCGCCTCCTGCCCGATATACAGATGACAGAACCCGCCGATCAGCCCCATGCCGTAAAGTTGCCCTGCGCGCTCCTCGAACCGGCGAATCAGCAGCATGTCGGCGAAGTAGCGCTTGAGCGCGTCGGGCGAGGTTTGCGGCTCGGCCGGCGTCGGCGCCTTGGCCTTGCGCTTGACTGCCATCAGGCATCCTCCGGGGCTGTCACCGGAGCATGGGGGCAAATCCGCCGGTTTGCAACCTCACCCCGATCAATTGATTGGCGGCAAAGGGGAAAGCTCCGCGCCGGAAATCAAGACAAGGCCCGCCGATTTGCAGCAGTGTTCAGCGTTTTTCCGGCGGCGCCATGATCACGATCTCGTCCGGCCTGGTCACGTCGAGGGTCCTGCGGATTTGCGCGTCGAGCAGATCCGGGTCGACATGATCGGGCCGCATATGCGCCACCCGGTGCTCGAGTTCGGTACGCTCGGCCGCGGCGTTGGACAAATTCTGCTTGGCCAGACGCAGCTCCTGGGTCAGGTAGACCCAGGCCCGCAGCCCGCGATCACCCTCGACAAGGTGGTAGGCGAAATAGCCGGTCAGGGCCATTCCCAGCATCGGACCGACCAGCGTTTTCGCCCGCCGGCGCATCTCGCGCAACACGATCATCCGACAAGAGAATCACGCCCGGTTGCCGAGGTCAACGGCGCTCGCAGCATCACACTACGCTGTCATCCCGGCGAAGGCCGGGACCCACTTTTCAACGCTCTCGGGGCCGATTGGTGGATCCCGGCCTTCGCCGGGATGACAACCGGGTGTGACTAACGCCGCAGCACCGCCCGCCCCGGATACAGCGCCGATTCGCCGAGCTGTTCCTCGATGCGGATCAGCTGGTTGTACTTGGCGAGCCGGTCGGAGCGCGACAGCGACCCGGTCTTGATCTGCCCGCAATTGGTCGCGACCGCGAGATCGGCGATCGTCGCATCCTCGGTCTCGCCCGAGCGGTGCGAGAAGACCGCCCCATAGCCGGCGCGCAACGCCGTCTCGACCGCCTCGAGGGTCTCGGACAATGTGCCGATCTGGTTGATCTTGACTAGCAGCGCGTTGCCGACTCCCCGCGCGATTCCCTCCTTGAGCCGCGCCGGGTTGGTCACGAACGCGTCGTCGCCGACCAGCTGCACCCGCGCTCCCAGCTCGCGAGTCAGCAAGGCCCAGCCGTCCCAATCGTCCTCGGCCATGCCGTCCTCGATCGACAGGATCGGATAGCGGTCGACCAGATCGGTCCAATACGCCACGAGCCCGGCGGCGTCGAGCACCCTGCCCTCGCCCTCCAGATGGTACTTGCCGTCACGGTAGAATTCGGTCGCCGCCGGGTCGAGCGCCAGCACGACATCCTCGCCCGGGCGGTAGCCGGCGGCCTCGATCGCCTGCATCACAAAGCCGAGCGCCGCATCGGCCGAGGCGAGGTTCGGCGCGAACCCGCCCTCGTCGCCGACATTGGTGTTGTGTCCGGCGTCGGCGAGCTTGCGGCGGAGCGCGTGAAAGATCTCCGAACCCATCCGGATCGCGTCGGTCACATTGGCCGCGCCAACCGGCATGACCATGAATTCCTGGATGTCGATCGGGTTGTCGGCATGGACGCCGCCATTGACGATGTTCATCATCGGCACCGGCAACGTGCGGGCGAAGACCCCGCCGACATAGCGGTAGAGCGGCTGGTCGAGGTCGATGGCGGACGCCTTGGCGCAAGCGAGGCTGACCCCGAGCACCGCATTGGCCCCGAGCCTTCCCTTGTTCGCCGTGCCGTCGAGCGCGATCAGCGTCCGGTCTATCTGGAGCTGGTCGGCCGCGTCGAACCCCGACAACGCGTCGAATATTTCTCCGTTCACCGCGCCGACCGCCCCCTGCACCCCCCGGCCGCCATAGCGCGCCCCGCCATCGCGCTTCTCGACCGCCTCATGCGCCCCGGTCGACGCCCCCGACGGCACCGCCGCGCGTCCCACCGCGCCGCTGTCCAGCGTGACCTCAACCTCGACGGTCGGATTGCCCCGGCTATCGAGGATCTCGCGGGCGTGAATGTCGGCGATGGCGGTCATGGCATTTCCATCAAATTTCAACGTCATGACCGGGTTCGACCCGGTCATCCACGGGCAGCGGTCCAATGCCAGACGTGGATGGCCGGATCAAGTCCGGCCATGACGAGTTAGGGAGGCGGCGTTGCCGGACCGGCCGCCGGATCGGCCTTTTTGGAAGCGACCCCTGCCGTCTCGCCGCACCTGTTTCTCCTGTTTTTTACAGTCCGGTGGCAGGCATCGGCCTTTCCTTGGGGCCCGGTCGCGGGGCGCCGAGCGGGCAAAGGCTACGATGCGATTATGGCGATTTTATCGTCGCCCTTTCGGCAACGGCATGACCACTCGCGCCGCCTTCCAGAAGGCGTCGTCGGTCGCCTTTATCTCCGGGTCTGCCATCACCGCCGCGTGGACCTCCGCATCGGTCATGGCGCGCAGTCGCTGCCAGTCCGTGCCCGGTTCAGCGTTCAAGGTTTTGGGGCTGGTAGCGCTTGACATCGATCTCGCCGGCCCTTTGACGCATCGCGAAAGCGTCGTGCCATGCCTGCATGTTAAGCAGCGTTTCCATCTTGATTCCGAACGCCTTCTCGATCCTGAGCGCCATTTCCGCCGATAACGCCGCGTTGCCATTGATCAGGTCGGACAGGGTGGCGCGGCGCACGTCCAACACCTCCGCCGCCTCGCCGACCGTCAAACCGAGTTCGTCGAGAACTTCCTCGCGGACAAACACGCCCGGATGCGGCGGGGCCATCGCCATTCTGGCGGGTGCGCGGCTCATCAGTGGTAATCCTCCAAGTCGAGGTCGCGGATTTCGCCCTGCCGGATGTCAAATGTCAGCCGCCAATTGCCGCTGACCGAAATGCTCCAAATCCCGGCGCGGTCGCCCTTGAGTTGGTGGACGCGCCAGCCGGGCGGCCCGATAACGCCGTCCATGTCGGCCGCGGCGATCAGTACCGCGAGGATGTTGCGCAGCCGCCGCACAAGATCGCCGCGGAGCTCCCGGCTGTCGTCGTCTTCGATCAGGCGCAAAAGGCCCCGATGCCGGACGCTCCGAATGATCATGTCAGACTGTACGTTGACACCGTACAGATGTCAACATCGCGTGCGGTTGTCGCCGGATTTTGCGCCGCGTCAGCCCGCGCCGGCGGGGCGTGACTTGGCGAGGCGGTCGAAGGCGATCAGGGTTTCGAGGAGTTCGGGGAGGGCGCGCAATGGCACCATGTTGGGGCCGTCGGAGGGGGCGCGGTCGGGGTCTTCGTGAGTTTCCATGAAGACCGCCGCGACGCCGATTGCGACCGCGGCGCGGGCCAATGTCTCGACGAAGCGGCGCTCGCCGCCGCTTTTCCCCCCCTGCCCGCCTGGCTGCTGCACCGAATGGGTCGCGTCGAAGACGACCGGGTAGCCGGTCTCGGCCAAGATCGGCAGCGAGCGCATGTCGGAAACGAGCGTGTTGTAGCCAAAGCTGGCGCCGCGCTCGCATAAGAGGATGCGCTCGTTGCCGCTCTGCGCGATCTTGGCGGCGACATGCGCCATGTCCCACGGCGCCAGAAACTGACCCTTCTTGACGTTGATCGCGGCCCCGGTCCTGGCCGCGGCGACGAGCAGATCGGTTTGCCGGCACAGATAGGCCGGGATCTGCAAGACATCGACCGCCTCGGCGGTCGGCGCGCATTGCTCGGGCAGATGCACGTCGGTCAAGACCGGGATGCCGCGCGTCTCGCGGATCTCGGCGAGGATCGGCAGGCCGCCCTCGATGCCGATGCCGCGCGCGCCGCCGAGCGAGGTGCGGTTCGCCTTGTCGAACGAGGTCTTGTAGATCAGCCGGATGCCCAGCTTGGCCGTGATCTCTACGAGGGCCGCGCTGATTTCGAGCGCATGCGCCCGGCTTTCGAGCGCGCACGGCCCGGCGATCAGCACGAGCGGAAGATCATTGCCGAGCGTGATGTCGCCGATCGCGACGTGGCGTGGTTGCATTTGCTGTTCCCCTGCGGACGGCATCGTAGGGTGGGCCGAGCGCAGCCAAGCCCACCGATCTTGATTTCACCACAGAGACACGGAGGACACAGAGGCAATTTAGACCTGATCTCTGTGGTCTCCGTGCCTCTGTGGTGGACTGCTTATCGATGGGCTTCGCTGCGCTCAGCCCATCCTACGATCTACCGTGGAAGCTAGACCAGCCGCGACTGGTCGACGGCGGCCTTGACGAACGAGGTGAACAGCGGGTGCGGTTCGAACGGGCGCGATTTCAGTTCGGGGTGGAACTGCACGCCGATAAACCACGGGTGGTCGGGGATCTCGACGATTTCGGGGAGGAGGCCGTCGGGCGACATGCCGGAAAACCGCAGCCCGGCCTCCTCCAGGCTGTCGCGATAGGCGATGTTGACCTCGTAGCGATGGCGGTGGCGCTCGCTGATCCGGCTGACCCCGTAAATCTCGGCGACCCGGCTTTCCGGATCGAGCAGCGCGTCGTAGGCGCCGAGCCGCATCGTGCCGCCGAGATCGCCGTTTGCCTCGCGCTGCTCGAGCGTGTTGTCGCGCACCCATTCGGTCATCAGCCCGATCACCGGGTGCGCGCACGGGCCGAATTCGGTCGAGCCGGCGCCGGGCAGCTTCGCGAGATGCCGCGCCGCCTCGATGACCGCCATCTGCATCCCGAAGCAGATGCCGAAATACGGCACCTGGCGCTCGCGGGCGAAGCGCACCGCCTCGATCTTGCCCGCCGAGCCGCGCTCGCCGAAACCGCCCGGCACCAGGATCGCGTGGACGCCCTCCAACTGGCGCACCGCCTCGGCTTCGGCCTCGAACACCTCCGAATCGATCCAGTCGAGCTTGACCCGGACGTTGTTGGCGATGCCGCCATGGGTCATCGCCTCGGCCAGCGATTTGTAGCTGTCGAGCAGATGCGTGTACTTGCCGACGATCGCGATCGTGACCTCGCCCTCGGGACGGCGGATGCGGTTGACGATCGCGTCCCAGCGGCCGAGATCGGGCTCGGGCACGGCGAGGCCGAAATGGAGGCAGACCTCGCGGTCGAAACCCTCGGCATGGTACGACCCGGGCACCGCGTAGATCGTGTCGACGTCGATCGCCGGGATCACGCGCGCTTCGCGCAGATTGCAGAACAGCGCGATCTTCTTGCGCGCGCTGTCCGGGATCGGCCGCTCGCAGCGGCAGAGGAGGATATCGGGCTGGATGCCGAGGCCGAGCAATTCCTTGGCCGAATGCTGGGTCGGCTTGGTCTTCAATTCGCCGGCCGAGGCGATCCACGGCACCAGGGTCAGATGCACGAACATGACCCGGTCGCGGCCGAGTTCGTTGCCGAGCTGACGAATGGCTTCAAGGAACGGCAGGCTTTCGATGTCGCCGACCGTGCCGCCGATCTCGCACAAGACGAAATCCTCGTCGCCCAGATCGGCCAGGATGAATTCCTTGATCGCGTCGGTGACGTGCGGAATGACCTGTACCGTCGCGCCGAGATACTCGCCGCGCCGCTCGCGGCCGATCACGGTCGAATAGATCCGGCCCGTCGTGACGCTGTCGCTCTTGCGCGCGGCGACCCCGACATAGCGCTCGTAATGGCCCAGATCGAGATCGGTCTCGGCGCCGTCATCGGTGACGAAGACTTCCCCGTGCTGATAGGGGCTCATCGTGCCGGGATCGACGTTCAGATAGGGGTCGAGCTTGCGCAGGCGGACCTTGAAGCCACGCGCCTGCAGCAGCGCGCCGAGCGCCGCCGAGCACAGACCCTTGCCGAGGGAGGAGACCACGCCGCCGGTAATGAAGATGAACCGCGTCATGGAACTTCAGTCTATAGCAAAGGCGGCGAGCATCCCACGCGAAACTGGCCGGTTCACCGCGCGAGCGGCGCGCTTGGCGGGGCGGGCGGCGTCGGTTGGGTCGGCGCCACCGGGAACGGCGCGGCCGGAATCCCCGGCGCGCTCGGTGTCCCGGGTGCGAACGGCGCGCCCTGATCGATGATCGATGTCGGGGCGCGGCTGGAATTGCTGAGCAGCACGAGCAGGATGCTGGTCACGAAAAACAGCGCGCCCAGGATTGCCGTCGTCCGGGTCAACAGATTGGCGGTCGAGCGCCCGGTCATGAAACCGGTCATGCCGCCGCCGCCCATGCCGAGCGCGCCGCCTTCGCTCTTCTGCAACATGACGACGCCGATAAGCCCGACGGCGATCAGCACATGGACGACGAAAAGCAGGATCAGCATCGATTCGGCAGCCGCGACGTGTGGGGGATGACGCTCTTATGTAGGCGCTTGCGCGGCGGCTGGCTACAGCCGGCGATTATCAGCCGCACGCCTGGGCGATCGCCCAGAAATCCTGCGCCTTCAAACTCGCGCCGCCGACCAGCGCGCCGCCGACCTCGGCGAGCGCCAGAATTTCGGCCGCGTTTTTCGGATTGACCGAGCCGCCGTAAAGGATGCGCGCGCCGGCCGGGATACAGCCCCGGATCGCGGCGTGGATCTCGACGATATCCTCGTTCGTCGGGGTCAGCCCGGTGCCGATCGCCCAGACCGGCTCGTAGGCGACGACCAGGTTCGCGGCCGTCGCCTCGCCGGGCACCGAGCCGGCCAGCTGGGCCGAGACGATGTCGATCGCCCGGCCTGCCTCGCGCTCGGCGCGGGTCTCGCCGACGCAGACGATCGCGACCAGCCCGGCGCGCCATGCCGCCAGGGTTTTCGCCCGGACATCCCCGTCGCTCTCGCCGCAGGCGTGGCGGCGCTCCGAATGGCCGACGATCGCGTGGCCGCAGCCGGCATCCTTCAGCATTTCGGCGCTGACGCAGCCGGTATAGGCGCCGGCGGGCGCGGCATGGCAATCCTGGCCGCCGAGCGCGACGCCGCTATCGCCAAGCGCATCGGCTACCGCCGCGAGCAGCGTGAACGGCGGGCATACCAGGAGGTCGCACCGATGCGCCCCACGCGCCTCCGCGGCGACCGCGCGCGCCAGGGCGATGCCCTCGGCGCGCAGCAAGTTCATCTTCCAGTTGCCGGCGACAAGTCGTTTCGGTTCAGGCATTTCCGTCCTCCAGCGCCGCTGCCGCCGGCGCCGGCCAGTGTTGCGACCCCGCCGGCGCATCTCTATGTTCCCGGCACGATCACATCGAGGTTCGCGCCGGTCAACCGACCGCCGTCGCGCCGAACCCGCAAAACCGGACTTGTCGCGCCATGATGCAAGCGATCCGCGGTCGAGTTGGGTCCATCGTCGTAAAGATCCTGTTCGGGCTCCTGATCGTCTCGTTCGGATTGTGGGGCATTGCCGATTATGCGCAGGACAAGCCGACCCAGGACAGCGTGATCGCCACGGTCGGCGACCAGAGCATCCGCGCGGCGGATTTGCAGAAGGCCATCGAACCCGCGCTCGAACGGATGCGGACGCAGTTCGGTTCCGGGATTGATTCGCAGCAGCTCAAGCAGCTTGGCGTCGTCGACACGCTGCTCAGCCAGCTGATCGACCGCAGCCTGCTCGACCAGGAAGCCAAGCGGCTCGGTCTCGAAGTGTCGGACGATGTGATCCGCGGCGCGATCTACGACAACCCGGCGTTCCGCGGGCCTGACGGCAAGTTCGATCGACGGATGTTCACCCAGGTCTTGTCGATGAACCGGCTCAGCGAGGAACAGCTTGTCGCACGGCTGCGTCACGACATTCCGCGCGCCGATCTGGTGCAGGCGATTACCGCCGGGGTCAGCGCGCCGCAGCCGGTGGTGGATGTGCTGTACCGCTATCGCCACGAAAAGCGCGTCGCCGACATCGTCAGCTTTTCGGTATCGGCGATTGCCGACACAGGCCCGCCGAGCGAGGCCGATCTGACCCAATTCCACGAGGCCCATTCCGATTTGTTTCGGGCGCCCGAATACCGCGCCTTCACGGTCGCGAGCCTGTCTCCCGCCGATATGAAGCAAGCCGCCGAGATCCCGGAGGACAAGCTCCGCAAGGAATACGAACTGCGCAAGGACGATTACGAGAGCCTTGAACAGCGCGAGATCCAGCAGATCCTGTCCCCCTCGGAGGCAAAGGCGAACGAGGCCGCGGCGGCGGTCGCTTCCGGCAAGGAGTGGAAGGAAGTCGCGACCTCGATCGCCGGACAGGACCCCGAAACGGTCGAGCTCGGCCTGCTGAACCGCAAGGAGATCCCGCAGGAACTGGGCGATATCGCCTTCGAGCTGCCGCTCAACGAGGTCAGCCGGCCGATCAAGACCCCGCTCGGCTGGCACATCCTGCGAATCGTCAGGATCGAGCCGGCAGCCGCGCAAGGCTTCGACGACGTCAAGGCCAAGCTCGCCGTCGAAATGCAGCTTCAGGACGCGGCCGACCGGCTCAGCAAGCTCGGCAATCAGGCCGACGATGCGCTCGCCGGCGGCGGCAAGCTCGATGAGGTCGCGGCAAAATACGGGCTGACCCTGACGAGCGTCGCGGCTGTCGATGAAACCGGGCACGATCCTGACGGCAAGCCGGTGACGCTGCCGGTCGTGCCCGACGAGATTTTGAAGAGCGCATTCGCCACCGGTCCGGGCGAGACCGGCCGGGTCGCCGATACGCAGGACGGTTCGGTGTTTGCGATCCGCGTCGACAAGGTCACCCCGCCGCAGACGCGTCCGCTGGCCGAGGTCAAGGACAAGGCGATCGCCGGCTGGCAGGCCGAGCAAAAGCGCCAGGCCGCGACCAAGCAGGCCGAGGACCTCGCCGCGTTGGCCAACGCCGAAACGTCGCTCGCCAAGGCGGCCGGCGACAAGGGCTTGACGCTGCTCGCCGCGGTGTCGCTGACCCGCGCCGCACAGCCCGGCCAGAGAGTCCCGGCGGCGCTGGTCGCCAAGCTGTTCGCGGCAAAGCCGGGCGATGTCGTGACGGTCAGCGACGCGTCCGGCGCCCATACGGCGCAGCTGAAGGACATCCAGGCGCCCGAGGCAATATCCGAGGCCGAGGCCGCGAAATTGGCCGATCAGCTCGTCGCCGAGGCCAAGCTCGACATCGCCGGCGAGTTCACCCAGGCGCTGCGCCGCCGCTTCCCGGTCGAGATCAAGCGCACCGAGCTCGACCGGATGTTCTGACGCCGCCAACTGGGTTGTCATTCGGGGCCGCCCGACGGGCGGAACCTGGAATCCATACACGCAGGCCTCTGGAATTGGATTCCGGGCCTCTTGCTTCGCGACATCCCGACGCGGGCGGGGGTCCAGGAGAGGCGGGACAGCGCTGGCCCTGGATTCGCGCTTCCGCGCTTCCGCGGGAATGACGAACTCTTGAGGCGGTTCAATCTGCCCCGATTACGCTTTAAAGAACGGCGACGGCCTCGATCTCGATCAGGAACTCGGGCTGGGCCAGCGCCGCCACCGCGACGAGCGTGTGGGCCGGCATCTTCTTGCCGAAGAACTCCTCGCGGATCGGCCCGTAATCGGCGCGATGGCGAATGTCGGTCAGGTAGGTGTTGACCTTGACGATGTTGGCCATCGTGCCGCCGCCGGCTTCGACCTGCGCCTTCAAGGCCTGCAGCGTGGCGCGGGCCTGGGCTTTGAAATCGCCGGCATGAGCCGCCCCGCCCTCGGCGGTGTAGGCGACCTGCCCGGCGATATAAAGGATCGTCTGGGCGCCGCTGACCTTGACCGCCTGGGCATAGATCGGCGGGTCGTACACTCCGGGTGCGGCATAAGGCTCGATTGTCGCCATGTCTGCTCTCCAAGCAACGCGATGCGCCGGCCCCAGTCGCGGCCGACCCGGCCAGGATCAGCGGAATGAGATCGGCGGTACAGCGTTATCTCAGGAAGTCCATTGTTGGAGGATTGCCATGAGAAAATTACTTGGGGCTCTGGCCGTCGTCGCGCTGGCGTTGATGGTGTCTGCGCCGGCGGCCGAGGCGCATCGCTGCTGGTGGAACGGCTACCGGTGGGTTTGCAAGCATCACACCCGCCACTACGTGAAGCAATGGAACCCGCACCGGGCCTACGCTTATTACCCGCAGCGCCACTACTATCCCGCGTACTATCGACCGCATTACCGGACCTATTACCGGCCTCGCCCCTATGCCTACGCCTGTGTCCCGCCGTTCTGCTGGTAGGGGCCGGATCATCTAGCGGGGACCGCGGCGGTGATCGCGTCGCCTGCCGCGGTTGCCGGCGCCGGAACGCCAGCGACACCGCAAGCCGCCGCGACGGAAAGCGCGCGTTCGCCGCGCAAGCGCAGCATCGGGCGTGCGTTCGCGTCCTCCCCGGACCTCGTCGACATCGCGTCGATCAGGAGGCCCACCGGCCCGATCGGCGGCAGCGGGCAGAAATCCGCATCGCCCCGCTCGACCAGGCCGTCGGCGCGGTCGACCAGCAAGGCGGCAGCGTCTCCGGAGGTTTGGCCGTAAAGGACAACGCAACCCGGCGCGGCGGCGCTCTCCTCGAACAGCTGGCGCAGATCGACGACCGTCGCCGCTCTGTCCTGCCAATAGACCGCACCATCCCGCGCGATCGGGCGGATTTCAAGGATTCGCGCCGCGTCGAGCAGATAGCGTTCGGCGCCGATCCGGACTTCCAGATAGAGGCTCACGGCACCATGGGGGTTGTTTCCGTCGCGAGCGGCGGTGGCTCGATGCCGCGGGCGGCCAGCTGGATCAATTCCTCGCCGTCGAGGACCAAGACGACCCGGCCATCGCCGAGCATCGAAGCGCCGCCGACCGCCGGAAACCCTGCCAGGCGCGGATCGAGGTCCTTCAGGAAAAGCTCCTGAATCCGCTCGATCGCATCGACCTCGAGACCGATCATCTGGCGGCCGTTGGTGATGACGACGATAGGCTCGGTCGGCTCGGCCGAGTCCATCGGGTCCATTCTCGGCGGAGATCCGGTCGCAACGCCCCCGTTCGGCATTCCGAGCACCTGCCCGAGCCCGTAAAGTGGCAGCACGGCCTGGCGGTGCAGGATCGAGCGATGACTGCCGACGAGGCGTATCGCGTCGACATCGATTTCGGCGACCGCGACGACATGCCGTTCCGGGATCGCCAGGCTCTGGTCGCCAACCCGCACGATCAGCGCGGTTTGCAGCGCCGCCGAGAGCGGCAGCACGAGGGTGAAATTCGTGCCGCGGCCGCGCTCGGAGCGGATTTTTATATCCCCGTTGAGACGGCGCACCGTGGCCAGCACGATCTCCATGCCGACCCCGCGGCCCGAGGTTTCGGTGATCGCGGAGGCGGTCGACAGGCCGGCGGCGAAGATGAAGTCGAAGATTTCCGCATCGCTCAGCGCGGCGGCTTGCGCCGGCGACACGAGCCCGCGGGCGACCGCCTTCCCCCGGATCGCCTCGGCATCGAGCCCGCGCCCGTCATCGGCGATTTCAATGTCGATGACGGAGCCGTGCTGAGCCGCGCGCAAATTCAGATGCGCCCGCTCGGGCTTGCCGGCCGCAAGCCGCTCCTCAGACGGCTCGATGCCGTGATCTATGGCGTTGCGGATCATATGTATCAGCGGGTCGGCGAGGATATCGACCATGCTTTTGTCGATCCGGACATCGCGGCCCTCGAGCGCGAACTCGATCGATTTGCCCTGCTGCCGGGCCAGATCGCGAACCATGCGGGGCAGCCTGTTGAATACGACATCGACTGGAACGACACGCAGCTCGAGCGCGCTTTGATGCAGCCGGCGCAGCATCCCGGCGATCAGCTCCTCGCTTTCCAATAAGCCGCGGTCCCGCTCGCGAAAGTCTCGGAAGGTCGCCAGAAATTCGCGGCGCAGCTCGTTCGGCAGCCGATCGGAGAAATGCTGCACGCGGGCGAGCATGGCGCGCGAGCCCGCCCCGCGGATTACATGCCGCAGGGTCGCGGCCCGCACCCGAAGCTCGCCGATATCGTCGAGCAAGCTGTCGACCAACTCACCGCGGACCCTGATTAAATTGCCCGGCACGACTGGCGACGGCGGCATACTGATGTCGTCGCCGACCGGCCGGCCGGCCGGCTGCGCGAGCGCCAGCACGCCGCCGGCTCGATCGGTCAGGCGCCGCACCCGCTTGACGCAGCGCCGCCCGGGGTCGAGAGCCAGGAGCTTGTCCGCCAGCGCATCGGGCTCCAGCGCCGACAGCACGAGAAACTCGAACCAGCTTTCGCCGTCGACAAGGACGGTGCGATTGGTGATCGCCCGCGCCTCCCCGGTCAGCCACGCCATCCAGCGCCGGGCGATGTCGCGATCCGCTTCCAGATGCACCAGCATCTCGTAGGGCAACAGCCGATCGGTCCCGATCCCGGTCTCGAGCTGCGCCAGGTTTTCGTCGGACAGGATCGTCAGCAACTCGAGCGGCAGATGCAGTCCGGCAACGAGCCCACCCCCGTCCTCGATCATTTTCTGCGCGGTCGATGCTGTTAACGCGCGCAAACGGGCGGTCAGTTGGGCGGCGGCGGCGGCAGTCAGATCGTCGGTGCCGCCGGTCTCGGCGTGCGCGACCAGCTGCGCGATGATCGCGCCGGCCGCCTCGACCAGGGGCTCGGTGGCGGCGACTTCGCCGCTTGCGATGCGGGCGGTCAGGTCTTCGATCAGCACGACGATTTCGGCCGCCCGGCGCAGCGATAGTGCCGCCATCACGGCATGCAGCGTGCGTGCGAGCCCGCTCATCGCGGCCGCGTCGGCTTCCACCGCAAGCGGGTCGCCCTCGGCCAGATCGTCGCGCAGGCGTCGATTGAGCGCGTTGAGCGCGACCGCGATGCGGTAACGCTCGTCGCCGACATGCCGCGCGAGCGCGGCCGAAAACGCCGCGGTTCCGGCATCCCGACCGGTGAGCTCGCCGACCAGCTCGATCTGCAGTCGGATATCGCCGAGGCGCCCGAGAACCTCACGGCGCGTCGGCGCATCCAGCCTCCCGGCGCCTTCCTGCTTCTGCAACACATCGCGCAATTCGCCAAAGCTGGCCGACAGCGCGTCGAAATTCATCACCTCAGCCGCGTGGGTCAATGTCCGCGCCGCCTCAACCGCGGGCGCGCGCTCTGCCCCGCCATCGGCAAGCCCGGCGCACAGCCCGGAGCCCAGCGTCTCGATCATCTCGACAAAGATCGCGAGCATTTCCGGGTCGTCGTGCAGCGGCGCACCGGCGGCAGCCGCCGGCGGCACAACCGGCGGTGGCGGGTCGTTTTCGCCCAGGCCGCCCAATTCCGCGAATTCCGCCGCAAGCCGCGCGATCAGTTCGGGGGCGGCCGGCACATCGTCGCGATGCGCGGCGACGGCATCGCGCATCCGCTTCAGCGCATCGGCCGATTGCAGCAGGAGGTCCGCGAGCGAAACGGTCAAGCCGGTGCGGCCGTCGCGGACCAGCCCCAGCAGGTTCTCGGCATGATGGGCGACACCCTCCATGCCGAGCACGTCCATCGCGCGGGCGAGGCCCTTGATCGAGTGGAACGAGCGGAACAGCTGGGCAATATCGTCCTTGCCTGTCTGCTGCGGCTCTGCCCGCAACAGGATCGGCTCGACTGTCTGGAGGTGCTCCTCGGTCTCGATCGCGAATTCGCGCCACAGGGTGCTGGCGAGCGCGTCCAAATCGGGCGCTCCGGTGCTTCGGCTCACGCCTCGGTCGGATCGAGCGACAGGGCCCGCCGCAACACCTGGACGATCTCGTGCCCCTTCTTGGCCTGCAGATCGAGGCTCATTGCGCCGGACGGCTTGGCGATGACGTCGATCGCGCCGAGCCGCCGCGCCTCCAAGGCCTGCGGCGATCCGGTCTGTCCGACCGAAGACACCACGATCACCTTGGATTTACCGAGCAATGCCAGCCGCTTCATCATGTCGATGCCCGACATCTCCGGCATTTCGAGATCAAGCAGAATGGCGTCCGGTTTCAGCTCGCGCACGCGTTCGAGCCCGATCTTGCCGTTTTCGGCAAAGCCGACGACCTCGAGTTCCGGGTCGCTGTCGACGATGTCCTTGATGATCGTGCGCATGATGAACGAATCATCGACCACGAGGATCTGCTTCTTGCTCATCGTTTTGCCATTTCAGACTTGGGCGGATTGAGACTTGGGCGGATTGAAATCTGCGGTTGCGGCCCATTGTCGAAGCCGTCCGGCAATCTCGCCGAGGGTCAGCGCTTCGCTGGCGACCCCGGCCTCGATCGCGGCGCCCGGCATGCCGCCGACAACGCAGGTATCGGGGCGCTGCACCAGGACCGGCAGGCCGCGGTGGACGAACCGGGCCGCGCCGCGGGCGCCGTCGTGGCCCATCCCGGTCAGGATCACCGCGACCGGGTTGCGGGCGACCATCGCCGCCGATTCGAACAACAAATCCGCCGACGGGTGCACCGGACTGTCGCTCAAGGTCAGGCGCAGTTCGAACCCGCCGCCCTCGCGCGGCGCGACGACGCCGTCCCGGCCGCCCGGCAGGATCGTAACCTGCCCGGGCAGCACCGGCGTGCGGTGTTCGCCCTCGCGAACCAAGAGACCGGTATCCTGATTGAGCGATTCCGCCAGACAGGCGGTGAAAAACCGCGGCATGTGCTGAGCAACGACAATCGGCGCCGCGATCGCGCCGAGCCCGCGCAGCAGAATCGCGAGCGCCGACGGCCCGCCGGTCGACACCGCGATCGCGACCAGATCGACCGGTCCGCTGGGATGGCATGCCGGCCGGCCGAGTATCGCGGCGTCGCCGATCTCGCGGACCAGCGACGCGGCCTCCGGTTGGATCGCGGCGTTGACCCGACGATCTCTCCGCCGATCCGCCGATTGCCGGATCTTGTCGCGCAATTCGGCGTCGATCTGCCCGAGATCGGTTCGGGCGAACGCCGACTCCTTGGAGACGAAATCAGCCGCGCCGACGCGCAGCGCCTTGATCGTCGCGGCAGCGCCGGCCTGAGTGTGGCTGCTGACCATGATGATGGCCGGCGGCGGGCTGACTTCGCTGGCGATGCGGCGCGTCGCCTCGATCCCGTCCATGACCGGCATCTCGACGTCCATCGTCACGATGTCGGGCCGCAGCTCGCGCACCAGCGCGACGGCTTCTTCGCCGTTGCGGGCCTCACCGACGACGCGCATGTCGCCATCCGCTTCGATGATCTGGCGCAATGCGATCCGCATGAACCCGAGATCGTCGGCGACGACGACGCGCAACTGGCCGGGCAAGTGGGCTTTCATACTCCGCGCCATCAGCCGCCGCCCCACAGGCGCTCGGGCGCGATGACGCGCAACAACTCACCGTCCGGCAACGCGGCAATGCCCGCGATCGGGCCGAGTCCGTCAACCGGAGGGGCGGCGAATTCGTCCGGACGCAGCCTGACAATCCCCTTGATCCGGTCGACCCCGATTGCGCCCAACCCATCGGCATCGCGCAGGATCACATAAAAGCTCGGGACCCAACCGCCGGCCCGACTATCGCCGGCCCGATCTTCGCCGGCCCGACTATCGCCAGGCTGCTCACCGCGCCGCCTTTTGTAGCGCACCGGCGCGAGCCGGGACCGCAGCGAGGCCACCGGCACGATCCGGCCGTGCAATTCGATCGCCCCCTCGGCCTGAGCGCCGGCGCCGTTGGCGCGCGAGGTGGGCGATCGCGGTAATCCGATCGATGGCCGCGCTCCGACGACGCGCTCGACGCAGGCGATCGGCACCGCGCAATCCTGCCCGGCTACCGCAAAGGCAAGGTATTCGCTTGACCGGTCGAGAACCGCCGACGCCTGGGATTGGCTTGCACCTGCGCCCGGAGAAAAACCGAGAATGACGCGGCGCAATTCCTCCGGGATCATCGCGGCGGGATCGATCGGCTCGCTCTCGTCGCCCGGTTCGTCGCTCGGCGCCACAATGGCCCGACGGCGACCGCTGGACGCGCGCTGAACGCGCAACCCGACGATTCGATCGACGGCCAGCAACACGCGGCGTCCGTCGATCTCGATCGCGGCGAATTCCCCCGGCGGACCGGGTTGGTCCATCCCCGCCAGAACCGCCCCCGCCAGGACCGCCATCGACAGAACCGGCACGGCCGCTCCGCGCAACAGGGCGATCCCCAGCAATCCCGCGGGCGCGCGCGGCAACACAGTCCACGGGACCGTCTCGAGCAGCTCGACGACGCACTCCTGCCGCAACCGCATCGGCGTGCCGGCGATTTCAACGACGATAAAGGCGGCCGACGCCACCGAAACGGCCGGCGGAACCCGGTCGGCAACGTCGCCGAGCGGCGCCAGCATGCCGAAGGCGAGGCCGGGAGCGGTGAGCCCGGCTTCCAACAACGGCGCCGGATCGAGGATTTCGATGCCGCCGGGACCCTCGCCCATGCCATCGGGGGTGGCCGCGCCGCTCCGGTCGAGGCGCACCAGCCGCTCGACCCGATCGACCCAGATCCCGACGCTGCCGCCCGGAGCGCGCAGCCGCAGAACTTCGCCGCTTCCGTCATAGGTTGCCGGGCCGCGGTCCCGCTCCAGGAAACGCGCGAGGTCGAGGATCGGCGCGATCCGGCCGCCGAGATTGCCGGCGCCGAGCAGAAAGGGGGCGGCATGTGGAACCCGGGCCAGCGGCGGTGGCGGCACGACCGCCTCGACGGCGGCGACGGGGAGCGCAAAACGCGACCCCGCCACCGTGAAGACGACCCATCCAGGCGAGATCGGCAGCAGCGCCGCGACCGGTCGTTGACCGATAACATCGTTCATCGCGGCGGCTTCAGCGCATAGGCCACGGCTCCCGCGCCCCAGCAAGGCTCGTACGCCGCCGGCTCGGCAAGCGCATCGGTCGGGCCGAGCAACAAATGTCCGCCCGGGCGCAACGCCTCCCTGAGTAGAAGCTGCGCTCCGCCCCGGGCTGTCTCGGTCAGATAGATCAGGACGTTACGGCAGACAACGACATCGAACCCGGTTTCCGGCGGCGAACCGGCCATAAGGTTGAAATGCCGGAAGCGCACGTGCCGGCTGACGGTCGCCAGCACGCCGCGCAACTCTGTCGCCGGGGCCTCGCCCGGTCGGCGCAAGATCGGAAAGAACCGCCGCAGCTCATGCGGCAGGTCGCGAAACGCGCTGAGCCCTTCGGTCGCGTAGACCGCGTTCTTGGCCTGGGTCAGGACCAGGCGCGAAATATCGGTGCCGAGGACATCCAATTGCCAGGGCGGGCGGCAGACGATGCCGCCTTCCCGCGATTCGTCGGCAAATCCCGCGTCGCGCAATGCCAGCAATGCGAGGATCGCGAGCGTGTACGCCTCCTCGCCGGTGGCGCAGCCGGCCGACCACAGCCGCAGGCAACAGCGCCCGTTTGCCGCGGCCGTCGCGATGGTCTCGCGCAGAATGCGCGCCAGCAGATCGAGCTGCGCGCAGTCGCGATGAAAAAACGTCTCGTGGACGGTCAGCGCCTCGATCAGGCTCAACCATTCCGGATGATTTGCCGGCAGCAGGCGCAGCCGGCCGGCCCAGGCGGCAAGCTCGGCGACATCGACCGACGACAACACCCGAGCGAGCTTGGCCTCGATGATCCCGGTGATCTCGATGCCCGAGACCCGCTCGATGTCGCGCGCCAGCCGCCGCAGAACCAGAAGTCGCCCGTCCGGCGCGTCCGGGTTGGCGGCGCCAGCATTCGGCGCCCCCCGGGCTTCGGCCAACGCCTCGCGATGGGCCGCCATGACCTGCTGCAGATCGCGGAGCCTCTCCTCCATTGCGACCGAACACCCTATCTCGGCTCTTTTTTCGGCACGGCATGGCCTCCGAAGCCCGCTCAGCATAGCCGAACAACGCCCTCCCGGCAGCACTTTCGCGGAACCCGCTTACCGAGCTGCGCGAAAACGTGCGTCCTTCGAGACGCACCCCTGCGGGGCGCTCCTCAGAGCTTGTGAATCAATCCCAAGCGAACCCAAAAAGACCGGCTGCAATACTATCGCGCGTCCTTCGAGACGGCGCTCCGCGCCTCCTCAGGATGAGGGTATGTGATTGATGGCATTAAGAAAGAACCTCATCCTGAGGAGCCCGCATAGCGGGCGTCTC
>CAMATN010000075.1 GCA_945861155.1 Rhizobium sp. Q54
GCCCCCGCCGCGGCATCGCCACTCGCTACCTCGGCAGTTACCTGCGCTGGTTCCATCTGATCGTCCTGCACTCCGGCCCGACCCCGCGATATTGCCTCGCCGCCGCCATCGCCGCGTGAGTTCAATACGTTTTGCTAATAGAGCCAAGATTTTTGAAGGGGCGCTCGCCATCGTGTCGGCGAGACGGCGCATCGCCGCCGTCTCGCTCGCCATGTCGGGCGGGCGGGTTTGCCGCACCCATAGCTCACTCGTGATCGAGATTTCCGCTATCGACGGGGGCATCGCAATTCTCCGGTGCGCGATCAAAAGTGCGAAAACGGAGCGAAAGCGCGCGCGTTTTTAAGCCGCCGCATCATCCCCAGTGGGTACGGCAGTTTATCATTCTGGGCTTTTCCGAGATCTGTTACAACCGCCAATTGGGGGGAGTGTCTCAGTTTCGAATTGGATGATCCTCATGCGTCCTTCGAGACGGCCGCTTCGCGGCCTCCTCAGGATGAGGCTCGTTCTTAATGCGATCAACATCTTAACCTCATCCTGAGGAGCGCCCGAAGGGCGCGTGTCGAAGGACGCACGACGCTCGTGCAAGCGTCAAGCTGAGACACCACCACCTCGGGCGACCGAGGGCGGCCTGTGTCTTGCTCACCCCCTGATCGCACTCATTACCAGCCGCATGAACGGGTCGCGGGCCGCCGGATCGATCCAGCGCATGACCGCGACGAGGTCGTTGTCCGGGTCGATCCAGGTCAGGTTGCCACCGGCGCCGGTCGCGAAATAGCTCGTCTCGGAGGCGCTCGGGTAAAGGCCGCGCGCCGTGTTGAGCCACCACAGATAGCCGTATTGCGCGAATAGCGGACACGGCGCCAGCATGCGCTCGATCCATTCCGCCGACAGGATGCGCCGCGCGCCCCACATCCCGCCGCGCAGCAGCAACAGGCCGATCCGCGCCTGGTCGCGCGCATGGATGAAGACGCCACCGCCCCAATGAGAGCCGCCCGACACCGACTGCATCCGCTTGCCGTCGATTTCGACAAAGGAGTTGCGATAGCCGTGCCATTCCCAATCGGGCGAGGCGCCGATCGGCTCCATGACCAGTTCGCGGAACACATCGGGCAACGGCCGGCGCCACAGTCGCATCAACGCCAGGCTCAGCCGGTTGACGCGCACGTCGTTGTATTCCCAGAAATTGCCGGGCGTCTGCAAATCGCGGTGCGTGCCCTTTTTGGCGGCGCCCGAGCCACCCCCGACGCTGCGGTTGCGGTCGATCAGATCGGGCTTGCCCCACAATTCGCCTTCCCACTCCGAAGTCTGCTGCAGGAAGTGGTGCCAGGTGATTTTGTCATTATGCGGCGGCTCGAACCCGCCATCGTCGCCCTTGCGGAATGCCGGCGTGCGGCCGACCGGCTCGTCGAGGTCGCGAATGAGGCCACGGTCCCAGGCGAGGCCGGCGAGGATCGACAGATAGCTCTTCGCCACGCTGAAGGTCAGGTCGATCTGGCCGGTATCGCCCCACTCGGCGACGATCCGCCCCGCGCGCAGCACCAGGCCGTTCGGGCCGCCGCGCGGGCGCACCGGCCCCAGCGTCTCGTTCCACGGCGATGCCTCGCCGAAATCGTTCGCGACCATGTACGCCAGATCGCGGCGCCACGGCGTCTCGTGCTCGGCGGCATGGTGCGATGCGGCCGTGAGCGCGGCGGGATCGAGACCGGCCTCTTGCGGATCAACGCGGTCCCAGGCGGGGTGCGGCGGCGGGAGATAGGTCATGGATCGGTGTCCGGCTGGTTTCGGGCTTGATCTTCGGCGAATCGGCACGATTTCGGCATTAACCGCGCGAATAGGGCAAGCTCCGATTCGCCGAGAATATCGGCGCGGTCTCTGTTAAAATACCACGACGTTCAGTTTCCGGGGCCGCCACGGGGTCGTCATATGGGTTCGATGAGTTTGATGCATTGGCTGGTGGTCCTCGCCATCATCCTGGTCTTGTTCGGCGCCGGCAAGCTGCCCCGGGTGATGGGCGATTTCGCGAAAGGCATCAAGGCCTTCAAATCGGGCATGAAGGAGCCCGAGGACGAGGCCGCCGTCGCCAGCCCGCCGGCCCAGGTCACGCCGCCCGGCGCCGCGCCTTCTCCCGTTGGCGCGACAAGTGCGACGGCCTCGGCTGGCGCCGGCGGCGGAATGGCCGATCGGCCGCGCGACCATCGCGCCTGAACCAGCCGCATACGGCTCGCGGAGATCGGGGTGGCCGCATCGGCGGCGCGCGGCGCGCGCGCATACGAGAATCTGCGGCCGATCCCCAACGACCGCATCGAAATCCGCGACGACCCCGGCAAAGGCCGCGGCGTCTTTGCGTGTGCGCCACTCGCCGCGGGCGCGCTGATCGAGATGGCGCCGGTCATCATCGTGCCGGCGGCGCAATGCGCGCTGCTCGATAAGACAATCCTGCACGATTATTATTTCCGCTGGGACGGCGCCCCGGATGGAGAGGGAACCGGTGCGGTCGCGCTCGGGCTCGTCGCGCTGTGCAACCATTCGCGCCGCCCGCGAGCCCGGGTGCGGCGCAATTACGCACGCGAAACGCTCGATCTGGTCGCGCTGACGCCGATCGCGGCGGGCGACGAGGTCACGATCGACTATAATTGCGCGCTCTGGTTCGAGGCCGAGGATTAAGAACCAAGGGTAGGGCGGAAAAGCGCAGCGCATTCCGCGCCGAACCAGTCGCGCCGAAATCGGCGGATTACGCTTCGCTCATCCGCCCTACGCCTGCTATTTCATGGCAATTAACGGCAACGGACAGCACCGGCATGCAATCACGTTTCGAGGGCACCGACACCTATGTGGCGACGCAGGATCTGCGGGTCGCCGTCAACGCTGCGATCGCGCTCGAGCGCCCGCTGCTGATCAAGGGTGAGCCCGGCACCGGCAAGACGATCCTCGCCCATGAGGTCGCGCGCGCCCTCGGCCGCGAGCTGATCACCTGGCACATCAAATCGACGACGAAGGCGCAGCAGGGGCTCTACGAATACGACGCGGTGTCGCGGCTGCGCGACGGCCAACTGGGTGACGAGCGGGTCCGCGACATCGCCAATTACATCAAGCCCGGCAAATTGTGGGATGCCTTCGAGGCCGATGCGGCGCCGGTCCTCTTGATCGACGAGATCGACAAGGCCGATATCGAGTTCCCGAATGATCTCCTGCTCGAACTCGACCGCATGGAGTTCTTCGTCTACGAGCTGCGCCGGACCATCGTCGCGCGCCAGCGCCCGATCGTGATGATCACCTCGAACAACGAAAAGGAACTGCCCGACGCGTTTCTGCGGCGCTGCTTCTTCCACTACATCCGGTTTCCCGACCGCGAGACGATGCAGCGCATCATCGACGTGCATTACCCCGGATTGAAGCCAGACCTCGTGCATGAGGCGCTGACCATCTTTTTCGACATTCGCGAGGTGCCGGGCCTCAAGAAAAAGCCCTCGACCTCGGAATTGCTCGACTGGCTCAAGCTGCTGCTGGTCGAGGACATCGCGCCCGAGGTGCTGCGCACCCGCGACCCGAAAAAGCTGATCCCGCCGCTGCACGGCGCCCTCCTCAAAAACGAGCAGGACGTCCACCTGTTCGAGCGCCTCGCCTTCCTCAACCGGCGCGAGCGGGGGTGATAATGCACACCGCAGGAACTCAGTCGTGAGATCTGTCAGGGTCGATACGGATGCCCCAGCTGCGGCCGACTCCGACGATATCTTCTTCATGACCAACCTTTCGCCTCGGATGACCGGCTTGCCAATGGCTGTCTGGGTCAGTCCGCGCGGCAATGCCCGTCACGACGTCCGGATCAAGGTCAACACGACGCACGGCAACAGAATGACGATTGAAGATACTGCCGTCGTCGCGGTTCGGCCGGCTCCGCGGGTGGTGGCTGGCCGCCTGAGTTCGGAGGACCGGCGAGTAGTGGCCGATTGGATTCGATTAAATTATGACGCAATCATCGCCTATTGGGATGAAGGCATCGACACTGCGCAAATGGTTCAGATGTTGAAGCCCGTGCCCGCGCCGCCGTAAGGGGAACCTCGGTGCCACGTTCCGCTGAGGCAGACGCGACAATGCAGCTTCCACCGGATGCGATTCTCGCCGACGAGCTGGCGACAGACGAGCTGGTCGAAATGGCGAATCTGACGAGTGCGCAAACCGGCGTGTCCGGCACGATCTTCATCTCGACCGCGATGGGCAGCCATGGGCCGCGGGTGAAATACTTCGTCCAGCCCGGTCGAACGCAGCCGAGTTTTTCGGTCACGATCTCCGATGCCCCGACATTGGTCGCCAACAGCTTGCCGGTCCGGGCCCTGCGGCAGATGTCGCCGCAGGTCGTCCAATGGGTCTCGCTGAACAAGGACGCGCTGCTCGATTTCTGGAATAACGGCGACACCTGGACTCAGCCGCGAGTCAATGCGTTCATGCAGATGCTGAAGCCGATCTGATGTTCATATCCTTTTTCCTTGAATTGCGGTCGGCCAAGGTGCCGGCCAGCTTGCGCGAGTTCCTGACCCTCCTGGAGGCGATGCGGGCGGGGGTGGCGCGCTTCGACATCGAGGAATTCTATTTCCTGGCCCGCACCGTATTGGTCAAGGACGAGCGCCATCTCGACCGCTTCGACCGGGTGTTCGGGCATTGCTTCAACGGCATCGAAACGCCGGCCGACCCGCTGACCGAACTGCCCGAGGAGTGGCTCCGGAAACTCGCCGAGCGCCATCTGACCGAGGAGGAAAAAACTCTCGTCGAGGCGCTGGGCGGCTGGGACAAATTGATGGAGACCTTGCGCCAGCGCCTCGCCGAGCAGAAGGGCCGCCATCAGGGCGGCAATAAATGGATCGGCACCGCCGGTACGTCGCCCTTCGGCGCGCACGGCTACAACCCCGAGGGCATCCGCATCGGTCGCAAGGACGGCGAGCCGGGCGGCAACCGCACCGCGGTCAAGGTGTGGGACAAGCGCGAGTTCCGCAACCTCGACGACACGGTCGAGCTCGGCACTCGCAACATCAAGCTGGCGTTGCGCCGGCTGCGCCGGTTCGCCCGCGAAGGGGCCGAACTCGAACTCGACCTGCCCGGCACGATCCGCTCAACCGCGCACAATGCCGGCTGGCTCGACCTGCAGATGGTGCCGGAGCGGCACAACGCGGTGAAGCTGTTGCTGTTTCTCGATGTCGGCGGCTCGATGGACGACCACATCCGCATCTGCGAGGAGCTGTTCTCGGCGGCGCGGGGCGAATTCAAGCACCTCGTGCATTTTTACTTTCACAACTGCCTGTACGACACGGTGTGGAAGGATTCGCGCCGGCGCCATGTCGAGCAGACCCCGGTCATCGAGATCCTGCGCACCTACGATGCCGCGCACAAAATCGTGCTGGTCGGCGACGCCAGCATGAGCCCCTACGAGATCGACCGGGCGGGCGGCAGCGTCGAGCGCTGGAACGAGGAATCGGGCGCGGTCTGGATGCAACGCCTGGTCGAATCCTATCCGAAGGCGATCTGGCTCAACCCGGTGCCCGAGAAATACTGGGGCGGCACCACCAGCATCGCGATGATCCGAACCCTGATGGAAGACCGCATGTTCCCGCTGACCCTCGACGGCATCGACCGCGCGATGCGCGCGCTGACGCGCTGACGGCCGTCAAGAGTTGCGGGCACGCCGTCGGGAGATAGCTACCGCCCGAGCCGAGACCGGCCTATTCCCTCGATTGTCATCCCGGCGAAAGCCGGGACCCATTGAGCAGCCGCTGGAGCGGATGAAGAATGGGTCCCGGCTTTCGCCGGGATGACAACCTGGGAACGAGTTTACGGTGCACTCCGGCGAAGGCTATGCCGCCTGCGGCTTGGGCTCCCTCGGCTTGACATAGGCGACCGCGGCATGATCGGTGCAATAGGGCTTGCCGGCGACCGGCCGCCCGCCGCAGAAGTGAAAATCCGTATCACCGGGATGGCCGCTCGGCCACATGCAGACCGGACCGTTGAAATCGAACACGTTGCGCCGCGGCTCCGGCTTTTCGGTCACGACCCGCGGCACCAGCCCGATCCGGTGCACCTTGCCGATCACCGCGTTCTTGGTGACCCCGATGCGCCGCCCGATCTCGGCGGTGGTCACCCCCTCGTCCCACAATTTGGTCAGGCATTCGATGCGTTCCGGAGTCCAGGTCGGCTCGACGCGCGTCGGCGCGCAGATTTCCTCGCTCGGCTCCAGCGTCCAGGCCCCATCCATCCTTTAATCCCCCGTATGCTGTGGTTGGATCCTTAGCCCCCACAAGATAGAGTATCACTCTTGTGGGTCGGTGCCAACCGCTATCTACATGTTGTGGCTGATCGGGGGGAACCGCCACATCGGTACGTAACCACTTTCGAAAAGTAAGCGAGCGAGCGCCTCTCAGGGGTGAAGCCCGGACTGAACAGCCGGTCGAGATCCTCGGCAATATAACTCGCGTAATATGGCTCATGAAAGGCAATTGGAAAATAATCGAGCAGCGCGTCGTAATCCGTCTCGTCGCCGGTCTGCAGCGAATCAACGAAGATTAAGGTCCCGCCCGGCCTCAGCACCCGCCTGATCTCGGCGACGACGGCGCGGCGGATGCGCGGCGGCAATTCGTGGAACAGATAGATCACGCTGACGACATCGAATTCCGCCGCCGGAAACGGCAAATTCTCGGCCGCCGCCTCGATCAGCTCGACCCGCGACCAGTCGGCCAGCCGACGCCGCGCCACCGCCAGATAGGGCGCCGACAGGTCGAGCCCGGTGACGGAGAGCCGCGGGTGGTTGCGCTTGACCTCGCGCAGGAAGGCGCCGGTGCCGCACCCGATATCCAACAGCCGCGCCGTGCCCGCGCCGCCCTGATGGGATCGCAGCGCGTCGCGCAGCGGCGCCAATGCCTGCCGGCGCATCGGCGCGGCGCCGCCGCCGAACAGCACCTCGACCTGATAGTCGTAGCGTTCGGCCGACGCCTCGCTCAGATAGCCGTCGCTCTGGAAATGGAATTTACGCCGGTAATAGCGCGGGTAGCGTTCCGCCGCCGGGTCGCGCAACAAGGCGGCAGCGGCCTCCCCGTGGCGGCGCGCCTCGACCGCCCCCAGATCGGCGAAGAAATCGACCGCCCGGCGCAGCCCGGCGAGCGGACCGTCCCGCCAATCGCCGTCTCCGAACAAATCCGGCGCGGCGTAGATGCCGGAAGCGATGTTGCGCCAATCCTGTTCGACCAGCCGCCATAGATCGGCGGCCAGGCGCTTTCGGTCGGGCATCGGGCGGCCACGCAATTCGGGCGGGGCCGGTGCCGGCTTGGCAAATCGGGAGGCGAGCAGCTTCTGGCCGGAAAACCAGCCGATCCGCGCCAGCTGCGCGGCCTCGAAGGCGAATTTTTCGACGGTGTTGGACATCGCGCCTTGGAGGTATGGCGCACAGGCGGGTTTGCAAAGGGGGTCGAGCCCGGCGATAAAGCCGCGCAAGGGTTCCAGCCGGAGGAATTGGTCATGCCGCGGTTTCGCACGACGGACGAACTCGATGTCGCCGGCAAGCGCGTGCTGCTGCGCGCCGACCTCAACGTGCCGGTCAAGGACGGCAAGGTCACCGACGCAACCCGCATCGATCGGCTCGCACCAACCATCGAGGCGCTGATCGCGAAGGGCGCCCGGGTGATCGTGATGTCGCATTTCGGCCGCCCGAAAGGGCCCGACCCGTCGCAATCGCTGCGCCCGCTGGTCGAGCCGTTGAGCCAGGCCATCGGCGGACGCACCGTGCATTTCGCCGCCGACTGCGTCGGCCCCGAGGCCGAGCTTGTCGTCAACGCGCTGCGGGCTGGCGAGGTGGCGCTGTTGGAAAACCTGCGCTTCCACAAGGGCGAGGAGGCGAACGACCCCGATTTCGCGCGGCAGCTCGCGGCGCTCGGCGATGTCTATGTCGACGACGCGTTTTCGGCGGCGCACCGCGCCCACGCCTCGATCGACGCGCTGGCGCATCTGTTGCCGGCGGCGGCGGGCAAGAACATGCAGGGCGAGTTGGAGGCGCTCGGCGCCGCGTTCGAAAACCCGCGGCATCCGGTCATGGCCCTGATCGGCGGCGCCAAGGTCTCGACCAAGCTCGACCTGTTGGGGTTCATCATCCGCAAGGTCGACCTGCTGGCGATCGGCGGCGCGATGGCCAACACCTTCCTGTTCGCGAAAGGCCGCCCGGTCGGGCGCTCGCTGTGCGAGCCGGATCTGGCCGACATCGCGCGCGCCATCCTGTCCGATGCCGAAGAGGCCGGCTGCGACATCATCCTGCCCGAGGATGCGGTCACCGCCGATAAGCTTGAAGCGGGCGTCTTGACCCGCACCGTCGGCGTCCACGCGGTCCCGATGAATGCGATGATCCTCGATATCGGGCCGCAGACCGCCGCGCGTATTTGCCTCGCGCTCGAAAATTCGCGCACGCTGGTGTGGAACGGGCCGGTCGGCGCCTTCGAGACGCCGCCCTTCGACCGCGCCACGATCGCGATCGCCCGGAAAATCGCCGAATTGACCCGCGACGGCAAACTGATGAGCGTCGCCGGCGGTGGCGACACCGTCGCCGCGCTGGCCGCCGCCGGCGTCACCGACGACCTCAGCTACGTCTCGACCGCCGGCGGCGCCTTCCTCGAATGGCTGGAGGGCCGCGAATTACCGGGGGTGGCGGCGCTGGCGATAGCGGATTAGCCTAGAAATTCTTCCAACCAAATATTTTGAAATTGTCATCCCGGCGACGGCCGGTATCCATCGAGCGACCGCACGAGCGGCTGAGATGTGGGTCCCGGCCTTCGCCGGGACGACAATATTGGGTAAAGGCCGAGATCGGCAGAACTTCCGAACCGGGATACTAGGCGAAGGCGCGAAGCCGTTGCGTTGTTTCCTCGGCGAGCCGTTGTACCAGTTCGGCGGCATTCGTATTCCTCGCCAGCGCGGCGGATTGCCCAGAGAACAGGACAGTCCATTCCCGGTCGCCTGAGTCTCCAAGGGGCGAGGTCAGGCTCAACTGCGCCGGAAGCGGCAGAGGTTTCAGCCCCGACCCGACGAGATCGTCGACCAATCGGTTGCGGATGTACCGCGCCGCCCGTCCGCTGACGACATCGGTAACGAGGGTGCATGAATCATCCGCCTCGGCGAGCGCGGCGCGCTGTGCATCGCGCAAATTCGCTTCCTCGCAGCGCATGAAGGCGGTTCCCAATTGAACCGCGCTGGCCCCGAGCACAAAGGCCGCCGCCGCGGTGCGCCCGTCGGAGACGCCGCCCGCGGCAATGACTGGAACGCTGACGGCGTCGACCACCTGCGGCAACAGCGAGAACAGCCCCGGCTGCATGCTGACGGGGACGCCGGAAAATGTCGCGCGGTGTCCGCCGGCTTCGGTGCCTTGCGCGATGATCGCGTCGACGCCGCCTTGTTCGAGCATTCGCGCTTCGGCGACTGTCGTCGCGCTTGACACGACGAAAATCCCGGCCGCCTTGATCGCCTGGACAATCTCAGGGTTCGGCAGGCCGAAATGGAAGCTGACCATTTCGGGCCTGACCTCCACCAGCATCGCGACGTGTTCGGGGCTGACGTCGCTGGCCGCGCCCTGCGGTTCCGGCACCACACCCAGACCCTTGGCGTCGTAATGGGCCTGCAGATGCCGCCGCATCTCCTCGCTGATCTCCGCCGTAAAGCCGGGCTCGGGCCAAAGCGGATAATTGACGTTGAGGCTGCCGCCGCTTTGTTGTCGGAAGCCGGCAATCCGCCGCGCCGCATCCTCCGGCGAACAGCCCCACATGCCGAGCCCACCAAGCCCGCCGGCATTGCTGACGGCAGCGGCCAGCGCCGGCGTACTGATGCCCCCCATCGGGGCCTGAATGATCGGCCAGTGCAGTCTTAATCGTGCAGTCAGTGCGTTACCCGGCCACATGCGCGCGTTCCATCGAATGACCGCGGCGGCAGATGACTCCGCAATCCGCAGCCGGCGGCGAGATCGATCGCTTGCCCTGGATGCCCGCTTTCGCGGGCATGACGATTGAGAAAGACCCGCTTTGGGTCAAATGCGATTGCCCTGCGGTCGTGGCACTGGATTCCAGGTTCGCGGGCTTGGCCCGCGCCCCTGAATGATTTCAAACCTAGTGGTTGGCGTGCCAATACGTGTTGCGCAGCACGCGGCCGGGCAATGCGCCGGTGTGCTTGCCGCCTTCCAGCAGGACCTGGCCGTTGACGATCGTGTGGGAGACGCCCACGGCGGTCTCTTTGATGCGCCAGCCGCCGGCCGGGAAGTCGTGCACAACCTCTTCCGGCCCGCATTTGACCGTGGCGGGGTCGAAGATCGTGATGTCCGCCGCCATCCCCGGCCGCAGCAACCCGCGATCGTAGAGCCCGAAGGTCGAGGCCGAGTCGAAGGTGATCCGGCGCACCGCCTGCTCCAGGGTCATGACCTGCTTCTCGCGCACCCACTCGCCGAGCAGCTTGGTCAGGTAGCCATAGCCGCCGTGGAACTGCACGTGCGCGCCGCCGTCCCCGAGGCCGATCACGGCATTGGGATGGGTCAGGATCTTCTTCAGCGCTTCGTCGTCGATATTGTTCTCGGCCTGCAGGAAGCGGGTTTCGAGCTGTTCCTCGACGACGAGATCGAGGAACGCGTCGATGACCCGCTTGCCTTGCGCCTCGGCGATCTGGCCGACCGACTTGAACTGCATCCATTTGTTCTTTTCGAGCGCCGGCTCGTTGATCCAGATGTAGTTCCACCAGGTCTTCGAGATGCCGACGGCGCCGTCCGGCTTGTTGACGACCGATTCCTCGTGCAGCTTGGCGCGGATTTCGGGGTCGGCGTAGAGCCGCAATTTCTCCTCGTTCGACATCAGCAGGATCGGGTGCCAGGTCGGCAGGCCGCGGAACACCTGGGTGTTCTTCATCGTGAAGTCTTGCGTGACCCGGTTCGGACTGCACATCGGATAGGCGCGGATGCCCATCGCCGCGGTCTCCTCGATCCGCGCCATGTGCTCGATCCACTCGGTCGGGCGGCGCATGGTCTGCGACAGGCTGTTGTAGACGACGGTGCGACCCGATGCCTCGGCGAGGCGGCGCATCATGCCGTCCTTCATCTCGACATACTGGCCGCCGCCGGCCTGGATCGTGCCGGTGCTGAGCTCGCGCAGCACGTCGGCGAGCGCGAAAATCTCGTTCTCGTCGGCCCACAGCGCCGGGATATGCACCCCCTGCGGGTCGAAATGACCCTTCTCGCGCGACACCGAGAGGCCGAGCGCGCCGGCCTGCATCCCGTCGCGGACGACATCCTGCATCGCCTTGATCTGCGCCTCGGTGGCCCCGGGCTTCTGGCAGTCGTCGCCCATCACGTAATGGCGCACCGCCGAATGGCCGATCAGATTGCCGCAATTGACGCCGAGGTGGTTATCGAGGTGCTCCATGTATTGCGGCACCGTTTCCCACTCGAATTCGACGGTCTTCAACACATCCATCGGGATCGCTTCGACATAGGACAGGAACTCGGCCAGCCGCCCCTCGGTGCCCTTGCGCACCGGCGCCAGCGACAGCGAGCAATTGCCGAAGATCACGCTCGTCGCGCCGTGCTCGGGCGAGAACGTGCAGAGCGGGTCCCAGGTGACCTGCGCGTCGTAATGGCAATGATTGTCGATAAAGCCCGGCGCGACGGCGCGGCCGGCGGCATCGATCGTCTTCGTCGCGACACCGGACAATTTGCCCAATTCGACGATCTTGCCGTCCTTGACCCCGACATCGCCGCGGAACGCCGGCATTCCCGAGCCGTCGACAATGAGGCCGTTCTTGATCAGCAAATCATACGCCATCGGTTTCTCTCCCGTGCCCGGATCGCCCGCCCCCACCCTACCCTCCCCCGCTAGCGGGGGAGGGTAGGGTGGGGGTGCGACCGGCTCTCCCGGCGATTGTAGCACCCGAGCCGCCACCCCGCGCGCGCTTTCGCCGCATGGATAGAGGCCGAGCTATGCGTGAAGCGGCGGTGCGGTGGTTCACCGATCTTGCAATTAGGCGTCATTGGCGTACATTAAATGGATGCAGACACGGCCGATAACGATTGCTGAAACGGCGGTGTTCATGCGGCAGGCGGCCGAATTTTGGACCGAGGCAGAGCGCTCTGTCTTCGTCGATTTCATCGCGCGAAATCCTGAGGCTGGCGACGTGATCCCCGAAAGCGGCGGCATCCGCAAGGTACGAGTCGACAAGGCACCGGCAAGCGGGGCGGCGTGCGGGTGATCTATTTCTATGGCGGCGCGGACATCCCGCTTTATTTGCTGATGATCTACGCAAAGGCACGCCGCGATGATCTGTCGTCTGATGCAAAGCGCGCGGTGCAGGCGCTCGCGGCGAGATTGAAAAACGCCCCGCGCCGGTGATGAGGGACACGGTGATGGACAAGTTCAGCAAGGAATTGATCGAGAGCCTGACCGAGGCCTGCGAGCATGCCGAGGGCAAGCCCGGCGCGGTGCGCGTTCAAGTCGTCGAAATCCCCGACGTGAGGGCCATCCGGCGCGGGCTGCGGATGTCGCAGCAGGAGTTTGCCCTGACCTACCGCATCCCGCTCGCGACGTTGAAGAATTGGGAGCAAGGCCGCCGCCAGCCCGATGCCCCCGCCGCCGCCTATCTGCAAGTCATCGCCAAACGCCCCCGCGAGGCGCGCGAGGCTCTATCGTCCCAATAGCCGGAGTAGGGCGGAAAAGCGCAGCGCATTCCGCCGACCTTCGTGCGTCCTCATCTCCGACTGCTCGCCGTCCCCACCGAACCAATCCGTCGGGCCGTGCCTTGCATTCGGCCATGGTTGGCGGAATGCGCTGCGCTTTTCCGCCCTACAGCGCTGCCGAGCTTTCGTGAAATCAGCATCAGGGAATCTCGGAAGGGCGAAAGTAGGTCTTGAGATCGACGCCGCCTCCCATGTGCTGGATTATATCAAACGTCCACTTCCCATTTTGATGTTCCAACCTGCAACTGATTACATTCACACCTGCTTTCCACGGGGCCCACGCTTTACCTGTCACGTCATACCTTCGAGATGCCGGACCATCTGCATGGACCCAGCCGCGCCAGTCTAGGCCGTTCAGCTTGTCTGCTTCCGAAAGTCCTCCTGGGTCTAAATGGCCCTTGAACGTTACCTCGCGGACTTGGACGATCGATTGTCCCGTAAACGTGGCGGCATTCAGGCCGGTAAATGTGCCGTTCTGACCAGTGAACCAGTCGCCGCTGCGCTGCACCCAGTATTTATTCGCCTCCGATTTACAGGTTTCGATTGCTTGCTTCACTAAAGGCGCTCCCGCGTGCACCTGCGACATTCGACCACCGAAGCTATGAATAGCGAGCCCGTTAAATGTGTCTTTCGAACCGGTTCTCTCCACATCAATCTACGGTCAACTACGGCCCCTCGTTCGTCATGATGATCGTGCCTGATGCGGCGAACATGCCGCCGACGCCGTGGCAGACCGTGATTTTGGCGCCGGGCACTTGGGCCGGGGCGGTGCCGCGCATTTGGCGGACGCTTTCTTGCAGCGCGTACATGCCGTACATGCCGGAATGCATGTAGCTGAGGCCGCCGCCGTTGGTGTTGAGCGGGAGCTTGGCGCCGGGGGCGGTGTTGCGGTCCCAGATGAACCCGGCGGCTTCGCCCGGCTTGCAGAAGCCGAGGTCTTCGAGCCCGTAGATCGGCAGGTGCGCGAAGGCGTCGTAGATCATCAGATGGTCGACGTCTTTGTGCGTGATGCCGGATTCGTCGAAGGCTTTCGCGCCGGCGACCCGGAACGCGCGCGACGAGGTGAAATCCGCCATCTGGCTGACCATCGGGGTCTCGACGCTTTCGCCGGTGCCGAGCAGGTACACCGGCTTTGTCGGGAAATCCTTGGCGCGCTCGGCCGATGTCAAAATCAGCGCGCCGCCGCCGTCTGTGACGAGACAACACTGCAGCAGCCGGAAAGGATAGGCGATCATCCGCGAATTGAGGACATCCTCGACCGTGATCGGGTCCTTGAAGGTGGCGCGCGGATTTTTGGCGGCCCACTCGCGCTGCACGACCGCGACCATCGCGAGCTGTTCGTGGGTGGTGCCGTAGGTCTTCATGTAGCGCAGCACCGGGATCGGGAAGAGGGTCGGCGGTCCCATCGGCCCGTAGGGCAACTCGAACTGGCCGGCGAGGCTCCCGGGCGACACCGCCGGCCGCGAGCGCGCGATGCCGGAGCGGCCGCTCTCGCCGTGCGTGATCAAGACGGTATTGCACAGCCCGCTCTCGATCGCCGCGGCGGCATGGCGGACATGGAGCATGAACGAGCAGCCGCCGACCGCGGTGCCGTCGGCCCATTTGGGGGTGATGCCGAGGTAATGCGCGATCGTCGTCGGGGTCTCGCCGGCGGTCGCGATCCCGTCGATGTCGCTGGGCTTGAGCCCGGCATCCTGCATCGCGTTGAGCGCGGCGTCGGCATGGAGCCCGATCTGCGACAGATCGGTGATGCGGCCCAGTTCGGTCGTCTCGGCGGCGCCGACGATGGCGATCGATTTCGGTTTCATGGCGCGTCTCAACCTTTCGCCGGGCGGAACAGGGGCAGCGTGATCTCGTCGTCGATCTTCTCAAACGCGACTTCGAGCGCCATGTCGAGTTGGAGCGCCTCGGGGGTTTGCGGGCACTCAACGATGTTGGTCATCATCCGCGGCCCTTCATCCAGTTCGACGACGGCGATCGCGTAAGGCGGGGTGAAGCCCGGCACCGGCCGGTGGTGGATCACATAGCTGTAGAGCCGGGCCTTGCCGCTCGCGCGGAACACGCTGACCGCGCGCGAGGCGCAGCCCGGACAGAACGGGCGCGGCGGGAAATAGGTCTTGGCGCAGGAATCGCAGCGCTGCAGGCGCAATTCGCCCGCTCGCGTGCCCTCCCAGAAATGCTTGGTCTCGGGCGTCGGCTGTGGCCGCGGGCGCTGTCCGTCGGGCATGTCGCGGATCCCCTCACGAGTAATGTTGGTCGATGATGTCGAATCAAGGTTGCTGCGCGCGCCGGCTTACGGCAAACGGAATCTTCTTCTCGTCATTGCGAGGAGCGCAGCGACGAAGCAATCTCGCCGGGCCGCGCTCGATCTCCACGAGATTGCTTCGCTGCGCTCGCAATGACTCACCAATGGGAGGGACCCATGATCACGCCGGCTTATGTCCGCACGATGGCCGCCTACAATTCCGAGATGAACCGCCGGCTCTACGATGCCGCCAAGCGGCTCGGCGATGCCGAGCGGCGGGAATCGAGAGGCGCGTTCTGGGGCTCGATCCACGGCACGCTGGTGCACATCCTATGGGGCGACAGCCAGTGGATGAGCCGGTTCGACGACTGGTCGCGGCCGACGACCCCGATCAAGGAGAGCGACCATTTCGTCGAGGATTTCGCCGCTTTGTGCACGGCCCGCGACAAGGCCGATGCCGACATCTCGCGCTGGGCCGGCAAGATCGACCAGGCCTGGCTCGACGCCGACCTGGTGTGGTTCAGCGGCGCCGCGCAGCGCGAGATCCGCGCCCCGAAGCGGCTGCTCGTCACCCATTTCTTCAACCACCAGACCCACCATCGCGGCCAGGTTCATGCGTTGCTGACCGCGGCCGGGCAGCAGACCGAAGACACCGATCTGTTCCTGGTGGTGCCGCAAATGATCGCGTAATTTTGCACCGGAAGACCGCAGTCGCGGCGGATTTTCCCTCCCGATTCGACAGGCGGCGTTCGGCTAGGACGAGGTCGTGACGGCATTCGCCACAAGGCTGAGATCGTAGGGCGGCCGGTGCAGTCCGGCGGGCGAAATCGTGAAGATCTCGTAGCCTGCCGCGGTCACCCCGATCGTGTGCTCGAACTGGGCGGACAGCGAGCGGTCCTTGGTGACCGCGGTCCAGCCGTCGCTGAGCACCTTCACCTCGTAGCGGCCGGCGTTGATCATCGGCTCGACCGTGAAGAACATGCCCTCGCGCAGGACCACGCCTTCGTCGGTTCGGCCGTAATGCAGGATCGAGGGCGCGTCGTGGAACACGCGCCCGACGCCATGCCCGCAGAAATCGCGCACCACCGAGTAGCGGTGGCTTTCGGCATGGCGCTGGATTGCATCGCCGATCGCGCCGGTGCGCACCCCCGGCCGGACCACGGCGATGCCGCGCATCATCGCCTCGTAGGTCAGATCGACGAGTTTCTTGGCCTTGACCCCGATGCGCTCGCCAAGAAAGAACATGCGGCTGGTGTCGCCGTGCCAGCCGTCGAGGATCACGGTCACGTCGATGTTGAGGATGTCGCCGTCCACCAGCCGGCGATCGCCCGGGATGCCGTGGCACACGACGTGGTTGACCGAGGTGCAGATCGATTTCGGAAAGCCGCGATAGTTGAGCGGCGCCGGCACGGCGGCGTGGTCGACGATGAAGCCGTGGCACAGCCGGTCGAGGTCGCCGGTCGTCACGCCCGGCTGTACATAGGAGGTGATGAAATCGAGCGTCGCGGCGGCGAGCGTGCCGGCCTGCCGCATGCCCTCGAACGCGTCGGGGCCGTGTATCTTGATCTGACCGCTGCGCGGCGCGCCCCGCGCCAAGCCCGTCATCACATCCTGCTGCATGACCGAGTACTCTTTTTTACCATTCGCCCGGCGCGGCACCGTGGCCGCGCGCCCCGGTGATAATCCGATCCGGTGCACCGGGCAACGATCGCCGCGGCGCTCCCGCTTTGGAAGGTGGGAAGGCCGCTCGCCCCGGACAATCCTCGGCCACTATGCCAGCCCGCGCCGGTTGTGCCCGCTTTCGCCTTTGCCTATGAAGGGCGGGACAAAGGACTCCATTATCGACGCGAGGAACCGATGAGCGACGCCGGCCCCAGGGCCGAGATAGCGATGGCCGAGATAGGGAGGGCCGAAACGGTGGCGGCAGAGACAGTGACTGCCTGCGTGCTGATCATCGGCAACGAGATCCTGTCCGGTCGCATACAGGATGTGAACCTGAGCTTTCTCGCCGTGGGCCTGAACGAGGTCGGCATCCGGCTGCGCGAGGCGCGGGTCATTCCCGACGATGCGGAAACCATTGTCGCCACGGTCAATGAAGTGCGGGCCAAATTCGATTACGTGTTCACGACGGGGGGTATCGGCCCGACGCATGACGACATCACCGCCGGCTGCATCGCCGATGCGTTCGGCGTCCCGCTGATCCTCCATCCCGACGCCAAGCGGCTGCTCGAAAGCCATTACCCGCCGGGCGCGATCAACGAGGCGCGGCTGCGGATGGCGCACATGCCGGAAGGTTCCGTGCTGCTGCTCAACCCGATCTCGCGCGCGCCGGGTTTTCGCATCGAGAACGTGTTCGTCCTGGCCGGCGTGCCGCAGGTCATGCAGGCGACGTTCAACGAGCTGAAGCATCGCCTGCGCGGCGGCGCCAAAATGTTCAGCCGCAGCGTCAGTTGCGCGCTCGGGGAAGGGACGATCGCCCAGGATCTGGCGGCGTTGCAGGAGCGCTTCGCCGATCTCGAAATCGGCTCCTACCCCTATTTCCGGCGCAGCGATTTCGGCGTGACGCTGGTCGTGCGCGGCACCGACCGGGACCGGATCGCCACCGCCATCGACGAATTATCGGCGCTGATCCGCACCCTCGGCGGCGATCCGAGCGGCGGCCTGGCCGAAGATTAGCTGGGGGGAGAGATTTTTCTCTATTGCCGATCATCGTGCCGTCATACTGGCCCCAGCCTGGAAACCGTGTCCTGCCTCTGGAGGCGGAGACGGTGGGCGCATGTGGCTCTGATGAGGAGAAGTTGGGATGTTCAGCCATATCATGATCGGGAGCAACGACATCGCCCGGTCGAAGAAATTTTACGATGCCCTGTTTGCCGCGATGGGCGCTCAGCCCGGCACTGAGGACGCCCGGGGCAGGCTTGCCTACGCGCACAATGGCGGGCGCTTCATGGTGTCCAAGCCGATCGACGGCAAGCCGGCCAACAATGCCAACGGCGGCACGATCGGCTTCTCGATGAGCAGTGCCGATCAGGCCGCCGCATGGCACAAGGCCGGTGTCGCGAATGGCGGCACGTCAATCGAAGACCCGCCCGGGCTGCGCCCCGGGGGCGCGGTGTATCTGGCTTATCTGCGCGATCCCGACGGCAACAAACTGGTCGGGCTCTGTCGCACGCCGGCCGCCTGAACCGTTGCGGATGGCGGAGGCTGGCGACTGCCGGCTTCCGCCGCTCCGCGTCAGCGGTTTTGCAGCCGATAGCGCAGCCAAACCACGCCGCCCTCCAGCAATTCGGTGCTCGCCAGCGACATTGAGCTGATCGGCGCCGCGATGCCGGCATCCTCGTCGCCGGAGTCGAAGACGCTGGGCGCGCCCTTCGCGCCATCGATTGCGGGGCAGATCGCCAGGCTGATCTCGTCGATCAGGCCGGCTCGCAGAAAGGCCCCGTTCGAGCCGCCGCCGCCTTCGAGCAGCAGGCGTTCGAGCCCCAGTTCGCGGTTCAGGATCTCCAGCGCCAAACCCAGATCGAGCTCCCGCTCGCCGGCGAAGATGTAGGAGACGCCGTCCCGGCGCAGGCCCGCCAAATGCGCGTCGGAGACCCGCTCCGTCAGCACCACGACGATTGGGTCGCCGCCGATGTCGGACCGTCCCCAGGCGATCTTGCCCCGCGCATCGAGCGCGATGCCGTACGCGGCGGCATCCCGCCGGACGAACCACGGTTCCCGCTTATAGGTCTGGTCGGTGTGATCGGGGTAGGAATCGGCCTTGGCGTATTCGCTGCCGGTCACCCGGCCGATCAGCCAGGAGCCGCCGCCAAGCTCATCATGCAGGCGCTCGAACAGCCCCGCCATGCGGTTCTCGGCCGGCCGCCACCTGCTGCCGAGAATGCGCCCGTCGACGCTCGCATTCATGTGACAGATCACATAAGGCTTCATTTCTGCACCCCGGCTATGTCGCGGTTTGCCCCCTTGCAGGCGAAGCTACGTGGTCGCCGCTTCCATGCCGTCCACCACCTCCTTTGCCGACGCATAAAGGTCCTGCACTCCGCGTAAACCCCGATTTCCAGTGCCGCCGTGAGCTATTGAGTTTCGGAGGTCATACGCGGATCGGAGAGCTTCAGCCAAATCGTCACGGGTCTTCAAAAACGCGCGAAATTTCGAGCCCCATCCGATATCGAATCGCTCGAGAAGCTGGGCAATAGCCTCGCAGTTATAGTTGGTGCCGATCTTGAAATATCCGCGTATGAAATTCTGCACGCGCGGGTGTGCCCGTTGCGCAATTTTTTCCATGATGACGGTCTCGACGCTTCGTTCGACGAAACCACAGACCAAAACAATTCCATGCTTCGCTAAGTCAGCTCGTACTTCGTCGGAAATTGCTGGGTCAGCCGCTCGACGAAAGTACGTTTCGAGTTGCTGCTTTCGCGTTTCGATCGCATGGAGCGGCATTTCACACAGCCGCAAAAGCCCCGATCGCAGCGTCGAGCCGCGTGCGTACATTTTCCTCCCTGGCGGTAGCGCGCTCGCACGCTTGACGATACTCAGCGTTACCTAACAGGGCGTTGTAAGCGGGTAGGACGGCGGCACCGTTTATAGGACGATTCGCTGTGATCCGTTTAGCTATTCCCACCAGTACCGAATCGAAAACGGCTGCGTTGAGCGCGCGCACAAGGCGAAACGCACGAGGAATATGGGCAGCAACGACTTCTATAGAGCTAATAAAAACGCTTCGCAACTCAGATAGCTGAGCTGCAGGCGTTTTATTCATCTTATCTGAAAAGTCGTTTAAGAATTTATTCATCGGCGCAACATATGTACTTCCATCCACATATAGCGCGAAAAATCGGACAATAAGTTCTTCATCTTTCGATCTATTATTTATCGGTCCAAACACTCGACGCCAGGATTGGTGATGGTTAAGCGCCTTTATCATATCTGTGAAGGGGCCAAGGCTTATGCAGTTACGAATCTCCTGAGGAGATAGACGGATGCCGCCCGAGTTGATGCGTTCAAATACGAAATAAATACTATCTAGCACATCGGCAGGGCTTTCCTGCTTAAAAATCGTGGCATGCACCACCGAATCATCTAGCTTCAAAATATCAGCCGACTCCAATTCATCATATGCCTTGTTCAGCCAAGGTTCGCGCACACCCTCAAGTCGAAATTTTTTATCGTTGAACAAACCATCATAGAACATTTTCAGGGTAAGTAACCGCTGCTGTCCATCAATGACGAGATGTTCGTTACTATCGGCTTCTTTGTAGAGAAAAATACCGGGCACCGGCAATCCCATAAGCAAAGACTCAATAAATTTGGAGGAATGCTTTAACGTCCAAACAAACTTCCTCTGAAACGGCGGAATTTTGAACACGCCATCGCGCATCCGCTTGACCAACGTATCGACAGGATAGTCTGCTCCGTAGCTGCTGATTGAAAATTTTCGTGGGCCAGGGTCTTCTAAAAGGGCGTCGTCCTCAATGTCTTGCTCTAAAGCCAAGTCGTACTCGTCTTTAGCTACATCGTCATCCCGGATCACTTCGGCTCCGAGCGCAGGCGCAGGGTTATCCGGCATTACGCCTCCTGAAATTGGCGCGGCTCAAAACCGCACGACCTCATGGCCGGTAGACTAACACAGGGGTGTCCGCCCTCTTGCGTCCAAAGATCGTGCACGATGCCAGTGACAGCTGTCGGCGCTGAACCGACTATCGGCCGGTGGGCACAAGAGGAACCATCTACCCGACGCGTCACGGGGCCGTGCAAAAATCTTCATCTTTGCGTCCACCTGCCGACAGCCGCGTTCAGCCGGGGAGGGGCCAGCCTACCCAGTTGCACAGGGCTTCGCCCATCACCAGGTCGAGATCGCGGCCCTTCAGCCAGGGCAGTTCCTCGGTGAACACTTCAACGCATTGCCGCCAGGAACAGGGCATCCGGGTGATGTCGGTGCCCCAGAACATCCGTGTCGGCCCGAACGCATCGAAGCAGCGGTGCAGGTGCTGATGGAAGCTGCGGAACGGATACGCGTCTTCCGCGTAACCGGGCTGGCCGGTCGCCTTGACCGCGACGTTGGGGTATTTGGCGAGCGCCAAGAGGTCGGGCTGGAAGCGATAGGCGGATTCGCCGCTGCTCCCTGGCGGCACGGCCATGTGGTCGACGATCAGTTTGAGCCCCGGGTGTCGCTCGGCGATCTGGCCGACGGTCGGCAGGAACAACGCGGCGGCGAGCGCCACCGGCACCCCGGCCCGCTCGGCCGCCGGCCATAGCCAGTCGAGGCTCCCGTCGGTCATCCACTCGCGCTTGTGCCGCTCGTTGAAATAGAAGCGCAGCCCGAGCATGCCCGGCCGCCCCTTCCAATGCGCGACGAGGTCAGGGCCGTTCGGGTCGTCGAGATAGAACCACCCCATGATCGCGAAGCGATCGGGGTATTTCCGCACCGCTGCGATCGCCAACTCGTTCGAATCGGGGTCCCACAGCACCGGGTGGATCAGCGCCCGGTCGACACGCCTTCGTCCATGGCGGCGATCGCTTGCTCCGCGGAGTACGGCTCCGGGCGATGTGGCGGGGACGGCGCACCCTTTTCCCAGAGATGAATCTGGCCATCGACGATCAGCATCTGGCGTATCCCTTCGGGTGGCTCGGCTGGTTCAGCCGGCCGCGATCTCGGCGGCGATGCGGGCGACGACCGGCTCCCAGCTTCGGTCGGCGGCTTGGCGGAACAGGCGCGCGGTCGGGTACCAGGGGCTGTCGTCGCGATCGAGCAGCCAGCGCCAATCCGGCGCGTAGGGAAGCATGACCCACACCGGCTTGCCCATCGCGCCGGCCAGATGGGCGATCGAGGTATCGACCGTCACGACCAGGTCCAGGCGGTCGATTATCGCCATCGTGTCGGCGAAATCGCGGATCTCGGGGCCGAGATTGAACAGCGGCGCGCGCTCCCAATAGGAGCCGATCTGCGCCTGCATCGGGCCTTTCTGCAGCGACATCAGGCTGACCCCCGGAATGTCGCTCAGCGGCGCGAAATGCGCCAGTGAAACCGATCGGTTGCGGTCGTTGTGATGGGTCGCCCGCCCGGCCCAGGCGATCCCGATCCGCCGCTGTCCCACCGGGGCGAGCGCGGCGAGCCGCTCGGCCCACGCGGTGCGCTTGGGCTCGGACGCGCGCAGATACGGGATCGCGGCGGGGATCGTCGCGAGTTCGGTGCCGGCGAGGCGCGGCAGACCCGAGAGCGGGATGTAGGCGGCGAATTCCGGGCGGCGTTCCCAATGGTCGAAGATCAGGCCGAGGCCGGGCAGCTGGGCGACGACCGGCTGCAATTCGACGCTGCAGGCGATAGCGATGTCGCCGACGCGTCGCGCCGCCCACGGGATATAGCGCGCGAACTGGATCACGTCGCCATAGCCCTGGTCGGCGATCAGCAGCAGCCTGCCGTCCGGCAACGCCGTCCCGTCCCATTGCGGGCGGTCGGTCGCCGGCATCAGCGACGGGGCGCTGGCCAGCCGGAAACGCCATTCATATTCATGCCAGCCGCGGGCGAAATCGCCGCGCAGCAGCGACGCCTCGGCGATCCCGAAATGGGCGCCGGCGAAGTTGGGGTCGAGCGCGACCGCCTGCTCCGCCGCGGCAATCGCGTCATCGAGTTCGAGGCGGTGGTAATGGAGCACGCTGAGGTTGTGGTAGCAGTGCGGGTCGCCGGGCGCGAGCGCGGCGGCGCGGCGGCCGGCGACCAGCGCCTCGTCGAGGCGGCCGAGCGTGCGATAGACCTCGCAGATATTGCGGTAAAACAGCGCCATGTCGGGAGCCAGCGCGATCGATCGCTCCATCAGCCGGACCGACTGCGCGATGTCGCCCTGACGGAACGCGACGATGCCCCTCAGGTGCACCGCGCCGGGCCGGTCGGGGGCTTCGGCCAGGATCAGGTCGAGGCTGCTTTCGGCGAGGTCGAGCCGCCCGGCCTGCTCGTGCTCGGTGGCGAGCGCCAGCAACCGGTCGAGCCGCTCCGCTGGAGAAGGCGTCGCGCCGGATGCCGGCTGGAACTCGGCTCCGGGCTGGCCGCCCGACTGGGTCACCGGACCCAAATTGCCCACAACCGGCGGGGTCGGGTCAGGCAATCGAATACCCCAGCCGCACGATCACCGGCTCCAGGATCGCGATTGCCGGTTCGAGCTGTTTCAAATAGTGGCGATAGCGGTAGCGCGAGCTGTCGTACAGACGCTCGGTCACCTGGGCGTAGCTCGCGGTGCGGGCGTAGCGGCGATTGTCGTGGAAATCGATGCAGCGCTCGTCGAATGTTTCGCCGATGAAGTCGAGTATCCGGCGGGTGCTGCTTTCCTGCTCGTCGACGATGTCCTCGTAGCGGACCGGCAGATAGCGCAGCGTCATCTCGGCCCGGTAATGCTCGACCAGCTCCATCACCAGCAAATAATGCCGCGCCGCCGATTCTAGCGCATAGGAACAATAAAACCCGTGCGTCAGATGGTTGGAAAACGTCGACAGCACGACATCGAGCGGGTGGCGCAGGACGTGGATCAGCGGCGCGCGCGGGAACATCAGCGCGATCAGCCCGAGATGCATTTCGTTCAACGGCATCTTGTCGGTGAACCAAGCCCCGGCCGGATCGAGACCCGGTTCGGGGCCTTGATCGAGAATGCCCAGCCGGCGCACCCCGGCGAGGTAATAATCGCGCAATTCGTCGAGCCCCTCGCGCCGGTCGCCCATCCATAATTCAGCCAGCGCCTCGGGATAGCTCATCGGGCTGTTCAGCACCCGCACCATCGCGGCGGTGATCTCGTTGACGAAGGGCAGTTCGTCGCCGGCGACGATGCGGGGGTGCGCCGACAGCGTCTGCTCGACCAGGGTCGTCCCCGAGCGCGGAAAGCCGAGGATGAAGATCGGCTGGGCGATGTCGTCGCGCAGCCCGGCCCGCGGCAAGGTCGCGAGCCGCCCCTCGGTGAAAAAGCCGCGCAAACGCTCG
>CAMATN010000076.1 GCA_945861155.1 Rhizobium sp. Q54
CGTCTCGGGAGCGGATCAATGGGTCCCGGCCTTCGCCGGGACGACAGTTGAGATGTATGCGGTCCTCAGAATTTCCCTCAAAACAGTTGCACGCGCGGGAAAACCCAGGTCACGCTGGCGCTGCCGCTTTCGGCATAGACGCCGGGGGGCCCGCCGCGCGGCGGCGCGGTGCCGCGGAAATCGGTGATCTTGGTTCCGTTGACATAAAAGCTGCCGGCATTGGCGTTGACGATTACCTCGACCTCGTTGACCGCCCCGGCCTTGGTCTGCACCGCGCCCGATGGGGTCGGCGCCAGCACGACCTGCCAGACGCCCTTGACCAGGCGGTCGATCGCGACCGTGCCGTCGAGCGACAGCGTCGCGGTATAAAAATTCTGTGCGTCCTGGGCCCAGAACCGCACGCCGACATCGCCGATATCAGTGCGGCTCGGCAGTTGCGGCGGGTTGGCGATCGACACGCATAAACCGCCGCCGTCGATCGTATAATTTGGGTTCCAGCGCCAGGCGCTGCCGTTGACCGGCGGCTTCAGCACCAGCCCCGCGGCGGTAACGGCGGCCGCGTCGTCGGGCGGTCCCCAGCCCGGATCGGGCGTCTTGAAGGTGTCGTCCAGGGTTGCCGCACTCTTGCCCTGGCAGGCCAGCGCGCCGCTCGCCGAGAGCGACAAAGCCACGGTAGCGGCGATAATTTTGGCGAGCACGGGTTCCTCCGGCATCAGCTTGTTCGGTCGCCTGTTGTCCTCCGTTAGGATTACGATTCGGTAAAACCGGATTCGGAAAGCTATTCGGCGGCGGCGAGCGCTGGCGCTTTCGGCGGCAAGCGGAACCTCGCCAGGAGCTGCACCTGCCTCGCATTGGCCCGAGTCAGATTCGCCTCCTTGACGTGGCCAAAGCCGCGAATGTCCATCGGCAGGCGCGCCAGTTCGATCGCCGCGGCATGGTTGTCCGGCGTCAGATCGCGCATGATCTCGTCGAGCACCGCCTCGTATTCGGCGACAAGGCGGCGCTCGGCGCGGCGCTCGGCGGTACGACCGAAAATGTCGAACGCCGTGCCGCGCAGCCCGCGCATTCTGGCGAGGAGGCGGAACGCGGTCAGCATCCATTTCCCGTAAATCCGCTTCTTCAGATGCCCGGTTGCCGGGTCGCGGTCGGCCAACAGCGGCGGCGCCAGATGAAAGCGCAATTCGTAAGGACCCTCGAACTGGTCGGCGACCCGGCGCAGGAAATCGGTGTCGGTGTAGAGCCGGGCGACCTCGTACTCGTCCTTGTAGGCCATCACCTTAAAGAGGCCGCGGGCCGCCGCGTCGGTCAGCGCGGTACCGCCGATCCGCGCCGTCTCGATCTCGCGCAGTCGCCGGATGCGATCGGCATAGCGCTCGGCATAGGCGGCATTCTGGTACTCGGTGAGGAACTCGACCCGGCGCGCGATCGCCTCGTCGAGCGTTTCCGAAATCCGGTGGCTCTCCGGCACGGCCTCCTTCGGTACGGCGCGCGCCTCGACCAGCGCGCGATCGATCGCGGCGCGCCGGCCCCAGTCGAAGGCGCTGCGGTTGAACGCGACGGCGACGCCGTTCAGTTCGATCGCGCGTTCGATAGCATCGGCCGATACCGGCACCAGCCCCTGCTGATAGGCATAGCCCAGCATGAACAGGTTGGTCGCGATCGAATCGCCGAGGAGCCCGGTCGCGAGGCGGGTCGCCTCTACGAAATCGGCGTTTGTCGGGCCGACCGCGCCGGCGATGCGGCGGCGCAGGTCGGGGCCGGGGAACGGCAGGTCCGGGTTGCGGGTGAAATCGCCAGTGATGGTCTCGTGGCCGTTGACGATCGCGCGGCTATGCCCGGGCGCCAGCCGGGAGAGCGCCTCGGCGCTCGCCGACACGACGAGGTCGCAGCCGAGCAACAGGCGCGCGCTGCCGGCGGCGATGCGGACGGCGTGGATCAGATCGGGCCGCTCGGCGACCCGCACATGGCTCATCACCGCGCCGCCTTTTTGCGCCATGCCGAGCTGGTCGAGCACGGTGACGCCCCTTCCTTCGAGGTGCGCGGCCATGCCGAGGAGCGCGCCGATCGTCACGACGCCGGTGCCGCCGACCCCGGTGACGAGAATGCCGTAAGGCTCGGCTAGGTCGGGCAGAGTCGGTTCGGGCAATGGCGGCAGATCGTCCTCGGCGAGGGCCGTGCCCGCCTGCTTGCGCAAACTGCCGCCCTCGACGGTGACAAAGCTCGGGCAGAAGCCCTTGAGACAGGAGAAATCCTTGTTGCAGCTGGACTGGTCGATCGCGCGCTTGCGGCCGAACTCGGTCTCGACCGGCACCACCGACAGGCAGTTCGAGGTCGCGGAGCAATCGCCGCAGCCCTCGCACACCAGATCGTTGATGACGACCCGCCGCGGCGGGTCGGGAAAGCGGCCGCGCTTGCGCCGGCGGCGCTTTTCGGCGGCGCAGGTCTGGTCGTAGACGATCGCGCTGACGCCGGCGATTTCGCGCAATTCGCGCTGCACCTGATCGAGGTCGTCCCGGTGACGGATCGTCGTGTCGGCGGGGAATGCCGTGCCGAGCGGGTATTTGTCGGGCTCGTCGGTGACGATTACGATCGGGCGCACCCCTTCGGCGGCAAGCTGCGCGGTCACCCGGGGCACGGTCAGCCCGCCGTCGAGCGGCTGTCCGCCGGTCATCGCCACCGCGTCGTTGAACAATAGCTTGTAGGTCATGTTGACCTTGGCGGCGACCGCGGCGCGGATCGCCATGACACCGGAATGGGTGTAGGTGCCGTCGCCGATATTGGCGAAGACGTGCGCCGTCTCGGTGAACGGCGCCTGGCCGATCCACGCCACCCCTTCGCCGCCCATCTGGCTGAAGGTGGCGGTCTCGCGGTCCATGAATTGCGACAGATAGTGACAGCCGATGCCGGCGAGGGCGCGGCTGCCCTCCGGCACCCGGGTCGAGGTGTTGTGCGGGCAGCCCGAACAGAAATAGGGAGTGCGCTGCAACGGCACGATGTTGTCGCCAGGTGAGCCGGAGGTTCGGCGCTCGCGCGCGTCGAGTCGGGCAACCCGCTCGGCCAGCCACGGCATCCCACCCAGCCCGGTCAGGCGCTCGGCGATGATGCGGGCGATCTGGGTCGGCGCCAACTCGCCGTTCGACGGCAGGATCCAGCGCCCGGCCTCGTCTGATTTGCCGACGATGCGCGGGCGCCGATCGGCCGGAAAATTGTAGAGCTGGTCCTTGATCTGGGTTTCGATGATCGCGCGCTTTTCCTCGACGACGAGCACTTCCTCTAGCCCTTCGGCGAAATCGCGCACTCCCTCGGGTTCGAGCGGCCACGGCATCGCCACCTTGTAGAGGCGCAATCCGATTTGGCGCGCCTCGTCCACGCCGATGCCGAGCTCGTCCAGCGCCTGACGCACGTCGAGATAGGATTTGCCGGTCGTGACGATGCCGAAACGCGGCCGCGGCGTGTCGATGACGATGCGGTCGAGCCGGTTGGCGCGGGCGAACGCCATCGCCGCCGACATTTTGTAGCGATGCAGCCGCAGTTCCTGGTCGAGCGGCGGGTCGGGCCAGCGGATGTTCAGGCCGCCGGGCGGCATCTCGAAATCATCCGGCAGCACGATCCGGACACGCTCCGGATCGACATCGATCGAGGCCGAACTGTCCATCGATTCGGCGACCGTCTTGAACGCGACCCAGCACCCCGAATAGCGCGACATCGCCCAGCCATAGAGGCCGAAATCGAGGATTTCCTCGACCCCGGCCGGGTTCAGCACCGGGATCGCGGCGTCGATAAAGGCCAGTTCCGACTGGTGCGCCAGGGTCGAGGATTTGCAGGTGTGGTCGTCGCCGGCCAAGACCAGCACCCCGCCATGCGGCGCCGACCCGGCCGAATTGCCGTGCTTCAGCGCGTCGCCGCTGCGGTCGACCCCCGGCCCCTTGCCGTACCAAATCGCAAAGACGCCGTCATATTTGGCACCGGGAAACAGCCCGATCTGCTGGCTGCCCCAGACCGCGGTCGCGGCCAGTTCCTCGTTGATCGCCGGCTGGAATTGGATGTGGTTGCGCTCGATAAAACGGCGCGCGCCCCACAAGGCCTGATCGAACCCGCCGAGGGGCGACCCGCGATAGCCGGCGATAAAGCAGCCGGTATTGAGCCCCGCGGCCGTGTCGCGCTGCCGCTGCAGCATCGGCAGGCGCACCAGCGCCTGGGTGCCGGTCAGATAAACCCGGCCCTTTTCGAGCATGTACTTGTCGTCGAGCGTGACCGCCGCCAACGCATTGGGCACTGGGGCCATCGCGGCCTCCCGCTAGGTTTCGATCAGCCTGGGCGCCCAACGTAGTCTCTGCGCGGCGCCGGCTCAATGATCGCGGGCTTGTCCTGGATCGGGCGGCCAGCGGGGAGCGGCGCAGATAAGCGCACAAATCGTATGCAAGTGCCTATTTACGCTATCGACGGCGTTGCGCGGGAGGACATACCGGAGTAATGCTCGCCACCGATCTTTTCTTTCTTTACGGCAATAGATGATCGCAACGGTTAAGGAACGCGCGCCGCTCGAACCGGCGCTGCTCGCCTCACTGCGCCAGCGCCTTGGCGATCGGCTGTCGACTTCGGCGGCGGTGTGCGCCCAGCACGGCAAGGACGAATCCTACCATGCGCCGCATGCGCCCGATGCCGTGGCGTTTGCCCGCAGCACCGACGAGGTCGCCGCGATCGTCAGCCTCTGTGCCGCGTACAAGACCCCGGTTATCGCGTTTGGCACCGGAACCTCGCTCGAAGGCCATGTCGCGGCTCTGCGCGGCGGCGTCTGCATCGACCTGGCGCAGATGAATGCCATTGTGCGCGTCAATGCCGACGATCTTGACGCCACGGTCGAAGCCGGCGTCACGCGCAAGCAGTTGAACGAGTACCTGCGCGACACCGGATTGTTTTTCCCGATCGATCCGGGAGCGGACGCCTCGATCGGCGGGATGGCGGCGACCCGCGCCTCCGGCACCAACGCGGTGCGTTATGGGACGATGCGCGAAAACGTGATGTCGCTGACGGTCGTGCTCGCCGACGGGCGCGTCATTCGCACGGCGCGGCGCGCCCGCAAATCGGCCGCCGGATATGATTTGACCCGGCTGTTCGTCGGCTCGGAGGGGACGCTCGGCGTCATCACCGAGGTGACGGTGCGGCTCTACGGCATCCCCGAGGCGATATTGGCCGCGGTCTGCGCCTTTCCGACGATTGCCGCAGCGGTCGACACGGTGATCGAGACAATCCAGAGCGGCATTCCGGTCGCGCGAATCGAGTTGCTCGACGAAGCGCAGATGGACGCCATCAACAAATATTCAAAACTGGATCACCGCGTCGCCCCGACGCTGTTCTTTGAGTTTCACGGCAGCGAATCGGGGGTCGCCGAGCAGGTCGACACCGTCAAGGCGCTCGCGGCCGAGCATGGCGGCGACGATTTTCGCTGGGCCGCCAGCCCCGAGGCGCGCTCGAAATTGTGGCAGGCCCGGCATGATGCCTATTACGCCGCGCTGGCGCTGCGACCCGGATCGAAGGGTTGGCCGACCGATGTGTGCGTGCCGATCTCGCGGCTGGCCGAATGCATCGCCGAAACGAAGCGCGACCTGGCGCAATCCTCGATCCCGTCGGCCCTGGCCGGGCATGTCGGCGACGGCAATTTTCATTTGATTTTCATGATCGATCCTCAGCTACCGGAAGAAATAGCCGAGGCCAGCCGCCTCAACGATCGAATGGTCGCCCGGGCGCTTGAAATGGAAGGGACCTGCACGGGGGAACACGGCATCGGCTACGGAAAGATGGATTTTCTGGTCGCCGAACACGGCGAGGCGATTTCTGTCATGCGTAGCATCAAGCAGGCTCTAGACCCTGACGATATCCTTAACCCAGGGAAGATTATTCGTGTCTGACCCGGTAAGCTGCCGTCAGCACAATAGATCGTGCGAATCCGCTTGTGGAACGCATAAATCGCTTTGCTGTTTTCTTCTTTGCCGCTATTCTCGCCAGAATTAAGGCAGGGGCAGGTTCCTGTGCTCCCGTCAGGGTTCCGGCGAGATGCCGGCCGGTTTCACCTGCCTCATGATCGTTTTCCCCTCGAATCGGAACTGTCGGACGCGCACCGCGCCGATCGGATTGCACGGCAGGCGGGCCGACAACCGAGATATCACAACTAAAAGAGATGGGGCCCAAGGTCGTTGGTAATGGAAAAATCAAGTAAAAGAGGGAAAATTCCGCAATCGGACTGGCCATTGATCATGGCTCGGTATGAGGCGGGGGAGACGCTGGCGAGCATCGCGCGCACTTACGATTGTTCGCCACCGGCAATCAGCTATGTCGTCAGCCGCAGTCGTGCGCGACATTCGGATTCGGTGAGCCCGCCGACGCCGCCAACCCCATCGGAACCGCAATTGATCAAGGCATCGGCGACCGAATCGGTCGTCGCCGGTCCGGCCACGCCTCCGCAGCTAAGTACGCCCGGATTCACGCTCGCGGTAAATGGCTTCGGTGCAAATGCTCTCCGGGCGTTCGACGCAGAGGCGCAGCCGGAAGCCGCGGTTGCAAACCCGTTTGGTCGCCGCGACGAAATCCCGCTGCGCGAGACCGCTCCTCGGGAAACAAACGGGTTCGCGCGCAACGGCATCTATCCGCCGAGCAGCGCCTCGCGGCAGGCGGCGGCGCCGTTGCAGCGGCCGCCAGCGCCACTTCCGGCGTCGCCCCCGGCGTCGCCTTCTGGCCTTCCCCCGAGCCCGTCTCTGGGCGCACAGGCAAACGGCGGGGATCAGCGCCGGACCTTGCACCTGTCGCTCGGCAATACCCCGCATGGGAACGGGAATTCCCAGCCGATCGAACAGCATCCTGCTCCACGGCCGGATGGCGGCGAACGGCCTAATGGCGAACGGCCCAATTTCGCAAATCGCAGCCAGCCGGCGCAGTCCTACCCCGGCTCCGCCTATCGCGGGGGCGAGGATGCGGGCGCGAACGGTTTCGGGGAGGTTCGGCCCGCCGCCTTTGACGATTCGAGTCGTCGCGGCGATGCCAATGGCGCATCCCGCAAAGAAGGCGGCACGTTTATCGACGGAGCGTTACGGGCGCGGGTCGACAGCGACATCGCCGTGTTCCTCGCGGCGTTCGACGCCGCCCTGGCGGAAGACACGCAGGAGAGCCGATCGGCACTGCGCGACGCCACCGACCGGCTGTTGCGGGTCGGCGCCCGCACCCGGATCGAACTCGAGCGGCTCGAGGCGCGCATCCCGCTGCCGGCGCGCGACAACATCGGTGGCAGCGAGCCGGCTTGGCGACATCGTTAGCCGATCCCGGCCACGCTTATCGAAAAAGGGCGCCTTCGGGCGCCCTTTGGATTGCCGATAACGCCTCGCAATTGCCGGGCCGTTGACGCGCCGGGCATGGTGACAAACCGACGCCGCACTGGGCGTCTCTGGGCCGATCACCGCGAGATCGTGTATAACGACAACAAGGTTTGGCGATTATAAAAATCGGTCGCTGATCGCCCGCGGCGACCGATCGGCGGTGCCAGGTTGCGCGCGGTTTGACAAACCGGCACTTCCGGAGGCAATTCCACATCCACGACCCGTTACTGCCGGGCGCGTGCCCGGATTTCCGAAGGGGGAACTATTCGATGTCGGTGGGCTTGCTCCCGGTCAGCATCGAGCGCGGGAGTTCTCCCTTTATCGACTGTGCGGCGGCACGATGGATCCCGGCCTTCGCCGGGATGACAATTTGCGCCATATCGCCTCAGAGACCGTCGACAATGTCTTGCTGAGGTTTTTTTGATTCGTCGGTTTGCAGCGCCGGTGGAGGATTCTGTGGATATCGGCTTTAGCGAAGAGCAGGAATTGCTGCGCGATACCGCGCGCAAGTTTCTCGACAGCCAATGCCCGACCAAATTCGTGCGCGAGATGATGGCGAGCGAGGCGGCGGTGACGCCGGAATTTTGGCGCCAGCTCGCCGAGCAAGGCTGGCTCGGGATACTCTATCGCGAGGAAGACGGCGGCAGCGGACTTGGCCTGGTCGATCTCGTCGTGCTGATGGAGGAGCTTGGCCGCGCGGTAATGCCGGGGCCGTTCCCGGCGACCGTTCTGTTGGGCGGCGCCGCGATCGCCGAGGCCGGATCGTCGGCCACCCGGCAGGCATGGCTGCCGCGGATCGCCGCCGGTGAGATCAAGGCGACGCTCGCCTGGACCGAGCCCAACGCGCGCTGGGACGCCAGCGCCATCACCCTCGCGGCACGCGAGGCGCCCGGCGGCTTCATGCTGTCCGGCACCAAGCTCTTCGTCGCCGATGCGCACCTCGCCGATGTGCTCGTCGTTGCGGCCCGCACCCGCGACGGCAGCACGATGGAGGACGGGGTCAGCCTGTTCCTGGCGCCCAAGGAAACCGCCGGGCTCGACATCAGGGTGCTGCCCTCGGTCGACGAGACGCGCAAGGTCTGCGAGGTGCGGCTCGATAACGTCAGGCTGCCGGCGACGGCGCTCCTCGGCGATTTGCACCAGGGCTGGGCGCCGTTGTCGCGGGTCATCGACCGCGCCGCGGTGGCGCTGTCGGCCGAGATGTGCGGCGCGGCGCAGCGGGTGCTCGACATGACGGTCGATTATGCCAAGCTGCGGGTTGCTTTCGGCAAGCCGATCGGCAGCTACCAGGGCGTCAAGCACAAATGCGCCGACATGCTGGTCGAGATCGAGAACGCCAAGTCGCTGACCTATTACGCCGCCTGGGCGGTCGATCAGGGCGAGGAAGAGGCATCGGTCGCGGTGTCGATGGCCAAGGCGGCAGCCTCCGATGCCGGCCGCAAGGTCTGTGCCGCCGGCATCCAGCTGCATGGCGGCATCGGCATGACCTGGGAGCACGATTTGCACCTTTACCTGAAGCGCGCGAAGGCCGATGAGATCGCGTTCGGCGACGCCTCCTGGCACCGCGAACGCATCGCCCGCCTGATGGGCTCCTGATAAGGCCGCAGGACAATGATCAGCAGGACAATGACCCGCAGGACAACCGGATGACCAAGACAACAGGACGGGTTCTGGCGCGCTTTGTGGTGGTCGCGCTCGGCGGCTGCGTCCGGGAGCCGTTTGCACCGGCCTATTATGCGGCCCCGCCGCCGCCGTTGCAGCCGTATATGGGGCCGCCGCTCGCGTTCGCCGCGCCGCCCCTCGCGTCTCAGCGGATCGTCAAGCGCCGCTACGTCAAGAAGCGCTATAAACAGGTGCGCTGCCGCTGCACGCCGGTTCGGTGACGCCGCCCGGCTTTCGCCTGATCGCACCGAACCTCGACAAGCTGCCGCAATACGAGGCGGCGCTTGCCTGGGGCTGGTCGCCCGACACCGAACGCGACGTCAGCGCCGAACAGATTGCAGCGTTGCGGGGCAACCGGCATTCGTTTTTGTTCGAACTGACCCGCCTGGACGGCATCGTTCTGACCGCTTGCGGGCAGGCAATGCCGCGGCTGCCGTCACGCGTTTATTGGCTCGATGACGGAGAGTTTTGCGGCGTCGCGACGCTGCGCTTTGTCGCCGGAAGCGACACGCTGCCCGATCACGTGCCGGGTCATATCGGCTACGCCGTGGTCCCATGGAAGCGGCGGCTGGGCTATGCGACTCGCGGACTGGCGCTGTTGTTGCCGATCGCGCGGGAAGTCGGGCTCGCGCGGGTCGACATCACCTGCGACGACGATAACGAGGCCTCGCGCCGCGTCATCGTGAACAATGGCGGAGCATTGATCGGCAGCCGGATAATGCCGGGCGGCAAGACCAAGCTGGTCTTTCGCATCGACCTCGCCCCAAACTCGCGCCAGGGGGCCGCTTGACGGTGTCGGTCCGACGGTCATAAGGATTGTCGAGCATCGGGATGCTGGTGGCTCACACCTAACGTAACGCACCTATCCTGTCATACCGGCGAAAGCCCAGAGGCGCTAACACATTAGATAATTGTCATTCCGGGGCCGCCCCATGGGCGGAACCCGGAATCCATACACACCGGCCTCTGGAATATGGATTCCGGGTTCGCCGCTGCGCTGCGCCCCGGAATGACAATCGAGTGGAAAGGAATGCAGGTGCCGTCGGTCGAGCAGGTCTACGATGCCCCCCATCTGGCGCGTAATCCGGCGAATTGCGCGGCGCTGACGCCGCTCGGCTTTCTCGCCCGCGCCGCCGCGATCTACCCCGACAGACTGGCGGTCATCCACGGCGCGCGGCGCTTCACCTATCGCGAATTCAACGAGCGCTGCCGCCGCTTTGCCGACGCGCTGCGGCGGCGCGGCATCATGCCCGGCGACACGGTCGCGGTGCTCGCGCCGAACGTGCCGGCCCTGCTTGAAGCGCATTACGCGGTGCCGATGGCCGGCGCGGTGCTGAATGCGCTGAACTACCGGCTCGACGCGCGCTCGATAGCGTTCATTCTCGGGCATGGCGGCGCGAAACTGCTGATCGCCGACCGCGAATTCGGCGCGCTGGCGACGGACGCACTGCGCGAATACGACCGCGACATCCCGCTTGTCGAGATCGCCGACGGGGATAACGGGCCGCCCCTCGGCGGGATCGAATACGAGGATTTTCTCGGCGAGGGCGATCCGGCCGCCGCGTGGTCGCCGCCCGCCGACGAATGGAGCGCGATCGCGCTGAATTACACGTCGGGCACCACCGGCAACCCGAAGGGCGTCGTGTTTCACCATCGCGGCGCCTATCTGAACGCGCTCGGCAACGCGATCACCTTCGGGCTCGACCGGCATTCGGTCTATCTGTGGACGCTGCCGATGTTCCATTGCAACGGCTGGACCCATACCTGGGGGGTGACGGCGGTCGCCGGCACGCATGTGTGTTTGCGCCGCGTCGATCCGGCGCTGATTTTCGACGCGATCGCCGAGCACCGGGTGACCCATCTGTGCGGCGCGCCTGTTGTGTTGAACCTGCTGGTGCATGCGCCGGCGTCGGTCAAGCGGCGCTTCGAACATGTCGTCGAGGCGGCGACCGGCGGCGCGGCCCCACCCTCGGCGGTGATCGAGGCGATGGAGCTTATGGGGTTCCGCGTCACGCACCTTTACGGGTTGACCGAGAGCTACGGCCCGTCGACGGTGTGCGCGTGGCAGGAGGAATGGGGCGAGCTGCCGCTCGGCGAGCGGGCCTCCTTGATGGCGCGGCAGGGAGTGCCGTACCTGACGCTCGACCGCCAGCGCGTCGCCGACCCGACGACGATGCGGGACGTGCCGACCGACGGCGAGACGATCGGCGAATTGATGCTGCGCGGCAATACGGTGATGAAAGGCTATCTGATGAACCCGGCGGCGACCGTCGACGCGTTTGCCGGCGGCTGGTTTCATACCGGCGACCTCGCGGTGATGCACCCGGACGCTTATGTCGAGATCAAGGACCGCTCGAAGGACATCATCATCTCCGGCGGCGAGAACATTTCCTCGATTGAGGTCGAGGAGGTGCTGTACCGTCATCCGCAGGTGATGGAAGCTGCGGTCGTCGCCCAGCCAGACGAGCGCTGGGGCGAGACGCCCTGCGCCTTCGTCACGTTGAAACCCGAGGCCGAAGAGGTCGCGGCGGCCGACATCATCGCGTGGTGCCGCGCCAATCTCGCGCATTACAAAGTTCCCCGGCGCGTCGTCTTCGGACCCTTGCCAAAAACCTCCACCGGCAAGATCCAGAAATACGCGCTGCGCGAGCAGGCGAGGGACCCGCGATGAGCGAGGCGCTTGGAAGCTGGCGGCACGAATTATAGACGTCACACCCACTCGTCATCCCGGCGAAAGCCGGGACCCATTCCTGCCATGGATACCGGCCTTCGCCGGTATGACAAGATGATGGGTGCGTTACGTTAGGCCATTGCGAGGAGCGGGGCGACGACGCAATCTCGATCCGATGGGCGCTCAGAAGGCTAAACCGCATTGACCCAAACTATTTTTATCAAACTGCCCAGCTTTGACATCTCGGGCCAGGTGGCGCTGGTCACCGGTGCGTCGAGCGGCATCGGCGAGCATTTCGCGCAAGTGCTGGCGGCGGCCGGGGCGAAGGTCGCGATCGCGGCGCGGCGCGCCGATCGCCTCGCCGAGCTGGCCCGCGCGATCGAAGCCGGCGGCGGGGAATGCCTGCCGGTCGCCTGCGACGTCACCGACCGGCCGAGTATCGTCGCCGCCGTCGCGGCGGTCGAAGCGCGGCTCGGGAAGCTGTCGATCCTCGTCAACAACGCTGGCGTCGTCGTGTCGAAGCCGCTGTTCGAGCATACCGAAGAAGATTGGGACTATGTCGTCGACACCAATTTGAAGGGCGCCTGGATGATGGCGCGCGAGTTCGCCCATCACCTCGTCGCGCTGAAACGCCCGGGGCGGATCATCAATATTTCGTCGATCCTGGCCTCTCGGACGATCGGCCGCGTCCCGGCCTATTGCGCGGCCAAGGCCGGGCTGAGCCATTTGACCGGCGTGCTGGCGATCGAGCTGGCGCGCTACGGCATCCTCGTCAACGCGCTGGCGCCGGGCTATATCGAGACCGATTTCAACCGCGCGTTCTTCCAGACCGATTCCGGCAAGAGCCTGATCAATCGCATTCCGCTGAAGCGCATCGGGCAGGCGCCGGATCTTGCCGGCGCGCTGTTGTTTCTGGCGTCGCCGGCGAGCGCCTATGTCACCGGCGCGACGATTTCGGTCGATGGCGGCCACGGCGTTGCCGCGATCTGAGCCATCGGCTGACCGGGCGGCGCTGGCCCGGTTTCTGGCTGAGGCAAGCGGCGCCAGCCGGGTTGACATCACTGGCTTCGAACGGCTTGCCGGCGGCGCGATCCAGGAGAATTGGGGGTTTGACGCCCTGTTTTCCGGCGGGCGATATGCCGGGACGCAGCAGCTGGTGCTGCGCACCGACGCGCCGACCGGCCTCGAGTCGAGCCTCGGCCGGATCGAGGAATTCGCGGTATTGCGGGCGGTGTTCGCAGCCGGGGTCAAGGCGCCGGAGCCGCTCTTTGCTTGCGCCGATCCGGCCGTCTTCCGCAAGCCGTTCTTCGTGATGCGGCGGGTCGCCGGCACCGCGCAGGGCCGCCGGATCACGACCGATTCGGCGCTCGAACCGGTGCTGCCGGCGCTCGCCTCGCGACTCGGGCAGGAGCTGGCGCGGATCCAGTCGATCCGCCCGCCGCGCGCCGACCTCGCCTTTCTGCCGGCGATCGATGCGGCGCAGCATATAGCCGGTTTCCGGACCTATCTGGACACTCACCCGAATCCCCGGCCGGTGCTGGAATGGGCGATCGACTGGCTTGCCAGCCATCGGCCCGAGCCGGTCGCCCCGGTACTGTGCCACCGCGATTTCCGCACCGGCAATTACATGCTGTATGGCTCCGAGCTGACCGGCATTCTCGATTGGGAATTCGCCGGCTGGGGCGATCCCGACGAGGATATCGGCTGGTTCTGCTGCAAGGGCTGGCGCTTCGCCCGGCTCGACCGCGAGGCCGGCGGCATCGCGGCGCGCGCGTCGTTCTACGAGGGGTACGAGAGCGCCGCCGGCCGCCGCCTCGACCCGGAGCGGGTGCGGTTCTGGGAGGTGCTGGCCAATGTCCGCTGGGCGGTCATTGCGTTGCAGCAGGGCGATCGTAACCTGATCGGCGGCGCACGCGACCTCGGCACCGCGATCATCGGCCGGCGCGCGAGCGAGTGCGAGCTCGAACTATTGATGATGCTCGATCCGGGCGGCTCGCCGTCCGACGGTCCGTCCAAATCCCGCCCGGCTTTGCCGGATTCGCTGCGCGATCGGCCGAGCGGCATCGGGCTCGTGGCGCTGGGCCGCGAACTGCTGCTCGACGAATTGCTGCCGCTGCTGCCGCCCGAGCGTCACCGCGAATTGCGGCTTGTCGCAACGGCGATGGCGATGGCCGAACGCGAAGCCATCGCGGGCGAGGCGCCGGCGGAGGAGATTGGGGTCTGTTTGCGCCGATTTTACGCGGAGGCCCCAACCCCAACCCTCCCCCTCCCTCCCCCGCAAGCGGGGGAGGGAAGGGTGGGGGTAGAGCGGGGCAGAGCGGGAGCCGTGCACCGATGGAGTTCCCCGGCGGAGACGGGTGAGGGCTGGGCTGCGGAATTGAACGCGCTGCTCCATCGCTTTGCGGCAGATCTGCGCGTTGGCAGCTTTGCGTCATGCGACGCGCGCGCGCGAGCCGCACGTGCGGTATTATGGCGACTGACCATCCTGAAATTGCGCGAGGGAAACCCGTCTTTCCTCGCCGAGAACGGTTTCGGAGAATAACGCCATTGTCCCAAGCGAACGTCCGGGCCGCCATCGACGCCTTCGCCCGCGGCGAGATCGTCGTCGTCACCGATGACGACGACCGCGAGAACGAGGGCGACCTGATCATCGCCGCGGTGCATGTAACGCCCGAGAAGATGGCGTTCATCGTCCGCCATACCTGCGGCATCGTCTGCGCCCCGATCACCGGCGAGACCGCGCGCCGGCTGCACCTCGCGCCGATGGTCGCCGACAGCGATGCGATCCACGGCACCGCGTTCACGATCTCGGTCGATTATCGCCACGGCACGTCGACCGGCATTTCGGCCGACGATCGGACGGCGACGATCCGGGCGCTGGCCAACGGCAATGCCGGGCGCGCCGATTTCGTCCGGCCCGGCCACATCTTTCCGCTGATCGCCCGGGATGGCGGCGTGTTGATGCGTTCGGGTCATACCGAGGCCGCGGTCGATCTGTGCCGCATGGCCGAAATCGAGCCGGTCGCGGCGATCTGCGAGCTGGTCAACGACGACGGCACCGTGATGCGCGGCCCGCAGGTCAGCTCGTTTGCCAAAAAGCACGCGCTGAAGCGCATCTCGGTCGCCGATTTGATCGCCCATCGCCAGGCGCGCGAGAAACTCGTGACCCGGGTTGCCGAGTTCAAGATCGAAGCCGCGTCCGGCGAGTTCACCGGCTATGCCTATGTGACCCCGTTCGACAAGGTGCACCATTATGCCTTTGTCTACGGCGAGATCGGCGACGGGTGCAACGTGCCAACCCGGCTGCATCGCGCCAACGTCGTCGAGGACGTGTTCGGCGGCGCCCAGTCGATCCATGCCGCGCTCGGCCGTTTCAAGGAGGCGGGCCGCGGCGTGCTGGTCTATTTGCGCGACGGCAGCTCCGGGGTGCCGACCACCGCGATCGCCGAGGATGTGACCGCGTCCGAACTGGAACGCAGCCGGCAATGGCGCGAAGTTGGGCTCGGCGCCCAGATCCTGCGCGATCTGCGCATTTCCTCGATCCGGCTCTATGCGACCCGGTCGCGCACCTATGTCGGGCTCGCCGGGTTTGGGATCGAGATTGCCTCGACCGAGCCCTTGGACGATTTGTCGAACCACCGGCTGGTCGTCAAGGAGACGCGCGGCGCGGCCGATTGCTGAGTCGTCGCACGGTTCGATTTAGGGCTTGTCGGTGCCCCAGTTTTGTGACAATGTGTAACACATCGTAACGCCCCGTCTCTGGCTAAGCACCTTCTCTGACCGCAGCATCTTCAGGGGCGTCCGAGCCGAGCACTTTCTTCCGCACCTTGCCTCAGCATACGAGCCGGCTTCTGCCGGCTCGTGGCGTTTTGGGGGATGGTAAACCCCGCTATTCGAGCCCGGGGCGCACCCGGAACGCACCCTCGGTCTGGCGCCTGATGTCGTCGAGCGATACCTCGGGCGCGATCTCGATCAACTCCATGCCGCCGCCCTTGCGGTCGATCGCGAAGACGCCGAGTTCGGTGATCACCAGATCGACGACGCCTGCCCCGGTCAACGGCAGGTTGCAGCGGTGCAGCAGCTTCGGCTCGCCCTTGGCGGTGTGCTCCATCAAGACGACGACCCGCTTGACCCCGGCAACCAAGTCCATCGCGCCCCCCATCCCCTTGACCATGCGGCCGGGGATCATCCAGTTGGCCAGATCGCCGTTTTCGGCGACCTGCATCGCGCCAAGGATCGACAGGTCGATATGGCCGCCGCGGATCATCCCGAAGGATTGCGCGCTGTCGAAATAGCTGGTCGACGGAAGCTCTGTAACAGTTTGTTTCCCGGCATTGATCAGGTCGGGGTCCTCCTCGCCCTCGAACGGGAAGGGGCCCATACCCATCATGCCGTTTTCGCTTTGCAGCTGGACGCTCATGCCTTGCGGGATGAAGTTCGATACCAGAGTCGGGATGCCGATCCCGAGATTGACGTAGAACCCGTCCTCGAGCTCGGCGGCGGCGCGCCGCGCCATGTCGTCGCGTGACCAGGGCATGTCGGGGCTTCCTCTCTCAGGCGGCGCGCTGGCGGACCGTGCGCTGCTCGATGCGCTTTTCGTAGGAGGGGTAGTGCACGATGCGCTGCACGAAAATCCCCGGCGTGTGGATGTGGTCGGGGTCGATGTCGCCCGGCTCGACCAGATGCTCGATTTCGGCGATCGTGACCTTGCCGGCGGTCGCCATGAGCGGGTTGAAATTGCGCGCCGTCTTGCGATAGACGAGGTTGCCCTCGCGGTCGCCCTTCCAGGCATGGACGATCGACACATCGGCGACGAGCCCGGTTTCCATCAAATATTTCTCGCCGTCGAACTCGCGCAACTCCTTGCCCTCGGCGACCAGGGTGCCGACCCCGGTCTTGGTGAAAAACGCCGGAACGCCGGCGCCGCCGGCCCGAATGCGCTCGGCCAAGGTGCCCTGCGGGTTGAATTCGAGTTCGAGTTCGCCTTTCAGATATAGTTCGGCGAACAGCTTGTTCTCGCCGACATAGGACGAGATCATCTTGCGGATCTGGCGGGTTTCGAGCAACAGCCCGAGCCCGGCGCCGTCGATCCCGGCATTGTTCGAGATCGCCGTCAGCCCCGTCACGCCGGAATCGCGGACCGCGACGATCAGCTTTTCCGGGATGCCGCACAGCCCGAAGCCGCCGGCCATGATCGTCATCCCGTCATGCAGCAGCCCGGCGAGGGCCGTTTCGGCATCGGGGTAGACCTTGCTGACCATCGCGGGCTCCTGCGCTATAGGGGCCGGTGATAGTGCCGCTGCCCCTCCCCTGTCAATTTCGGCGGCCCCGCGAGCGCCATCGGCGTCATCCCGTTCCGGGCACTCGGTTGCGGCGGCGGCGGGCGGGGACTAAATTCGGGACGCAGGCAAACCCGCCGCGAGGCGTCCTCAGGGAGATATGCACATGTCGATTCTAATCATCGGCGGCACCGGCTTTATCGGCCGTCGTCTGGTCCCGCTGCTGGCGCAGCGCGGCGAGGAAATAATCTGCATGGACATCAACCCCGGCACGGCGAATTTCGCCGATCTCGGCAAGCAGGCGCGCGTCATCCGCGGCGATGTCAGCCAGTTCGACGACGTCATGGCGGCGATGGTCAACGCCAAGCCGACGCGGGTCATCAACCTGGCGTATTTCCTCGGCAGCGAGCACGCGCCGCACGTCGCGACCAAGCTCAACATCATCGGCATGGACAATTGCTTTGAGGCTTCGCGCCTGGCCGGGGTCAGCCGCGTCGCCTATGCCAGTTCGCTGGCGGTCAGCGGCGAACAGAAATTCTATGGCGACCGGCTCGTCACCGAGGACGATTTCCGCCACGGCCACGTGCAATACGCGATGCACAAAATCTTCAACGAATGGCAGGCGCAGGATTACCGCGAGAAGCACGGGCTCGACATCACCGCGATCCGCCCGGCCAACGTCACCGGCCCGGACAAGATCGTCGGCTCGGTCGACCATGTCTTTTGCATCACCACCCCGGCCCGCGGCAAGCCGGTGTCGTTTCCGTTCAAGGACGCGATGCGCTGCCCGGTCCATGTCGACGAGATCGCCGAGATTTTCGCTCGCGTGATCATGACCGACAAGCCGAAGCACATGGCCTACAACACCGGCGGCCAGGCGATCAGCCTCGGCGACCTCGCCGATATCGTGCGCGAATTCCTGCCCGACGCCCAGATCACCTTTGAGAAGGAGACCGGCGGCAAGGAGCTGTCGGGCAACTATATGATCGACAATTCCCGGCTGGTGCAGGAGTTCGGCGTGCAATACCGGCCCTATCGCGAGCGGGTCCTGCAGATCATCAACGACATCCGCCGCGAGGAAGGCCTGCCGCTGGTCAGCGACCGGTAGGCTACACGGTAAGACCCCCACCCCATCCCTCCCCCGCTTGCGGGGGAGGGAGTTGACAGGCCCCAAATTCCGGCCCACCCCAACCCGCCGCTGACGCGGTGTGCCCCCTCCCCCGCAAGCGGGGGAGGGTTGGGGTGGGGGCCTCGCAGAGACTAGCGCAGCGGCGAGAATGCCGCCGGCACGACGAACATGTTCTCCTGCTTGACGAACTGGCCGCGCGTATTGGGCGGCCAAGCGCCGGTTTCGCGCGCCTTGTCGCGGATCGCGAAGCGCTCGGCGGCGTCCTTGTAGGCCCAAACATGGATCCACTGGTTGAGCGGGCCGAGTTCGGTATGCCCGCAGAAGGCGAGCGGCGACAATTTGGTGCGTCCCTCGATCCGCTCGGCCCAGCGCTCGATGACCGTCGGGGTCGCGCCCGGCAGCATCGTGTAAGTGCGGATCTCGTAGAGACCGCCGAGCTGGCGCGGTTCCATCTTGGGCGAGAACGGCGCCGCGATGACGATCTTGCTCTCCATCTCCTCGATGAATTCCTGGATCTTCGGCGGCCAGCCCGGGATTTTTTCGGCGCGGACCTTGGCGCGGTGCGCCATGTCCTCGTAGGGCCAGCAATGGATGATGCGATTGAGGGGGCCGACTTCGGTATGGAAGAAGGCGCCGAGCGGCGAGACGCTGACGCGTTCCTTGAGGCCCTCGGCAAACCGCTTCTCGGCTTCCGGGATCGAGCCCGGCTTCAGCCGGTAGGTGCGCATTTCGATGATCATCGGGTTTCCTCCAAAGCGGATCGTGACCGGCCGATATTAGCGGGATAAGCCGGCCTCTGCACGGACGCTCTGCGATTTGGCGCGTCTTGGGTCTGACGGGAGGCCGGCGCGGCTGGTCCAATCGTAGAGGGATCGCGCAAGCACGATAGCAAACGCGCAATTTTTTCCGAAACCAGGGTTGACCGGCTCGGCGAACCAAAGTAGAACGTAGCCGTTGTTTAGGGTTTGTTCCGGCGAGGATGCCATGCTGACGAAAAAGCAGCACGAGCTGCTGATGCTGATCAACCAACGGCTCGCCTCGACCGGGGTCGCGCCGTCCTTCGATGAAATGAAGGATGCGCTCAATCTGCGATCCAAATCCGGCATTCACCGCCTGATCAGCGGTCTGGAGGAGCGTGGCTTTATCCGCCGCCTGCCGCACCGCGCCCGCGCTCTCGAAGTCATCAAACTGCCCGAAGACAGCGCTGCCCCGAACCCGTCATCCGAGCGCGTGCGATTTTCCCCGACCGTCATCCGGGGCGATTTTGCCGCGGCGCTGCCCGGCGCACCGGTGGCGCCCGACAGCGCCGCGGTCGATCTGCCGCTTTACGGCCGGATCGCCGCCGGCACCCCGATCGAGGCGCTGCGCGACCAGAATAATTCGGTCGCGGTCCCGGGCAGCCTGATCGGGCGCGGCGAGCATTACGCGCTCGAAGTCGCCGGGGACAGCATGATCGAGGCCGGCATCCTTGACGGCGATACGGTAATCGTCCAGCGCTGCGACACCGCCGACAATGGCGCCATCGTTGTCGCGCTGGTCGACGATATCGAGGTGACGCTGAAACGGCTGCGCCGCCGCGGCGCCTCGATCGCTCTCGAACCCGCCAACAAGACCTATGAAACCCGCATCTTCGGACCCGATCGGGTCAAGGTCCAGGGCCGCCTCGTCGGTCTGTTGCGCCGCTATTGAGGAATGCGGGGAAGGCACCTTCTCCGGCCGGCGTAATCGGCCCCATCCCGGTTTTATCCCGGATTTGGCGTGGGTTAAATCTACCGTCGCGCTAATTTGCACACGCGCGCGCCGCCAGACCGTTTCGCAATCGAGACGATCTGTCGGAAGGGCGCGAGGTGTCGAACCCCCGGTCTGAAAGCGAGCCCCTGCGACAAGCTGCCCGCATTTCAGTCATGCGCTTGAACGCAGGCGGCCGGCCCTCACGTAATCGACAGCCCAGCTCGCGTCGCCAGAACCAACAGTCAAACCGGGATCCCAGATGACACGCTCGACCACCGGAAGAGGGCCGCGGCTCGCGCTCGCGTCGGTCGCGCTGTGCCTCGCGCTCGCCTTGCTGTCGCCGCGCGCGGTGGCAACGGGCGCCGGCGGCGGCTCCGACACGGTGCGCAGCCTCTACGACACATTGCTGGCGACGATGCGCAACGGGCCGGCGCTGGGACCGCGCGGACGCTATGATCGGATCGAACCGGTGGTTCGCCGGGTCTTTGACATCGGGTTCATGACCCGCCTCGCGGTCGGGCCCGAATGGGCCGGGCTCAGCGACGCGCACCGCCAGCAGGTCGCGCAGGCCTTCGAGCGCTACATCACCGCGATCTACGCCGAGCGCTTCGACAATTATTCCGGCGAGCGCCTGCAGGTCACCGGCGAGCGGCCGTCCGCCAGCGGCACGATCATCACCAGCCAGATCGTCAAGTCGAATGGCGAACCGGTCAACATCAACTATTTGATGCGCAACAATGGCGGGGTCTGGCAGATCGCCGATGTCTATCTCGACGGGACGATCAGCGAATTGGCGACGCGGCGGTCGGAATTCGCCGCGATTTTGCGCACCGGAGGCATCAACGGGCTGATCCAGACGCTCAATACCAAAGCCAACACGCTCGCGGCGGCGCGCGCATCGTAATTCGAGAGCATCCGCGACGCGCTGTTGGCGCTATAGCGTCAACAGCGCGTCGCGGATGCGCAGGCTGGCCCGGCCGTCGCCGTAGGGGTTGTGGGCGCGGGCAAAGGCTGCATGGCGCGCCGGCGATTCCAAAAGCTCGGTCGCCGCGTCGTAAATGCGCTGCGCGTCTGGCCCGACCAGCGCCACGGTCCCGGCGGCAACCGCTTCGGGGCGCTCGGTGACCTCGCGCATCACCAGCACCGGCTTCCCGAGCGAGGGCGCTTCCTCCTGGATCCCTCCGGAATCGGTCAGAATGATGTGGCTGCGCATCATCAGATAGACGAACGGCACGTAATCGAGCGGCTCGATCAGGTGGACATTCGGCAAAGCGCCGAGAATCCGTCGCACCGGCGCCTGGACCGAGGGGTTGAGGTGAACCGGATAGACGATCTGCACGTCGTCGCGCTGCGCGATGCGGCGCAGCCCCTCGCAGATCTGCTCGAAGCCCTGTCCGAAACTCTCGCGGCGATGGCCGGTCACCAGGATCAGCCGCCTGGTCGGGTCGAGAAAGCCGAACCCTGACGCGGCCGATCGCTGCAACGGCCCGTCGCGCTCAAGCCCCTCGCGCACCGCGAGCAGCGCGTCGACCACCGTGTTTCCGGTGACGACGATCTTGTCGGCGGCGAGATTTTCCTTGAGCAGATTTTCGCGCGCACTGGCCGTCGGCGCGAACAGACCGTCGGCGATACGGTCGATGACGCTGCGGTTCATTTCCTCGGGCCAGGGCTGGCGCAAATCGCCGGTCCGCAGCCCCGCCTCGACGTGACCGATCCGGCAGCCGGCATAGAACGCGGCCAGCGCCGCCGCCATCGCGCTGGTGGTGTCGCCGTGGACCAACACCCAGTCGGGCTTTTCGACGTCGAGCACGCGTTGCACGCCAGCGAGCACCGCGGTCGTGATGTACACGAGATCCTGCTTCGGCCGCATGATCGCCAGATCGTGATCGGCCGTGATCCCGAAGAAATCCAGGATTCCGGCCAGCATCTCGCGGTGCTGACCGGTCAGGCAGACGACCGGGTGGATCGCGTCGCTCGCGGCCAGCGCCTTGACCACGGGCGCCATCTTGATCGCCTCCGGCCTGGTGCCGAATACAACAACAACCTTCATCTGTCGCCGACGACCACCCCCGGGATATTGGCCCTGGACAATTGGCCTTTGGACATTGGCCCTTCCGCGATCGTCATTCGAGGGCGCAAGCCCCGCGGATCAGCCCGTCGATCCGCTCGGGCGAATAATTCGCGGCGATGTGTGCCTTGCACGCCGCGACCACACGGTCATAGCGGTCGTCATCACGGCACAGCGTCGCGATCCTCTCGGCCAGCATCTCCGGGTCGTCGGCGACGAGCCATTCGAGTTCGCCGGTCAAGCCGATGCCCTCCGCTGCGACCGTCGTCATCACGCACGGGATCCCGGCGGCCATGCTCTCGATCACCTTGCCTTTGAGACCCGCGCCATAGCGCAACGGCGCAATTGTCAGCCGGACCCGCTCGAGCACGCTGTCGAGCGAGGGCACATAGCCGACCGGCACGATATCCTTCGCCGCCAGGGTGCTGACTGCGGCCGGCATGTTGCTGCCGACGAGCAACAGTTCGATCCCCGCGACCTCTTTGCGCAACAGCGGCATGATGCTCTGGGCGGCCCATTGCGCGGCGTCGACGTTAGGCGGATGGCGATAGCCTCCGATAAAGGCGATTTCCGGCTTGGCGCCGGGCTTGGTCGCGATCTCGCGCAGCGGAACCGTCCACGGGACGACCTGCACGTCGATCGTGGGGGCAAGCCGCCGCAACAGTTCGGCCTCGACGTCCGAATGCACGATGACGCAATCGACAAACGACATCGCACCCAGTTCCAGCCGTCGCAGCTGCGCCGCCCTGTCGCGCAACGCCGCGTCGTTCTCGACTTCGGCCTGCCGCTCGGCCCGAAGGAAGTGCAGATCGGCGACGTTGTAGAGGATGCGCGCCTTGGGAAAATGCTGCCGCACCATTCCCGCGTATTTCGACGCATTCGAATAGCGGTGCAAATATACGAGATCGACCGGCGTCTGCTGTTTGCGGAAAATGTCCTCGACGGATTGGTAATACGGGTGATAGAGGCACTCGATGCCGCGGCGCTGCAACTCGGCGGTGTACGGATCGATCCTCGCCATGTTGTCGCCCGGGATGAACGTCACCTTGTAGCCGAGGCGCTGCAGCGACAGCATATGCTGGAAGGCGGCGTTCGACCCGGCGTCCTTGTCCGGCTCCGGCACGGAATCGTCGATGAACAGCGCGCGCTGGCGCACATCGCGCTCGACTTCAAGCTCGGGAAACTCGCCATTGAAACGGTGCGTCGCGAGCACATCCTTCCAGCGATCGAAAAATTTGCGATGGTTGATTGCCTGAAACCGCTTCATCCCGGTCCCGGTCGTGCTGGTTCCGGCGCTGGCACCCTCGAAATGGACGATTTCGGAGGCCGGTTGAACGACAACGCGATAACCGCGCTGACGCACCCGAAAGCACAAATCAGTGTCTTCGTAATAAGCGGGCATGTACAATTCGTCGAATTTATTCAGCTCCGCGAACAGGCTCGCCTTGATCATCAGGGCGGCTCCGGAGACGTAATCGGCGTCCCGCATATAACAAAACCGCGGATCGTCGGGGGCCTGGCCGCGACCCCAATTCCAACCGTCGCCGAGCCGCCAGACAAGGCCGCCGCATTCTTGCAATGTCCCGTCGGGGAACAATAATTTGGATCCCGCGATACCGATTTTCGGATCGCGCTGAAGCGTTTCGTAAAGCTCGTCGAGCCAACCCGCCCTTACTTCAGTATCGTTGTTCAAGAACACGATGTATTCGCCGTTCGCCGCGTCAAATCCGCGGTTGCACGACAGAATAAAGCCGCAGTTCGTCGGATTGCGGACGAGGCGTATGCCGGAACCGAACGCGAAACCCGCCAGCAGGGTTTCGTCTCGCGAGCAGTCATCGACGACGATAATTTCAAAGGCTCTATTAGCAAAACGTATTGAACTCACGCGGCGATGGCGGCGGCGAGGCAATATCGCGGGGTCGGGCCGGAGTGCAGGACGATCAGATGGAACCAGCGCAGGTAACTGCCGAGGTAGCGAGTGGCGATGCCGCGGCGGGGGCG
>CAMATN010000077.1 GCA_945861155.1 Rhizobium sp. Q54
CCTGGCCTGGCTCAACCGCTGCCGCAGGCTGGCCAAGGATTGGGAAAATCTCAACCGCAAGGCGCTCGCCTTCCTGCGCCTGGCATCAATCCGCCTGATGTTGCGAAAACTATGCAATCCCAAATGATGTTCCCGGACAGACTCTCAGCTGCCCCGTCAAGTTGACCTAACTATGGCTCTCAAGGCTGCATCTCAAAACAAGATGAGCGGTGGCTAGCAAACCCGACTCAGTATCCAGCACAGTATCCCCTTTGATCCAGAGAGATAGGAGCGGCAAATGTGGATACTGTTATTTTTGGGAGCGATAGTGATAATGGCGTCGCCAGCGAATGCCCAATCTAAACTGGCTAAATTTAAATTTGAAGAAATTCATGCACTCAATATGCGTCACGCCGAGGCCTTTGAAACCTTTCGGCTCGAATATAAAGTTCTCATAAAGCCGTTTTACAACGACGTTGAATTTAGTTGCGAGCCCCAGATTAGATACGAGACCAACGTAGAAGAATGTAGCAGAGCGATGGTGAGACGAGCATTGGAGTTATCGCGAGCGCTATCCGGTGCTAGAGAGCAAGGCAAGTCGCTGTCCTGGGCTAAAGAGGAAGGGGGAATCCTCCCTATTGAAGTGTTGCCACACGTATATATGCGACCGGGGTCTCAGCCCACCTCGAAGCCCTAATGGCTCAGCGAGCGTAGGGCGGAAAAGCGCAGCGCATTCCGCCGTCAATCGCCGCAACCGGCAAGGCATTGCTCGTCGGAAATTCCGGGCGATCGGCCGCCCTCGCGCGGTCATGCCCCAGGGCCTCGTGCCGGTCATCGAGAGGCCGCCGACGTAGCGACGAGGGCCGGCACGGAAAATCGGCGGAATGCGCTGCGCTTTTCCGCCCTACGGCAATCGTCCAAAGGGCGACGATAGAATTGCCATAATGGCATCGTATGGTGCGCTCTGGTGCGGCGCTCGAATCGGCGTCGGTTTGCGGAGAGGCGGAGCGCGAATGCCTGAATGGGGACTGCAAAAAACAGGAGAAACAGGAGGCGTGGCGGGCGTCGCCGCTTCCGAAAGGGTGGCCCGCTCGTGGCGGCGCGTCAACTTGCGCAAAGCGCGGAACCTCGGCGCGGCTCAATCGAGCAGCCAGGGCGCCGCGCTGGCCTGGGCGATCTGGCGTATCTGGTTCAAGAGGCCGGGGCCGACCGGTATCCCGTCCTGCATCCGTGTCGCCGCGTTGGCCCATTGCGGGTCGCCCGCGACCATGACCGGCTGGGCCGGGTCGACCGGAATCGTCGCCCGCAGATCGTTGCAGAACCGGGTCACGTCCGAGGTGAAATCCTCGCGGTCGCGGAAGAGGCCGGGGTCGATCGCGATAAAGCAATGGCCGATATCCATGCCCTGCGGCTTTTTCGTGTGCATCGGGTCGGTGATCAAGGTCGCGCCCGACAGGCACGAGCCGAGGATGTTGACCATCGCGGCCAGCCCGTAACCCTTGTAGCTGGAATTCTCCGGCGAGCCGCCAAGCGAGGTCAGGAAGCCGCCTTTCTCGCGCGCTTCCAAGGGATCGGTGCTGGGCCGCCCGTCCTTGTCGAGGACCCAGCCGGGTGGGCAGGGCAGTTCCTCATTCGCCTTGTTGCGGATGCGGCCGGCCGCGACCGTCGTCGTCGCCATGTCGAGCAGGAACGGCGGTCCGTCGGCGGTCGGCGCGGCGAACGACCACGGGTCGGTGCCGAGCTTGGCTTCCTTGCCGAGGGTCGGCGCCACCTGGATGCTGGAGGCGCTGGTGCACGCCATGCCGATCAGGCCCGCTTGCGCCGCCATCATCGTGTAATAGCCGGTGGCGCCGAAATGGGCCGAGTTGCGGACCACCGCGATCGCGATGCCGATTGCCTTGGCCTTGTCGATCGCCACCTGCATCGCGAACCGCGCCGGCACATGGCCGAGCCCGCCGTCGCCGTCGACCAGCGCGGAGACCGGCGTTTCCTTGATGATGCGCGGGCTCGCCTCCATGTTCGCGCGCCCGGTTCGCCGCAGCCGATCGTAGCCCGGCAGCATCGAGATACCGTGGCTATCGACGCCGTGCAGATCCGCCCATGCCAGGATGTCGGCGGTCGCATCCGCGTTGTCGTCCGGCATCCCCCAGGCCGACATGATGGCTTTGATCTGCGCGCGATGGGTTTCGTACGATGCCGGCATGGATTTCTCCCGTTGACCGCGCCTAGCCTCGCTCGCCGGAACCGTTCGGGCAAGCGGCACGGCGCCGCGTCAAGCGGATCAGGATTTACACCACGCCGTTTTCCCGCAAGCGTTTGACCTCGTCGGGGTCGATGCCGCACAGCGCGTTGAGCAGTTCGGCGGTGTGTTCGCCGAGCAGCGGCGGGCGGGTCAGGGTGGCGGGCGAATCCGACAATTTGACCGGGCAGCCGACGGTCTGATAGGTGCCGCGGGTCGGGTAATCGATATCGACAATCATCTCGCGCGCCTTCAAATGCGGGTCGGCCAGGACTTCGCCGGTATCCTGGCAGGCGCCGCACGGCACCCCGGCGTCGCCAAGCACGCTCATTACCTCGTGCTTGGTATGAAGGCGGGTCCATTCCCCGACGATTCGGTCGAGCGCCTCGCGGTTTTCCCAGCGCGAATCCGGGGTGGCGAAGCGTGGATCGTCCGCCAGTTCAGGCCGGTCCATCGCCTTGGTCATCGCCCGCCACATCTGCGGCTGCGCCAGCACGATGACGTAGTCGTTGGGGCCGCCCGGCGCGCAGGGATAGGTCGTGCCGGGAACGGTGCGGCCGAGCTGGTTGCCGCTCCTTGGCATCGGCGCCCCGTTGCGCTGGTGGTCGCGCAGGCTGACCCGGATCAGATTGACGACAGCGTCCTGCATCGACACCTCGACATGCTGGCCCCGGCCGGTGTCATGGCGCTGCTGCAATGCCGCGAGGATGCCGATCGCCATGTGCATGCCGGTGCCGGAATCGCCTATCGCCGGCAATACCAGGGTCGGCGGATTCTCCGGAAAGCCGGTGACGCTCATCGCCCCGCCCATCGCCTGCGCGACCGGCTCGTAGCTCTTGAAATGGGCGTGCGGCCCGTAGCTGCCGAAGCCCTTGATCGTCGCGTAGATCAGCCGCGGGTTGATGTCGCGCAGGACCTCGTAGCCGAGGCCAAGCCGGTCAAGCGCGCCGGGACCGAAATTCTCCAGCAGCACGTCCGACTGCTTGATGACCTCTTTAAACAAACGCTTGCCCTCGTCGGTCTTAAGGTTGAGCGTCAGACTGCGCTTGTTGGCGTTAAACAACAGAAAAAACAGGCTGTCGCTGTTCTTTCGATCGGCATGGACGGTGCGCGCGACATCGCCGCCCTTCGGCTCCTCCAGCTTGATCACGTCGGCGCCGAGAAAGGCGAGGATCTGGGCGCAGGCCGGCCCCGCCTGGTTGTGCGTCATGTCGATGATGCGGATGCCCGATAGCGCTTGGTTCATGCCCGTTTTCTCCGGTTATCGCGCCGCCAGAGTGTCATCGCGGACACCGTAAGGCAATGTCGCAGCGGAGGTTTCCCGGGCGACGCGCGGGGTGGGCGGTCGTTGTGCTCCGCTCCGTTTTTTACGCGATTGCAAAAGGTGGGGGCCGGTTCTATCGTTGTGCTACAGCACACTCGGAAAATTTCATGCCGAGCGCCGCCGAACGCCGCAGCCTGGAAGAGGCGATCGTGGACACCGTCCGCGAACCGTTGATTGTGCTTGACGATGCGTTGTGCGTTGTCGTCGCGAGCCGGTCCTTTTATCGCGCGTTCGCGGTGACCCGAGAGGAAACCGAGGGCCGCCCGCTCTATGAGCTGGGCAACGGCGCATGGGACATTCCGTCGCTGCGCGAGCGTCTCGCGGAGATCATCCCGCAGCACACGACCGTTGAGGAGTTCGAGGTCGACCACGACTTCCCGACAATTGGCCAGCGCACGATGCTGTTGAATGCCCGCAAGGTTTTTTATGAGGGCAACAACAGCACAAGCCTCCTGGTCTCGATCGACGACGTCACCGAGCGTCGCCTGCTGGAGCGCGAGAAGGACGAGCTGTTGCGGCAGAAAGACCTGCTGCTGCAGGAGATGAACCATCGGGTCAACAACAGCCTCCAGATTATCGCGAGCATCCTGCTGTTGAAGGCGCAGACGGTCCAGTCGGAAGAAACGCGCCGGCACCTGCAAGACGCGCACGAGCGGGTCATGGCGGTCGCGACCGTCCAGGAACAATTACACCCGACGCCATTCGGAGCGGAGATCAAGGCAAACGCATACCTGACGCGCCTCTGCGAGAGCTTGGCCTCATCGATGATATTGCCGAGCCAGCCGATTTCTATCGAGGTCGATGCCGACGAGGGGATGGTTACATCCGAGCAGGCCGTCAGCATGGGCCTCATTGCCACTGAGCTCGTGATCAATGCGCTGAAGCACGCGTTTTTGGACGGCGCCAAGGGCGAAATCGTCGTGTGCTTCGAATCGAGCGCGACCGCCTGGCGTCTCGCTGTCTCGGATGATGGGGTAGGGATCAGCAGGCGCTTGAATCAGGCGCCGCTGAAAATTGGCCTCGGCACGAGCATCGTCGAGGCGCTGACGCGCCAGCTCGGCGGCCGGGTCACAACCTCCGAGGCGTCGCCGCCGCCCGGTACGACCGTTTCAGTTACCGTGCCCCGAGCGGCACAAACCGCGGCCGCCTAACCTCTCAAAGTCGCGGGGGAGGCATCGAGCGCGGTGTCGATCGCCGTGACGAGTTCGGCTTTACGAAAAGGTTTGCGGACCACGACAGCGCCGGGTCGGCGCGCCCGAACCTGGTCGGCGTCGCCGCTGACGAACACATGCGCGAGCGGGCCGGCGAGCAGTATTTGCTCGACGGCGGCAATGCCGCTGCCGCGCCCCAGGCGCGCATCGACGATCATCAGGTCAGGCGCGTAGCGGGTGGCGGCCCTCACCGCGTCGGCTTCGGTGGCTGCCGTCGCGCACACCTCGTGGCCCATCCCGACAAGCAGCTCCTCGAGCAGCATGGCAATCAAGGCATCGTCCTCGACGACGAGTACGCGGAGAGGAATCATCGCATCCAGATGCGCAGGTCTGCCGACCGGACGCAATCTTGTTGAACACCGGTTTGTTGAACAATCGGCCGGGCGGTATCGTTGCCGCTCAGGCGAACGCGGCGAAGATTTCCTCGACGGCTTTCAGCTGATTGCCGGCGGCCGAGGACGGCACCAGGATCGGGGTCGTGACCCCGGCCTCGCGCCACGCCGCGACGCCGTCGCGCACCGCGCCCGCCGGCCCGAACAATGTCGCGTCGGCGAGCCAGCGGTCGCTCATCAACGACGGGATGTCCTTCTGGCGGCCGTCGGCCAGCGCGGTCTCGATCGCCGCCATTTCCTCGGTGTAGCCGGCTTCCTTCCAGTAATTGCGGTAGTTCGGCAGCGTCGTATAGCGGGTCAGGGTGCGGCGGTTGACCGCCTTCGCCGCCTCGACATCGTCCGAAATGCAGGTCGGGATCATGTTGGCGACCAGAAACTCCGGGTCGGTGCGCTTCGCCGCCGGGACCACCGACAGCGACTCCTTCATGTGCGAGCGGCTGGCGTTGGCGAAGACGAGGCCGTCGGCGATCTCCGCGGCGAGCGCCACCATGCGCTTGCGCAACGCCGCGAGGATGATCGGCGGCAACGCCCCGATCCCCTCGTACGAGCGAAGTTTCGCGACGAAGGCGCGGATGTCGCCGAGCGGCTTCCCCGGGGTCACCCCCATGCGGATATGGCTCGGCGCGTGCGCGACCCCGATGCCGAAGCGGAAGCGCCCGCCCGACATCTCGTGGATATAGGCCGCGCTATGCGCGAAATCCTCGACCGTGCGGGCATAGATCGGCGCGATCGCGGTGCCGAACACGATCCGCTCGGTGGCGAGCGCCAGCGCCGTCGATTGCGCCATGTTGCCGAAGATGCTCGGCACATAGAGCCCGGCAAAGCCGCGTCGCTCGGCCTCGCGCGCAACGTCGAGGGTGGTTTGACGCCGCCCCGGGACGGCGACGAGGCTCAAGGCAGGGAGGGACTCGGGCATGACTCAGACTTTGGCTCTCGTTATTTTCACCACGAAGACGCGGAGGTCACGGAATAAAGTTTGTCATCCCGGCGAAGGCCGGGATCCATATCGGCCCAGCACGAGCGGTTCATTGGTGGATTCCCGGCCTTCGCCGGGATGACATTTGGGATGTATTTCCCTCCGTGTTCTTCGTGCCTTCGTGGTGAATTCATTCATTCCGCCGCCTGCGCCGGCCGCAGCTGCACCGAGTTCGGGCCGTAGCGGTCGCGGAACGGCTGGGTGTCGATTTCCTCAAGCTCGATCTCGCCGGCCAGCACCTTTGCCTTCCATTCGGTCTGCTCGGGGATATGGGCGTGGAATTCCGGCATGACCTCGCGGGCGAACAGATCGAGGCTCTCGCAGATGTGCTCGTGGGTGTTCTTGCCGGCCTGATTGAGCAAAATCACCGAGTCGATGTGCGATGTTTCGAACCGGCGCAACTTGCGGCGCAGGGTCTCGGGCGACCCGATCAGCCCGCCGGACAGCGCGCGCTGCAATGCGTCGGGATTGGCCAGCTTCCACTTCTCGTACTCGTCCCACAGATTGACGGTGCCCGGCGGCGGCCGCTCGCGGTTGGCGTTTTGCCCATAGAAGCGCAAGGCGAACTGGAAGAACGGGATGCCGTCGGCCCGGCGGCGCGCCTCCTCGTCGGTCTCGGCGCACATGAAATAGCTGGTGATCGCGAGGTTCGGGTTGGTGACGTAATCGCAGAGCTTTTCCTGGCGCTTGGTAAAGGCGTTGTAATAGGCGTGCACCCAGGCATGCGCCGCGTCGGCCGACAGGAACTGAAACGCCAGCGCGCCGAGCCCGCGGCGCCCGGCCATCTCGATCGTGTCGAGCGCCGAGCAGGCGACCCACAGCGGCGGGTGCGGCTTCTGGATCGGCTTTGGCACGACGTTGCGCAGCGGCATGTCGAAATACTTGCCGTGATGCTCGACGCCGCCATCGCCGAACATCGGGATGATCGCGCGGATCGCCTCCTCCCAGATCGCCCGCTTTTCGGCGAAATCGACGCCGAACGGTTCGAGCTCGGTAATGCTGGCGCTCTCGCCGGTGCCGAACTCGACGCGGCCGTTGCTGACCAGATCGAGCGCGGCGATGCGCTCGGCGCAGCGCGCCGGATGCGTCGTCGTCAGCTGCATGATGCCGTGGCAGAGGCGGATGCGCTTGGTGCGCTGGCTGGCCGCGCCAAGAAACACCTCGGGCGCCGGCGAGTGCGAATATTCCTCGAGAAAATGATGCTCGACTTCCCAGGCATAGTCATAGCCGAGCCGGTCAGCCAGCTCGACCTGATCGAGCGCGTTCTGATAAAGCCGCAACTCGCCGCCGGGCTCCCACGGGCGCGGCAATTGCAGCTCATAGAAAATGCCGAATTTCATGCGGGGTTCTCCTGCGTCCGTACCGGATGATGCCCGCGGGCTAGGCGCATTACAATGGCAACGGCCGCTCCCCGCTTCGGAGCGGGAACGTGGAGCGCAGCAGCGCCCCGCCTCAGCGGGGCTCTCTTGGTTATTCGCAAAGGCTGATGATGGCCGCGACTACTCCCTCTCCGCCCCCGGGGCGGAGAGGGTCGGGGTGAGGTGGGGGATTCCAGAGCGGGTGCCGCCACCCACCTCACCCTCCCACGCCTCCGGCGCGGGCCCCTCCCTCTCCCCCCTGAAGGGCGGAGAGGGAAAACGTTGCGGAAGCGCCGACCGGTTATCCCCGGCAATATGCCCGGATGGCGTCTTGCAGTCCCTGCACCTTTGCGAATCCGAACGCCGCGGCTGCCGCATTGAGGCTTCCGTACTTATCCGCCAGCGCCGAGACGCTCTTGCCGTGACAATTTTTGTCCCCAGGAATCCCGGCAAACGCGGGGGTCGGCTGTATAAAAATGCCAAACGCCAAGGGAGTGGCGCCGACTGGGATCGCACCGAGCACCGTGTTGGTTGCCGTGTCGATCACCGACACCTGATTGGTTGTGGAATTCGCTACATAGACCTTACTGCCGTCGGGCGTAATCGCCACGCCGTACGGATTGCCACTGCTGGCGATCGTAGCCATAACCGTATTCGTAGCTATGTCGATTACCGATACCGTATTGGAGCTGTTGTTTGCGACATACAGTTTGCTGCCGTCGGGAGTGACTGCCGCTCCGATGGGTGTGCTCCCCACAGGGATCGTGCCGATTACTGTGCTCGTCGCGGTATCGATCACTGCCACGTTGCCGAAGTTGGCGTTTACGACGTAGACAGTGTCGCCGTCTGGGGTAATAACCAGCGCATAGGGGTTGGAATCGAAGCCGTTGAGGATCGTCCCGATTACGCTGTCCGTTGCGGTCGAGATCACGTAGACGTAGTTGGGACTGGCCGGACGACCAGCGCTGAGATAGACCTTACTGCCATCGGGAGTTACTGTTACGGCTAAGGGGTTGGGCGCGCCAGGCGAGCCCACTACTATCGTGGCAATCACCGTGTTGGTCGCTGTCGCGATGACGGACACACTGGCCGACGCGTCATTGGCCACATATACTTTGCTGCCGTCCGGAGTTACGGCCACGCCGATCGGTTCACTACCAACCGGGATCGTAGCAAGTACGGTGTTAGTCCCCGTGTCGATGGCCGATACGCTGTTGGAGACGACGTTCGTAATATAAGCCTTGCTGCCGTCCGGAGCGACCGCCACGCCAAACGGGCCATTACCGACGGGGACCGTGGCGATCACCGTATTGGTCGCCGTGTCGATGACAGACACGTTTGCCGAGTTTCGGTTCGTGATGTAGGCGTTTTGGGCGAATGCCGACGGACTACCGCAAGCAACGGTCAGCGCCAGCGTGGCGAGAGCGGCGAAGGCTCGGACGTATTCCCCCCCCCCCCGCGGGTGTGGACGGCCTTCCTTATTAGAAATGTTCATTGGTTTCCTCCCAATATTCTCGGCGCACTGCCGGGCCTGCAAGGCGCAGGCAGGTCATTTGACCCCTTTGGAGGGCGCCTTGTACAGCAAAATTCGGTTGAGACGTAGGGCGGAAAAGCGCAGCGCATTCAGCCGTTCCACCATACTCCCGCGCTGCCGGGTTGCCGACGCCGCCCAATCCTGGGACCCTTGATTTTTTCGCCGGTGGACGGTGACATGGCGGAATGCGCTGCGCTTTTCCGCCCTACGGCTGCCTGCAACCCGCTCGGCTCCGAGAATGACGGAACAGCGATCCGCCGGCGGCGGTCAACCAAACCAGCCCCCGACCCCCGAGGCCGGGGTTACGGCGTATTGGCGGCATACGCTGTGGGCGATGGTGGCGATCCAGTTCGTCATGACGATGGCGTTTTCGATGGTGACGCCGATCATGCCGCTGTTGCTGCCCGAGCTCGGCGTCGAGAGCGATGCGGCGATCGCTATGTGGGCCGGCATTCTCGGCGGGGTCACCTCGCTGGTTGCCGCTTTTGCCTCGCCCTTGTGGGGGAGCCTGGCCGATCGGCACGGCCGCAAATTGATGCTGCTGCGCTCGAGCCTAGCGATTGCGATCTTCACCGCGCTGATGGGGGTGGCGGCGAATGTCTGGCAGTTCTTCGGCTTCCGCACATTGATGGGGGTGTTCGCCGGGTTTTCGAGCGCGGCCATCGCATTGGTCGCGAGCCAGGTGCCGGAGGACCGGCTCGGCTATTCATTGGGCTGGCTCAGCACCGGGCAGCTGGTCGGCTCGCTGATCGGGCCGATCATCGGCGGCATCCTCGCCGACATGACCGGCAGCTACCGCATCCCGTTCTACTGCACCGCGGCGATGATCCTGATGGCGATGGGGCTCGTCTGGTTCATCGTGCAGGAGGAATTCACCCGGCCGCTCAAGGGGAGCAGCGGGCGCTCGACCGTCAGCGGGCTTGTCGCGCTGGTCACGACCCCGGCCCTCCTCGCGCTCTTTTTCGTGCTGCTGATGGCGCAGTTCGGGGTGCGCACCGTGCAGCCGGTCGTGACCCTCTACGTCAAGGAGATGGTCGGCGCCGTACCCAACCTCGCGACCCTGGCCGGCATCGCGTTTTCGATCACCGGGCTCGCCAACGTCATATCGGCGCCGTTTCTCGGCAATCGCAGCGATAGAATCGGCTATCGCCGGGTGTTGCTGATCTGCCTGTTGGGCGGCACGCTGATGACCCTGCCGCAAGCCTTCACCGACAATTACTGGGTGTTCACCGCCGAGCGCTTTGGGGTCGGGCTGTTTATCGGCGGCCTGCTGCCGGCCGCGAACGCGCTGGTCGGGCGGCTCGTGCCGCGCTCGGAGCGGGGCGCGGTCTATGGCCTGACTTCGTCGGCGATGTTCCTCGGCAATTCGATCGGCCCGCTGATGGGCGGCGCGATCGCGGCCTCGTTCGGCCTGCGCTGGGTGTTCCTGCTGACCGCGCTGGTGATGGCGGTCAATCTGGTCTGGGTCTATTACCGCGTGCCCGAATTCAAGGGTTGACCGGGACCGACCGGCCGCGCGGTTGAACAGGTCGAGCGTACTGGCGGGAACGGAGAAAATCTCCGCATGTGTGACCAACCTCACAACCGCCCGTTGGGCGCGGCACTATCTTTGCCCTACCGATCGGGAACGATCAGGCGAGGGAGAAACCAGTGTCCGTCAACGCCAAGCTGAACATCCTGACCGTTGCCGCCCTGACCGCCGCCGCATTCCTGCTGTTTGACGTGGCCACCTTGATCCTTCGTTGAACACGCGCCCTGGCTCGGGCTGACCGAACCGGCAGGATCGCTTCATAATCGGCAGCGCGGCGGACAGACACAGCGTGGGTGGCGGAATGGCTCGGGGGCCGAGGATCGCGATTATCGGGGGCGCATCGCCGGACTCGCCGCGGCGCTGGCGCTCTACCGGCGCGGCATCGAAGTCGCGGTCTACGAGCAGGCCGGCGAGATTTCCGAGATCGGCGCCGGGGTGCAGATGACCCCGAACGCGATGAACGCGCTAAAGGCGCTCGGCGTCGAGGAGGCGGCGCTGGCCGTGGCGTTCGAACCGGAAAGCCAGGTGCTGCGCAGCTGGAGGAGCGGCCGGGTCATCTACCGGGCGCCGGTGCGCCGCGTGTTTCGCGAGACCTTCGGCGCGCCGCTGTGGCTTGAAGCGGGCCCAGCGCGACGGCAAATGATTGAGCTTGGCGTGGCCGAGGAGCATTACCGCGCGGCGGAAGCGGCGGCCTGAATGCCGGCCGACGAATTGGCTTGGCGCATCGAGGAGACCTGCTTCAACGCGTTTCCGTCACTGCAGCAGGTGCTGCTCGGCGATTGGCTGTTGCGGTTCAGCGCCGGAGTGTCGCGCCGCGCAAATTCGGTAAATCCGTTGCGTCCGGAGTGCGGCGGCATCGCGGCGGCAATCGCCGCGGCCGGGCCGCTTTACGAGGCGCAGGGACTGCCGACGATATTTCGCGTTCCGTCGATCGTCGATCCGGCGCTCGATCGCGAGCTGGCGGCGATCGGCTATATCAGCGAGGGCGAGAGCTGCGTCCTCTACGGCGCGATCGATGCCCTCGGCGCGGCGGCCGATCCGGGGGTGCGGCTGCTGCGCTCGCCCGAACCCGAATTTCTCGCCGCGATGGTGGATTTGCAGGGCTATGGCGAGGCGCAGGCAGCGATCTACCGGCGGATCGTCGGCGCTATCGCGCTGCCCGCCCGGTTCGCCCTGCTGGCGGTCGACGGCGAGCCGGCGGCGCTGGCTTACGGCGCGGTGCATGACGGGATCTTGTGCTACGAGTCGGTGATCACCGACCCTTGCCGGCGCCGCCAAGGGCTCGCCCGCCGAGTCATCGCCGCGCTCGCGGAGTGGGCGCGCGACAGCGGCGCGACCGGCGCGTGCCTGCAGGTCGAGGCCGCCAACGCCCCGGCCCGCGCGCTCTATGCCGGGTTTGGGCTCGGCGAGCTCTATCGCTATCACTACCGCCGCGAGCCGCCGCGGCATTGACACCGTACGAGCGTGCCGCGATCTATACTGGAGACGATATCGGTATAGACGCAAGGATGCGAGATGGCATTCCACATTAAGGATCCGGCAACCGATGAGGCGGTGCGTCGCCTTGCCAGGCTCACGGGCAAGAGCCTGACGGTGACGGTTCGAGAAGCGGTCGAGAAGGAATACGAGCGTGAATGCCGCGAATTATCCGTGATCGAGTTGCTGAAGCCGATCTGGGAGAAAGTGGAGGCCCTGTCGAGACCTGGCGGCAAGCCCGCGGACAAAGCATTTTTCGACGAGTTGTCCGGCGATTTCTGATGTTTTTGGATGCTTCGGCAATGATCGCAATCATCGCTCCCGAAGAAGACGGACCAGCCCTGGCACTTCGCGTTCGTCAGGCTGGCCAGGTACAGACTTCGGCCATCGCGATCTATGAAACGGTGCTCGGGATGGCTCGGGCCGGGAACATGTCGGTGCCAGGAGCCCAGCAGGTGGTGGACGATTTTATCCGCGCCATGCAGGTGGAAATCATCCCGATCACCGCTGAGATCGGCCGCGGCGCGCTACTGGCGTTCGAACGTTTCGGGCGGGGGCGGCATCCGGCGCGGCTCAACATGGGCGACTGCTTCGCCTATGCCTGCGCGCGGGCGCTTGGCGTCCCCTTACTGTTCAAGGGCGACGATTTCTCCCAGACCGATATCGCCGCGGGCTAAGGGTCAGCCCCGCACAAAAGCGGCGGCGCTGCGCCCGGCGAGGCGGCCAAAGACGGCGCCGGCCATCAGCCCGGTGCCGCTCGCGTAATTGTGATAGAAGAGCCCGCCGACCATCTCGCCGGCGGCGAAGAGGCCGGGGATCGGCGTGCCGGTCACGCCCTCTACTGCCGCATCGTTGGTGATCTTCAACCCGCCGAAGGTGAAGGTGATGCCGGTCGTCACCGCATAGGCCTCGTAGGGCGGGGTATCGAGGCGCTGCGCCCAGTTGCTCTTGTCGAGCGCCAGACCTGATGTGCGCAGCCCGTCATGGATGTTGGGGTTGAACGGCACATCCGGCCGCGCCGCCGCGTTGAACGCCTGCACGGTATCGAGAAAGCCCTTCGGGTCGACGCCTTCGAGCCGTTCCGCGAGCGCTTCCAACGTGTCGGCTTTTTCCTTTGTGGTCCGCAGGATGCGGTACTCGTCGCGCAGCAGGTGAACGGCCTTCTGATCAAATACCTGCCAGGCGAACATGCCGGGCTGCTTGAGGATTTCGCCGCCGTATTTGGCATAAGTGTAGCTGTGGAAATCGAGGCCCTCGTCGAGGAAGCGCTGGCCTCTGGCATTGACGACGATGCCGTACGGATAGCCGTGCTTCTGAAAGCGGTCGCCGACATCGAGGTCGCCGACCGGCGGCGCGTTGAGGTCCCAGGCGCAGGCATGCGCCCCCGACCAATGCCCGGCCGGCGCCGCGCCGATATCGAGCGCCATCCTGAGCCCTTGCCCGGTATTGAAGCGTGAGCCGCGCACCTTGGCGAGGTCCCAGCCGGGGCCGAGATAGCGCGCCCGCATCTCGGCATTGGCCTCGAACCCGCCGCAGGCGAGCACCACCGCCTTGGCGCGCAGGTCGACCAGCCGGCCATGCTGGCGCACCCGCACGCCGGCGACGCCATGATCGCCCTGCAACAGCGCCACCGCCGGCGTGTCGTAGAGCACCGGGATGCCCTCGCGTGTCGCGCGGGCGCCGAGCGCCTTGATCAATTCCTTGCCGCCGCCCCAGATGTGGCAGGCGAGGCCGCCCCAGAACTTGAATTTTCCATCCACCTGAAACGCCTGACGGCCGAGCCCAAGCTGAAAGCGCACGCCCTGCTCGCGCATCCACAGCCCGGCGTCGAAGCTCCTGGTGATCAGGATCTCGGTCAGATCCGGGTCGCTGCGGTATTCGGTGAGGCGCCCCATGTCGTCGTAATACTGTTCGGCGGTGTAGGTGCCGACATCGACATTGGCCAGCTCGTGCTCGCTGATGTCGGGGATCAGCCGAGCCAGATCGTCGAAGCCGCGATAGACGATGCGCCAGGCGCCGCCGGTAAACGCCGAATTGCCGCCGCGCCAATGCTCGGGCGATATTTCGAGCATCAGCACCGAGGCGCCGTTCTCCCTGGCCGACAACGCCGCGCAAGTCGCCGCATTGCCGGCGCCGACCACGATGACGTCATGCTCGGGTATGTCCATGGGGCGCTCCTCGGTTGTACGCCAATCACTTTAGCGTTGTCCGGCGAAAGCCCATAGGCCGCCCATAGCAGGGTAATCGGGTGAACATGCCGACGCCTCTGTTGCTGTTTTTGCAGCGAAAGAACAGCAGACAGGCAGCCCATGCCGACCCTTCCGCGTGGATTGCGCGTCGATAATCAAACGCCCGCTGATTGCGTTCTTGTTTTGTACCTTATTGGCGCCGTTTTGTCAACGGGAGCCGGCGATCACTCACCGCCCATCGGAGCTGAATTATTGCCATGGGTAGAGCGTAGCGACACCCATCATCGGCGGCGCGCCCCGGCTCGCGGTGGGTTACGCGTCGCTAACCCACCCTACGCATCGCCGACTCCGAGCCGCTAGCCGTCGCAAAACGCCTGAACGGCATTCTGCAGTGCCTGCACGGTGGGGAACCCAAGGGCCGCGGACGCGGCATACAGGCCGCCGTACTGCGCGGCCAGCGCCGCGACACTCTTGCCATGACAGTTGCTGTACCCCGGCGTCCCAGCGAAAATCAGCGCGCCAGATCGAGCATACACCCACGCGGCGCCGGCACCGCCATTGTCGTAGAACCCACCGGCGATGGCGGTGTTCCCGTCACCGGAAAGCGAAACAGAGCTACCTTGCAGTGCGGTGCCGACGGCGCCCGTGCCAACCAGTTTCGCGCCTTGCTGGCTCCACACGCCGCCCGAGCGCGTGTATGCCCACGCGGCGCCGGCGTTGCCATTGTCGCTGTACCCACCCACGATCGCGGTGTCCCCGTCACTGGAAAGCGAAACAGAGTAACCTTGCTGTGCGGTGCCGACGGCGCCCGTGCCGACCAGTTTCTCGCCTTGCTGACTCCACACGCCGCCCGAGCGCGTGTATGCCCACGCGGCGCCGGCATCGCTATTGTCGTTGTACCCACCGACGATGGCGGTGTCCCCGTCACCGGAAAGCGCAACAGAGCTACCTTGGAATGCAGCGCCGACGGCGCCCGCGCCGACCAGTTTGGCGCCTTGCTGGCTCCACACGCCGCCCGAGCGCGTATAGACCCACGCGGCGCCGGCAGCGCTATTGTCACCGTACCCACCGACGATGGCGGTGTTCCCGTCACCGGAAAGCGAAACAGAGCTACCTTGGTTTGCGTCGCCGAGGGCGCCCGTGCCGACCAGTTTGGCGCCTTGCTGGCTCCACACGCCGCCCGAGCGCGTGTACACCCACGCGGCGCCAGCATAGGTACGCCCACCAACGATGGCGGTGTTCCCGTCACCGGAAAGCGAAACAGAGTAACCTTGCTGTGCGTTGCCGACGGCGCCCGTGCCGACCAGTTTGGCGCCTTGCTGGCTCCACACGCCGCCCGAGCGCGTGTACACCCACGCGGCACCGGCATTGCCATTGTCGCCGCTCCCACCGACGATGGCGGTGTTCCCGTCACCGGAAAGCGAAACAGACCAACCTTGGTATGCGGGGTCTAGGGCTCCCATGCCGACCAGTTTCGCGCCTTGCTGGCTGAACTGCGCCGGTGCCGATGCCGGCAGCAGCATGCAGGCCAGCAGCACAGCCGGCAGACTGACGAGGATGCGGGTTCGGAATTTTGTCATGATGTTCTGGCTCCGCGGGGCTCGCTCGGTCACCTGTGATCCGACATTTGCCAGATTCATGAACCCGTTGAGCGGGGAGGCTCAGTTTTACAGTTTATGCACAGCTTGCGACCGCGGCGGCAACAATTTTTGCGGACGGCAACTCCGGCGATATTTCGAGCATCAGCCCCGAGGCGCCGTTCTCCTTGGCCGACAACGCCGCGCAAGTCGCCGCATTGCCGGCCCCGACGACAATCACGTCATGCTCGGGTATGTCCATTTCCCCTCGCTACATATTCCGCAATGATCTAACTGGATTTGTCATCCCGGCGAAAGCCGGGATCCATTTTTCGGCAGCACGCTTTTGCCAGGCTCGCAAAACCGATGAAATAGATGCCCGCAGATGCGTTCTGCGGCACGATGGATCCCGGCTTTCGCCGGGATGACATTCGAGGGGAGGCAAATGCCTAACGAAACCGTGCAACTCGCCGAATATGCCGCCGGCTTGCGCTATGAGGATTTGCCGGCGGCAGTCGTGGCCTGCGCCAAGGATTGCATTGCCGATACGGTGGCGGCGGCGATCTGCGGCAGCGCGTTGCCGTGGAGCCGGATCGTCATCGATTATGCCGAGCGCACCGGGCCCGGCGGCACCAGCCGCATTTTCGGGCGGGCCAGCGCGGTGCAGGCGCCGGCGGCGGCGCTCGCCAACGGGGCGCTGGCGCACGCCTTCGAATTGGACAGCCTGACCCGGCCTGGGGCCGGCGCCCATCCCGGCGCGACGGTGTTGCCGCCGGCGCTCGCGGTGGCACAGCAGGCCGGCGTCGATGCGACCGGGCGGGCGCTGATCGCCGCCTTTGTTGCCGGCAATGAGGTCATGATCCGCATCGGCCGCGCCACCGGGCACACCAACGAAGCGCGCGGCTTTCACGCGCCGGGCACGACCGGGCCGTTTGGCGCGGCGGTCGCGTGCGGGCATCTGCTGGGACTCGATGCGGCCCAGATGACCAACGCGCTCGGCATCGCCGGGTCGCTCGCCGGCGGGCTCCTCGAATTCGCCCGCGGCGACGGCGGCATGGTCAAGCGGCTGCATCTCGGGCGCGCCTCGGAGGCCGGGGTGCTGGCCGCCAGCCTCGCCGCCGCCGGGTTTGCCGGGCCGCGCACCGTGCTCGAGGGCGAGTTCGGATTTCTGCGGGTGTTCTGCACCGAGTTCGACACGGAAGCGCTGATCCGCAACCTCGGCGACGACTATGTGACGTTGAGCACGGTGTTGAAACGCTACGCGGTGCACGCGACCGCGCACGCCGCGGTCAGGGCGGTGCGCGAGTTGCAGGCCGAGCACGGGTTTGCCGGGGACGAGGTCGAGGCGGTCGCGGTCACCGGCACCGCCCGCATGATCGAGCGCCACGCGATCGCCGAGCCGGCCGATCTGATGCTGGCGCAGTATTCGATCCCGTTCTGCGTCGCGCTTGCCCTGTTCCGCGAGGCGCGCGACCCCGAATCCTACGACGACAGCGCGCTCGCCGACCCGAAGATCCGCGCCCTGACCCGCCGCGTGCGGCTCGTCCCGGAAACGGGCAGCGGACACGGCGCGATGGGCAGCACGGTCAACCTTACGCTCGCCGACGGGCGGCGTTTCGAGCGCCATGTCGACAGCGGCATGCTGGAAGCGGGCGAACTGGCCGACAAATTCACCCGGCTGACCCGCGGCATCCTCGGCGCGCGTTCGGCCGCGCTGTTCGAGCGGCTGCAGCGCCTCGAAAGCGAAACCAGCCTCGACTGGCTCGGCGCGCCACTGGACTGACGCCAAGCGATTCGGCCCGACCAGCGGATCGGAATAAGCCCGCTAACGCCAGCGGACAGAATCCGGGCTGCTCCCCCGCGGAGTGCGCGCTACAATCGGCACGCCCGCAGGTTGATCGGCCTGCGGCGCGCCGCTAGCCGTCGCAAAACTGGAGAGGGCGTCATGGGCACGTACAGCGGCACCGTTACCATCGGTATCGTCCTCACCAACCCGGCGCTGCAAAACCCGACGACGGTCACGTCGAGCGGGTACGTGACCAATACCAACCCGACGACCGGGGACGCAATATACGGCTACAACACCGCGGCTTGGACGCTCGTTAATTACGGCACGATCAACGCGACGGCGGACTTCTCCGACGGCGTAGATTTCAAGGCTGGCGGTCTGGTCGTCAACCAGGTCGGCGGCTTGATCGTGGGTCCGGACGGGATCGAGATCAGCGGGGCCGCCGGCACGGTACTGAATGCCGGAACGATCGCGGCGGCCAGTGAGTACGGCGTCCGCTTGGAGGCTGGCGGCGTCATCAACAACAGCGCCGGAACCCTCGGCAGCGCCGAAATCATCGGCGGCAATGCCGGCATCCTGCTGTTCGGTTTGGGCGGCACGGTCAACAACGGCCAGTCCGGCTTTGCCGCGGCCACGATCAGCGGCGCGACCTATGGCGTGTGGTCCCTCTCCGCGGCGGCGACCGTAACCAATTACGGAACAATCGAGGGGAATTCTGGCGCGGGCGTTTTCCTTTACGCCGGCGGCGTGGTGACCAATGGCGCCGGCGGGGTGTTGGCGAGCTCCAATAATGGCATCCAGATCAGAAACGCGGTCGGGTCGGTCGATAACTCGGGCACGGTACAATCCGGTAATGTCGCGGTCACCCTGTTTGGCGGCGCGGTAACCAACCGGGAGGGCGGAATCCTCGCGGGCGCCGGCGGGGTCGGGATTGGCGGCCTCGGCACGCTCGCCAATCTCGGCACAATCACCGGCAACGGGACAACAGGCTCGGGCGTCATCTTTTCGCTGGGCGGCAGCGTCGAAAACGGCGCGAGCGCGGTGACCGATGCGTTGATCGCCGGCACGTTGCGCGGGGTGACGATCTACACCGATCCCGGCAGCGTCACCAATTTCGGCACGATTGCGGCGAGCATCAGCATTAGCTATGCCGCGGCGGTCTATCTCCACGGCGGCGGCAGCGTCGTCAACCAGCTGAGCGGCCTGATCGAAAGCGGCGGCGACGGGGTCAGCGTCGGCGCCAGCATCACAAACAGCGGAGCCGTGACGAATCTCGGCACGGTCGTCGGGGCCAACGCGTCGGGCATCGGGTTCACCGCGGGCGGCAGCATTGCCAATAGCGGTTTGATCCTCGGCGGGAATTACGGCGTCAGCAACGCCGGGGCGCCGATCTCCATCGACAATTCGGGGACGATCGCCGGGAGCATCGGGGTCAGACTATCCGCGAGCACCTTGACGAACAGCGGGACGATCGTCGGCGACGGCGTCGCCGTCTATTTCACGGGCGCCGCCAACCGGTTGATCGTCGAACCGGGGGCGGTATTCTCGGGCACTGTCTTCGGCGGCGCCACCAACGACACGCTGCAACTCGCGGCCGGCGCCAGCACCGGCACGATCAGCGGTCTGGGAGCCGGCTTCAACGCGTTTGAGCAGATCGCGGTCGATGAGTCGGCGGTTTGGCTGCTGTCGGGATCGAATGCGCTCGCCGCCGGCACGACCCTGTCGAACGCCGGCACGCTGACCCTGGGCGGCAGTCTCGTCAACGACGGCGCGATCGGCATCGGGGCGGGGGCCGAGCTGGTGTTCGCAGGCGCGGTCAGCGGCGCCGGCACCATCGATTTCGCCGGTCTCGGCGGCACGCTCGAGATCGACGGCGCGACGATGCCCTCGAACACGATCACCGGCGTCGACCCCGGCGACATCTTCGAGCTGCCGGATGTTCCCTTCGACGTCAGCGGGAGCGCCAATCTCGGGCCCGGCAACGTGCTGCACATCACCCAGAACGGCAACACTCTCGATCTTCAGCTCGACCCCGCGCAGGATTTTACCGGCCTGTACTTCCACCTCGCCTCCGGGGGTGGCGGGACCGTCGTCACCCACGACAACGTCGCGTGCTATTGCCGCGGGACGTCAATTCTGACCGCGCGCGGCTATGTTCCGATCGAGGAGTTGACGATCGGCGACCGGGTCGTCACCGTCACTGGCGACGCGCGGCCGATCAAGTGGATCGGGCGTCGCGCCTACGACCCGCGCTTTGTCGCGGGAAACCGCGCGGTCCTGCCGATCAGGGTACGCGCCGGAGCGTTGGCCGACGGCGTGCCGGCGCGCGATTTACGAGTGTCGCCCGGGCACGCGTTCTACATCGATGGCGTGCTCGTCCCGGTCGAGTGTCTGGTCAACGGGGCGACGATCGTTCAGGAGGATTGCGTCGAGCGGCTCGAATATTTCCACATCGAGTTCGACAAACATGAGGTGATTTTTGCCGAGGCGGCGCGGGCCGAAAGCTTTGTCGATTGCGACAATCGCCTGATGTTCCACAACGGCGCGGAATTCGCGCTGCTCTACCCCGATGACAACCGGCCGCGCTGGCAGTTCTGGGCGCCGCGGCTGGAATGGGGTTCGGCCGGGCTGACCGCGATCCGCGCCGCGCTGCTGCAACGCGTTGTGGCGCTCGGGCACCGGATCGAGCTCGATCCCGATCTGCACCTGATCGCCGACGGGACGATCGTGCGGCCGGATCGGATCGGCGATTGCGTCTATCGCTTCGACCTCCCGGCCCTCAGCAGAATTGTTGTCCTCGCCTCGCGGAACACGGCGCCGGCGGAAATCGTTGCCGATTCGCGCGACATGCGCCGGCTCGGCGTTCCGATCGAGCGGCTCGCGCTCTACGATTCGGAGTTTTTGATCGAGGCCGATCACAACCACCCGGCGCTGCGCGAGGGGTTTCACGATGTCGAATCCAATCATCGCTGGACCGACGGGTCGGCCCGCCTGCCCGAGAGTTGGCTGCGTCCCTTTCCCGGCCGGTTCACCCTGGAATTGCGCCTGGCATCGAGCGAACTCTTCTATCGGGCGGCGCCTCGGGCAAACATCGGCGCCACGCCGAGGCCGGCTGAACGGGCGATGCGACAATCGTCCGGCGCCCCGACTTTAACTCGGGCGGCAGCCGCGCTACATGCATCGGCGCGGAGACGCTGATGCGGGAGATGGGCGATGTGGTCGTTGCGCAAGAAACTTGAAATTCGGCCTCCCGAGCAATGCCTGCCCGGCCGCGCGATCAAGATGCGGGTGCCGGAGCGCCATTTCGTCAACGGACATGCGCTCGCCGGTCCTTATCCCGCGGGGCTCGAACAGGCGGTGTTCGGGCTCGGCTGCTTCTGGGGCGCCGAACGAGTGTTCTGGGAAATGCCGGGGGTGTGGACGACAGCGGTCGGCTATGCCGGCGGGTCGACCCCCAACCCGACTTATGAGGAGGCGTGCAGCGGGCAGACCGGCCATACCGAGGCCGTCCTCGTGGTCTTCGACCCGGAAAAGACCAGCTACGACGCGCTGCTGCGGATCTTCTGGGAAAGCCACGACCCGACCCATGGCATGCGCCAGGGCAACGATGTCGGCACGCAATACCGTTCGGCGATCTACACCTTTTCGCCGGAACAGGCCCGCGCCGCCGCAGAATCGCGCGAGCGCTACCAGGCCGGGCTTGCGGCGGCCGGCTATGGCGCGATCACGACCGAGATCCGCGACGCGCCGCAATTTTATTTCGCCGAGGACTACCACCAGCAATATCTGGCGAAAAACCCGAGGGGCTATTGCGGGCTCGGCGGCACCGGCGTTTCCTGCCCGGTCGGCGCCCCCGTCAGCGCCTGAGAACCCGCCCGGGACAGAACATTCGCCAACGGTCCGTGCCGGATATCGCAGCGTCCGCGATTTACGTCGACGGCGACGCCTGCCCGGTGCGCGAGGAGGTCTACCGGGTCGCGACGCGGCTCGGGCTCGACGTATTCGTCGTATCGAACGGCTCGCGTCCGTTGCGGCCGCCCGGTTTGCCGAACGTGCGGATGGTGCTGGTCGGCGGAACGTCCGACGCGGCCGACGACTGGATCGCCGAGCGCATCGGGACGCACGATGTCTGCGTCACTTCCGACATCCCGCTCGCCTCGCGCTGCCTGGCCAAGGGCGCCCGTGTCGTCGCGCCGAACGGACATTTGTGGACCCCCGACAATATCGGCGGCGCGCTGTCCGGGCGCGAACTGGCCCGCCATCTGCGCGAACTCGGGGTCGGCAGTCGCGGCCCGGCCCCGCTCACCAAGCAGGACCGCTCGCGCTTTCTATCGGCGCTCGACACCGCCCTGCAAAAGGCCCTGCGCGAGGCCCCCGCCGCCAAGCCGCACGCCCGATAACCGGATGGGTGCGTTCTTGAAGGCGCGCCGCGGCTCGGCTATGACGCTGCGCAAAAGCCGGCTTAGCTCAGCGGTAGAGCAACCGCCTTGTAAGCGGTAGGTCGTGTGTTCGATCCACACAGCCGGCACCATAATTTCGGAGATTTATTAGCGAAATGGGTGTGGAACGGCGGGTTTGGTTAGGTGTTTGCGACGAACGCTTGCCAATCGCCGGAATGTGGTAGGTTGCGCCGCTACCGCGAAGGCAGGGATGGCGCTCGGCCGGTTGCGCGCCGAGGACGACGCGGTGTCCGAGTCGTCCAATAAGGGGGCTCCTCGATGGAGTTGTCCAAGACCGCAACACTCGCTCGCATTTTGGCCCTGGCCGTGGCGGCGTCGCCAATCGTGACGACCGGAAATGCCGTCGCGGCTGAAACCTCCGGATGCGTTGACGCAGATCCCACGCTGGAACTGGGCGGTGTCGACGGCGACTTCGAGATAGTTGCCGATACTTTGGCGCCGACGGGGCACCTGATTTTTATCGCGCACGCAGCGGACGGCCTGTCCAGCGTCGTCGCCGCGAGATTCAACGGACTGACCGGTCGCGCCATCACCGGGTCGCGCACGACGATCGCGAATAATTTTTACGGCGACGGCGTCATCAATGGCCCGGACTTCGTCCAGAAGCCGACCGGCGAACTAGGAGTGGTGTACCCGGGGCCCGACGGAGTTTACGGGGTGTTCCGACCCGCGACATCGTCGGCGTGGAATAACTTCAGGTTCGATGTTGACGGGGCAAAGATTTCGGGCAGCCCCCCGGCGCTTGCCAATACGAGTCCGGGTGCATACCCGAAGGGCGGCATACCGCTCGGGCAATACACTTACGGGCAAAAATTGGGAGCCTGCCAGGGCATCTGTTACGGCGCCCTGGATGGGAGAGTCGCGACGGATGTGGTCGCCGTCGCGGCGGCGCGCGGCTTGACCGCGTTTGCAAGCACTCAAAGTCCCCGGGACGGGTTTGTGTATTTGAGCGCGTGCAGGACAGCCAATTCCTGCGGCATGTACGAGGCTTTGATCGATGATGCCGGCGGTTTTGTGGCCGGCACTTTCCAGAAGCTCGCGTCCACCGACGCCGCCCACGACCACATGGTTGCCGCCCGGCACCCGGTCACCGGATCGACGGTCATCTACTCCAAGGAAGGCGAGCGTCGCGAGGCTGCGGTCGCCGTCTGGGAGCAACCGGCCGAGGGTGGCGCGTTGACGCTGCTCGGCAGGGTGACGGAGGCTCGCGGGGGACACTATCGCGCCGAAGCCAGCACGACCGAAATCGTGCTGCATTACCAGGTTTTCGAGAACGCAGATCAAGGCTCCTACACGATACCGGTTACCGCAAACGGCGCCGATCTGGTCGTCGGGCAAAACAAGAAGGTCAGCGATGTAGGTCCCGGCTCGGAGCTCGCATGGCTGCCGGCCGCGAACCAATGGGCGCTCTTCGTTCGCAGCGGCCCGTCAAGGACGTTAAAGCGCTGCTGGATCGCTCCGTAGGGGCTTGGCGCGACCGTCCGGATTGATCCCGCGGCCGGTCGCTCTTAAATGATTCTTTCGATAATTGACCTAGATTCAACGGCCGCACCGGGCGCGACATCTCGCGCGCGTCCAACAAGCTCGCGGACTCAACAACCCGCGGCGCTTGGTCAGGTGAAAAATGGGAAGGCGGAGATGGCGATTACGCTGAGCAACACCTACACCTCGACCTATACGCTGAGCGACCCGGCGACGCAGAACCCGGCCACGGTGAGCGCGACCGGGGTCATCGCGGTCAATTCCGCCGACGCCTTTAGCACCGGGATTTCCGGCGCCGCCGGAATCGCCTGGACAATCGCGAATTTTGGCATCGTCAAGAGCCTCGGCAGCTACGGCGTCGGGGTGAGCCTGGAATCGGGCGGCTT
>CAMATN010000078.1 GCA_945861155.1 Rhizobium sp. Q54
GAGCGCCGCTCGCGCCTCGTATTCGTGACAAGCGGCCTGGCGAGGGATGCGGTCGAACCGGGCTGGCTCGGCCTCGCCGGCTAACCGCAACTCCCTCCCGGATCAGTGGCGGGCGCGGGCGTCGCGGGCGATCGCGAACATGGCCTCGCGGCAGATCGTCTCGGCTGGAAGGCCGGTCTGTTTCATGTGGAATTCCGCTTCGGCGGCGCGGTCGAGGGCACGTCGCAGCCCTGTCTCGCTCCAGCGCTGGAGCTGGCGGCGATAGCTGTCCTGCTCCTTGAAAAAGATCGGCGGGCGCGCCGCACGGACCGCCTCGTCGACCGAGACGCCGGCCGCGACCCGCAGCGTCAGCAGGTGCAGGCGCTGCAAGTGGCGCAGCAGCGCGCGAACCACACTCACCGGCGATTCGCCCTCGCGAAAGACGCGGGCCAGTGCCCGGTCGAGCGAAGCGGCGTCGCCCTCGGCCGCCGCCAGCAGCGCGTCGTCGAGCGACAGCGCGGCGGCGTCGGCGATCACCGCGCGCGCGTCGTCGATCTCGATCCGCCCGCCTTCCCCGGCGTAGAGGGTCAGCTTTTCGAGTTCGGCCCGGGTCAGCAGCCGGTCGCCGCCGAGATGCGCGACGAGAAACTCGAGCGCGTCGCGGCTGATCGCGATGCGGTGCGCGGCGCAGGCCTCGCGGATAACGACGGCGAGGTCGCGCGCGCTGTCGGGATAGCATCCGATCGCGGCGCCTTGCGGCGAAGTGTCGAAGACACGGCGCAGCGCGGAGCGGCCGGGCAAATCGCCGGCCTCGGCCACCACGAGCCCGTCATGTTTTGCGCCGACGCCGCTCGAATCCGCCAGAAATCGCGTGAAAAGCGGGGCTTGCGCATCGCCGGTCTCGCGCACCCGGATGATTCGGCGGCCGCCCATCATGCTGATCTGCGCCGCCTCGTCGGCAAGCCGCGCCGGGTCGGCGGTCAAGGTGGCGGCGGTCAGATCGGCGACCCGGAACGGGTCGCGCAGATCGGGGCAGATTGCACGGGCGACCGTATCGGCCCGCTCGCGGACAAGGCCCGCATCGGGGCCATACAGCAGAACGGCGCGGATTTCAGGATCGGGCCGCCGCAGAAAGGCCGCGATCCGAGCCGGCGGCAGCTTCACGGCGGCAATTTCATCACCGAGCCGCAGCCTCGGCCACGCGGCGCTGCAGGGCCACGGTCAGCTGGGTGAGGATGTCGCGGCGCAATTCCTCGGCCGCGCGGGTGCGGGCATCATCCTCGGCGACAACGTTCGAATATTGGTTCGCGAGGATGTCGAACGATTCGGCGACATGACTGGAGCCGGACAGCAGCTGGGCGCCGCTCCTGATGTCGCTCAGAGAATAGGCGGCGCGAACCTCGAACCGGCCGCGGGTCCCGACGCCCTGCGTGATGACGCCCAGATCGAGCCGCGCCGTCTGCAATATCGTGCGCAGGATGTAGCGTTGCGGGGTCGGTTCGCCGGCCGGGTTTCCCCCTGGATTGAGAGAATCTCGCAAGGCGATCGCCAGTCTCTGGCCGATCCGCTCCGGTATCGGGGCGACGCGAATGGCGCGCAACTCCGCATCGGCGGGCCCGGTTGCCGGATCGGCATAGAGCGGCGCCCAGCCGCAACCGCTCAGCGCGAGCGGCAGGCCAAACACGCAGCCGAGGAAAGCGCGCCTGCCAGTCAGTTGGCGGCCGGTCATTTGCCGCTGGGGAATTTGCCGGCTCGGCATCTAGGCGACGACGCTGACGATGCGGTTGGGCACGACGACGATTTTCTTCGGCGCCTTGCCGTCGAGCAGCCGGGCGACCTGCGGCAAGGCGAGCGCGGCTTCCTCGGCCTCGGCCGCCGCGGCATCGCGCGGCAGCTCGATCGTGCCGCGCAATTTGCCGTTGACCTGGACAGCGACCGTCACCTGGTCGTCGCGTGCCAGTTCTGGGTCGGGCACCGGCCACGGCGCGTCGGCGATCGCCTCGGCGTGACCCAATGTCTGCCACATCTCCTCGGCCAAATGCGGCATCATCGGGCCGATCAGCCTTGTCACCGCCTCGATCCCCTCGCGCAGCACCGCGCCGGCACCGGGCTCGGCCGCCGGAATGTCATCGAGCGCGTTGGTCAGCTCGCGGATGCGGGCGACCGCGCGGTTGAAGCGGAATTTGTCGAGGTCGTCGGTGACGGTCGCGATCGTCTTATGGGTCAGACGGCGCAAGGCAATCAGCGCCGGCGCGAGGTCTCGCGGCATCGCGCTCCCCGCCGGCGGCAGTTCGGCCGCGGGTTCAGACACCATCCGCCACAACCGGTTGACGTAGCGCCAGCTGCCGTCGATGCCGGATTCGGTCCATTCGAGGTCGCGCTCGGGCGGGCTGTCGGACAACAGGTAAAGGCGCGCGGTGTCGGCACCGTAGGTATCGACGATGTCGTCGAGATCGACGACGTTCTTTTTCGATTTGCTCATCTTTTCCAGTCGGCTGATCGTCACGGCGCGACCGGCGGCATCGGTCAGCTGGCCGTCTGAATCGGCGCCGACCTCCTTCGGGAAAAGCCACTCCTCGGCACTGTTCTGATAGGTCTGGTGCAGGACCATGCCCTGCGTGAACAGGCCGGCGAACGGCTCGGCGAGGTCGATATAGCCGCAGCGCTGCAGCGCGCGGGTGAAAAAGCGCGAATAGAGCAGGTGCAGCACCGCATGCTCGACGCCGCCGATATACTGGTCGACCGGCATCCAGTATTCGGCGGCGGCGCGGTCGAACGCGACCGGCGCGCGGGCCGAGCAGAAGCGCAGGAAATACCACGACGATTCGAAGAACGTGTCGAATGTGTCGGTCTCGCGCGTCGACGGGCTGTTGCAATAGGGACAGGCGACGTGCTTCCAGGTCGGATGGCGGTCGAGCGGGTTGCCCGGCTGGTCGAAGGTCACGTCCTGCGGCAGCTCGACCGGCAGATCGTCTTCCGGCACCGGGACGATGCCGCAATCGGGGCAATGGATGACCGGGATCGGGCAGCCCCAATAGCGCTGGCGCGACACGCCCCAATCGCGCAGCCGATAGGCGACCGTCCGCTCGCCGCGCTGCAGCTTTTCGAGCCGCTCGCCGACCGCGCGCTTGGCCTCCGCCACCGAGAGCCCGTCGAGGAAATCGGAATTGAAGGCGACGCCGTCCTCGACATAGGCGGTGTCGCCGATCGCGAAGCGCGCCGGGTCCTCGCCCGGCGGCAACACCACCGGGATCACCGCCAGCCCGTATTTGCGGGCGAAATCGAGGTCGCGCTGGTCGTGCGCCGGGCAGCCGAAGATCGCACCGGTGCCGTATTCCATCAGCACGAAATTGGCGACATAGACCGGCACGCGCCGGCTCGCATCGAGCGGGTGGATCGCCTCGATCGCGGTGCGGTAGCCGCGCTTCTCGGCCGCCTCGATCGCGGCTTCGCTGGTGCCGAGCCGGTCGCATTCGGCGATGAATTCGGCGAGCGCCGGATCGTCCTTCGCCAGGCTTTGCGCCAGTCTATGGTGCGGCGACAACGCCAGGAACGACGCGCCGTAGAGCGTGTCGGGGCGGGTGGTGAAGACGTCGACAGCCTCCGCGGAACCGCCGATCGGAAACTGGACACGTGCCCCTTCCGAGCGGCCGATCCAGTTCTCCTGCATCAGCCTGACCCGCTCGGGCCACCGGTCGAGCGTCTTCAGCGCGTCGAGCAGCTCCTCGTTGAACGCGGTGATGCGCAGGAACCATTGCGCCAACAGGCGCTTTTCGACGATCGCGCCGGAGCGCCAGCCGCGCCCGTCAATGACCTGCTCGTTGGCCAGGACGGTATTCTCAGCCGGGTCCCAATTGACCCAGGATTCGCGGCGATAGGCGAGCCCCGCCGCGAGGAAGTCGAGAAACATCTTCTGCTCGTGGCGGTAATATTCCGGATGGCAGGTCGCGATCTCGCGCGTCCAGTCATAGGTGCAGCCCATGCGCTGCAGCTGGACCCGCATCGTCGCGATGTTTTCGCTGGTCCATATCGCCGGATGGACATTGCCGGCGATCGCCGCGTTTTCGGCCGGCAGCCCGAACGCGTCCCAGCCCATCGGGTGCAGCACGTTGTAGCCCTGGGCGCGCCGGTAGCGGGCGACGAGGTCCCCCATCGTGTAGTTGCGGACATGCCCGACATGCAGCTTGCCCGACGGGTAGGGAAACATCTCGAGCACATAGTATTTCGGCCGCGCCGGATCGGCGTGCGCCTCGAACGAGCGGCGCTCGTTCCACGCGCTCTGCCACTTCGCCTCGTTTTCCCGGAAATTGTACCGCGACATGCCCCATTCCCGCAGCGGCGCGCCCTTTCGCGAGAGACCCTTTCGCGAGAGTCGGGGGCCGCCGCTAATTGTTGATGCTGCGATAGCGCTCGGCGTTGATCTGCCGCGCCCGCTGCAATATCGCGTTTTCGAGCCCGGCGACAACGTCGCGCGCGATCGGCGTATCGTTCCACTGGCCGGCCGCCGAGCGCTGCTGGCGTTCGACCGTAACCGCGAGCGAATCCGAGCGCAACGCGCGCGACAGAATGAACACGCTGACCCGAAGCTGCTCGTTCGGCTTGCCTGGCGGCGAATACCATTTCGTGACCAACAGACCGCTGATCGGGTCTTCTGAGCCGGTCCCGGCAAAGTCGAGCGTGTCGCGGGCGGCTTGCCACAGCACGGGGCTGACCGCGCCGCCTGTCTGCGGCCCGGCGCTGCGCTCCGCCTCGCGCTTGGAGAGGCCGAGCCACGTCCACAGCGTCGCGTCCGTTCTGTCGGGATCGCTGAGCGCCGTATTCTGCACCGCTGCCGCCGGCGGTGCGGGCGCCCGGCCGGTCACCGGGTCGACGGATTGCCGGCTCGCGCCGTCGGAACCACAGCCGGCAGCAATCAACGAAATGCTTGCGGCAACCCCGAGCAACAGGCCGTAATGGCGAGCGGACATCGTAAAAACCCTTGGCGCCGCGACACTATCGAGGGCGACGCCCACCGGCAGCCTTGTGCCAGGAATGGAGCCAACATGGAAGAGGCGGCGGTTTCGAAAATTATTGGCGCTAATCTGGCCGGGATTCGTGGCCGGGTCGAAGCCGCCGCGCGGGAAGCCGGCCGCACTGCCGACGCGGTGAGCTTGGTTGCCGTCAGCAAGACCCAGCCGGCCGAGGCGGTGCGCGCCGCGCTCGACGCCGGGCAGCGCGTCTTCGGCGAAAACCGGATGCAGGAGGTGCTCGCCAAATTCCCGGCATTGCGCCTGGAGTTCCCCGATCTGGTGCTGCACCTGATCGGTCCCTTGCAGACCAACAAGGTCAAGGACGTGGTCGCCCATTGCGACGTGATCGAGACCCTCGACCGGCCCCGCCTCGCCGAAGCGCTGGCGCGCGAGATGGAACGCAGCGGCCGGCGGCTGCCCTGCTTGATCGAGGTCAATACCGGCGAGGAGCCGCAGAAGGCCGGGGTGCTGCCGGCGGCGGCCGACGATTTCATCGGTGACTGCCGCGACCGGCTCGGCCTCGCGATCGAGGGGCTGATGTGCATCCCGCCCGAAAACGAGGAGCCGGCGCTGCATTTCGCGCTGCTGCGCGAGATCGCCCGGCGCAACGGGCTTACGACGCTCAGCATGGGGATGAGCGCCGATTTCGAGACCGCGATCCGCTTCGGCGCGACGCATGTCCGGGTCGGCACCGCGATCTTCGGCGCCCGCCGGGTCGCCGCCCTGACCCAGTCGGCCGCCGAATAACCCGGAATTGCCGGACCTTGACACGCTGCAGCTCGATCACGCGTCCTTCGAGACGGCGCTTCGCGCCTCCTCAGGATGAGGATAAGTCTTTGATGTCATTAAGCAAAACCCTCATCCTGGGGAGCCCGCAACGCGGGCGTCTCGAAGGACGCACGTCGCTGATCCAGCCGAACGCCAATTTAAGCGGGAGGACATAATGCGATTTGGACTTTTCGGCAGCGCGCAGGCGCGGCGCCCCGAACCGGGCACCGAACTGACGGACAGCAGCCAGGGTTTTCGCGAGTGGATCGCGAATAACGTCGAGGCCGAAGCGCTGGGCTTTCACAGCACCTTTGTCGTCGAGCATCATTTCACCGGCTTCGGCCAGGTCTCGGCGAGCCTCAATCTGCTCACCTGGCTCGGCGCCCGCACCTCGACCCTGCGCCTGGGCACCGCCGTCCTGGTCTTGCCATGGCACAACCCGGTGCTGCTCGCCGAGCAGGCCGCGACCTTGGATCTCCTGTCCGGCGGCCGGCTCGATTTCGGCATCGGCAAGGGCTATCGCTACAACGAATTCGCCGGGTTTTGCGTGCCGATGGAAGAGGCCGATGGGCGCTTCGACGAGGCGATGGACGTGATCACCAAGGCCTTCGTCTCCGATGCGCCGTTCACCCATCACGGCCGCTATTGGCAGTACGACGACATCGTCGTCGAGCCGCCGAGCGCGCAGCGGCCGCATCCGCCGTTCTGGATGGGCGCCGGCAGCGAGCGCTCGGTGCGCCAGGTCGCCGAGCGCGGCTACAACCTGCTGCTCGGCCAATACGATCTGGCCGAGGATGTGCTGCGCCACGTCGCCCAGTTCAAATCCGATGTGACGCGGCGCGGCCGAAGCTTTGATCCGATGGAGGTTGGGGTCGCCCGCGCCGTCCACATCGCCAAGGACAGGGACGATCTGGCGGCGGCGTTGGAGCGGCGCTACCAGGGGCACATCAGGATCAACCGGCTCTCCGAACGGCCGGGCGGCGACACGCGCGAGCGCTTTGCCGCACATGAGGAGGGCGCGGTACGGCAACTCTGCGACGACACCGCGCTGTTCGGCACCCCGGACGAGATCGCGCGCAAGCTCGAAGGTCTGCGCGCCGGCGGGGTCGAGTATGTGCTGATCAATTTCGGCGGCTCGCGCGAGAATATCCGCCGCTTCGCCCGCGACATCATGCCGGCCTTCGCCGACGCGCCGAGGATCGCCGCCGCCGCGAAGTAGGCCACCAGAGCAAGAGCGCCTGGACTGTCGCGCCCGTCCGTTGAATTGTCGTCCCGGCGAAGGCCGGGACCCATCGTGCAACCGCGCGGTCCGCTGAGCGATGGGTCCCGGCCTTCGCCGGGACGACAATGTTGTCTTACCCTTCACCCAGAGGAGCGGAGTTGACCGTCATTCCGACCCGGCTCAGCGCCAGCCGGTTGCACTATGCCTGGATCATCGCCGCGGTTACCTTCGTCGTCGTGGTCTTGACCGCCGGCGTGCGGGCCGCGCCGGGAATCTTGATCGTGCCGCTCGAACAGGAATTCTACTGGTCGCGCGCGACGATCTCGTTCGCGGTCGGGGTCAATCTGCTGCTCTACGGGTTGGTCGGGCCGTTCGCCGCGGCGCTGATGGACCGCGTCGGCGTGCGTTGGACAATGACGGCGGCGCTCGCCGTCACCGCGATCGGGGTGGCGCTGAGCCCGGCGATGGCGGAACCCTGGCAGCTCGTCCTGTTGTGGGGCGTGGTTGTCGGCATCGGCTGCGGCTTTATCGGGGCCTATCTGGCGGCGTTCATCGCGGCGCGCTGGTTCGTCAAGCGGCAGGGGCTGGTGATCGGGGTGTTGACCGCCGGCAACGCGGCCGGCCAGCTGATCTTTCTGCCGACGATGGCGGCGCTGGTCAGCCATGCCGGCTGGCGGGTCATGTCGCTGACCCTGGCCGCGATCGTCCTGGTTTTCGTGCCGCTGCTGGCGTGGCTGATGCGCGATCGGCCGCAGGACCTCGGGCTCCGGGCCTATGGCGACACCAGCGCCGCCGCTCCATCGCCGCGATCCGCCGGCAACCCGATCGCGGTCACGTTCCGCGCCCTCGCCGACGCGGCGCGCTCGCGCGATTTCTGGCTGATCGCCGGCAGCTATTTCATATGCGGCGCCTCGACCAACGGGTTGATCGGGACCCATTTGATCCCGGCCTGCGTCGACCATGGCCTGACCGAAATGGTCGGCGCCGGGCTCCTCGCCGCCACCGGAGTGTTCGCGTTCATCGGCGGGACCGCGTCGGGCTGGCTTAGCGACCGCTTCGACAACCGGTTTCTGCTGTTCTGGTATTACGGGCTGCGCGGCTTGTCGTTGATGTACCTGCCCTTTGCATTCGACATGAATGTTTACGGCCTGGCCCTGTTCAGCATCTTTTACGGGCTCGACTGGATCGCCGGCGTGCCGCCGACGGTGCGGCTCCTGAGCCAGGCGGTGGGCGCCGAGCGGATCGGGATCATGGTTGCCTGGATCACCGTGGTGCATCAGCTCGGCGGCGCGTTGGCGGCGTATTTCGGCGGGGTGTTGCGGATTGCCTATGGGGGCTATCTCGAAGCCTTCATGCTGTCGGGATTGCTGTGCATCGCCGCGGCGTTGATGGTGCTGTTGATCGGCGCCGGGCGGCCTCAACACAGGCTGGCGGAGCGCGAGCCGGTCGCCGCTCCGGTCGCCGCCGCCTAAGCCTACTCGGCCGGCATGCGCTCGCGGCGACCCTGCTGAAGCGGCGCCCGGGGCGCTCGGGGCAAGGTCAGCATCGCCAGCCCGGCCACCGCGAGCTGCAACAATGACGGGCGGCGCCCGGCGGCGTCCGGCAGGGCCGGGTTCGGGACGCGCGCCCGGATCAGCCGCCACGTCGCGTCGATGTCCTGGCGGGTCAGCGCGGCCTCCAGCGCGAGAATGTCGATCGGCGGCGTCGGCGCGGCGACCGGATCGCCCGCGGACGCCTCGGCGTGGCTGCCCTGGAGCTGGGCATAGGCCCGGGTGAACTCGGCCCCGAGCAGGAAGATCAGCGACGAATAATAGATCCAGACCAGCAGCACGATCAGCGCGCCGGCCGCGCCGAAGCCCGACGCGACCTGGCTGCTGCCGATATAGAGCCCGATCGCCGTTTTCCCGATCGTGAATAGTAGCGCCGTCACGAACGCGCCGATCGCGACGTCCCGCCAAGCGATCGGCTGGTCCGGCAACAACTTGAAAATCGCCGCGAACAGCACCGACAACAGCGCCAGCGAGATGACGAACGTCGCGACCATCATCAGCGCGTGGGCGCCCGGGAACAGGCTGTCCACATACGTGCCTACCGCAGTCAGCCCGGCGCTGATCACCAGCGACACCAGCATCAGGAACCCCAGCGTCAGCACCAGCCCGAGACCGGCGAGGCGGGCGCGCACCAGTCGCGACAAGCCGGCCCGCGGTTTCGCCTTCCAGATCACGTTCAGCGACGACTGGATCTCGCCGAACGCGCCGCTCGCGGTGAGCAGCAAGGCTCCGACGCCCAATATCGTCGCCATCGCCCCCGAATTCTGGAGGTTCGCGCTCTGGATCATCGATTGCAGCGCCTCGGCGCTCTGCTGGCCGATCAGCCCGGTGAACTGGCCGACGATCGCCAGCTGAGCGGTTTCATAGCCGAACACCAGGGACGCGATCGCGATGACGATGATCAGCAGCGGCGCGATCGAAAAAATCGTGAAATAGGCGATCGCGGCGCCCCGACTCAGCGCGTCGTCGGCGAGGAAGCCGGATACCGTATCCTTGATCAGGCTCCAGATTTTCGCCAGCATTTGCTCGCTCCACGCAACAGCATTGTCGGAAACGACAAGACCGTAACGCGATCCGGCCTTCCCTGGTTCGTCATCGGGGCAGATTAAATCTACCCCGATTATGATCTGGCTTCGACGCTCTCGCTCTCGGCGCCGGTCGAGAGCAGCCTCGTCGCGAAGCCGGCGGCGACCAGGGCATCGATGATCGCTTCGACATGGCGCCGGTTCTGCGTCTCGATCACGACGTCGAGCTCGGCGCGCTTGGCCGAGGTGTCGTGGAACAGCCGCTGGTGGTGGACCTCGACGATGTTGCCGCCGAGCCCGCCGATAATGCCCGAAACCCGCGACAGAACGCCCGGGAGGTCGGGCAGCTCGGCGCGCAGGCGCACCAGCCGGCCACCGCGCACCAGCCCGCGCATCAACAAGGACGCGAGGAGGCGTCCGTCGATATTGCCGCCGGTCAGGACGATGCCGACGCGCCGCCCGCGAAAGCGCTCGGGCTCGGCGAGCAGTGCCGCCAGACCCGCCGCGCCGGCCCCCTCGACGACGAGTTTCTGGCGCTCGATCAACAGTTCGACTGCGGCTTCGAGCTGGCGCTCGGTAACGAGCCGCACCGCGCCCACGAGGGCCGCGACGATCCGGCGGGTCAGCATTCCCGGCTCCTTGACCGCGATGCCCTCGGCCAGCGTCGTCCCCTCGATCGGCAGGTCCGGGTCGATGCCGCGCAATACCCGGTACATCGACGGGTACAGCGCCGATTGCACGCCGATGATCTCGATGTCGGGCGATACCGCCCGGGCGGCGACCGCGATCCCCGAAATCAGCCCGCCACCGCCGACCGGCACTAACAGGGCGTCGAGATCGGGGCAGTCGGCCAGCATTTCGAGCGCGATGGTGCCCTGGCCGGCGATGACCGCCGGATCGTCATAGGGATGCACCAGGACAAAGCCGCGCTCGCGGGCGAGCGCGTCGGCGGCGGCGCGGGCATCGGAGAGGGCCTCACCCTTCAGCACCACCTTGGCGCCGAGCGCCTCGGTGCGGTCGATCTTGGTGAACGGCGTTCCGGACGGCATCACGATTGTCGCCGGGATGCCGAGCCGGCTTGCGTGATGGGCGACGCCCTGGGCGTGGTTCCCCGCCGACATCGCGACGACCCCGGCCCGGCGCTCCGCTTCGGTCAGGCTCAGCAGCTTGTTGAGCGCGCCCCGCTCCTTGAACGATCCGGTCGGATGCAGCGTCTCGAGCTTCAGGAATACCTCGCACCCGGCGATCTCGCACAGCCCCGCGGCGCGGATCATCGGCGTCCGCGCCACGCTTCCGGCGATTGCCGCCTGAGCGCGGCGCACATCGTCGATCGTCACCGGCAGGTCGCTCACGGCGGGCTGTTCATCTCGCGGGTCATCTCGCGGGCTCCAGGGTCAGCACAGCAACAGGCGCGGCGCGGCCGGGCACCAGGTATTGGAAATCCCGCCAACGCTGCATCAGGTCGGAGAAATGCGGCGACAGCGGATTGCCCGATTGGCCGGGGGTCGCGATCATCCGCGATTCGGCCGGGGCCGCAAGATCGGTGATGACGCGCAGCCCGGCGCCGTGCGTCTGTTTATAGGGCCGGGCATCGTCGCGGATTGTCGTCCCGCCGCGGTTGACCGTGTCGAACCCGCCATCCGTCGCGATGGCGAGGCGCATCCAGCCACCCAGCACCGGAATGCGGCTAAAGACCGCGTTGGCGAACTCGGCGATGTGAGCGCGTCCCCACTGCCATTGCGCCATGTCGGCGCCATGCGCGCGGCTCAGCCCGGCGAGCGCCGCATCGAGCGTCGTCGAAAGCAGGGCGGCGCAACTCTCGACGCCCTGTGTCGGAGCGACGCACCACACCGGAATGCTGCTCAGCACGGTCTCGATAACACGCGGCCTCAAATCCCAATAATCCCCGGCCGCGGCGCCGAGGCGCGCGAAAAACAAATCATGGGCAAATTCCCGCAACCAAGCGGTAAACAACAGCGGCTCGACCTTGTCGGCGTCCATCTGAAAATCCCAGGCCTTGAGGCGCTCGATCGCCTCGCGCGACAGATCGTCGTCCGGCACGATCCCGGTCATCAGGGGCACCAGCCGGCGCGCCGCGAGCGACAGCGTGTCGGCCTGGATCGCCGCGCTCGCATCGGGCGATTGCAGCGGTGTCGCGGCCAATAACTCGTCGATCCGCTGCGCCCGGTGCGGCAGATCCCAGTCGCGCGACAGAAAATACGGGTAGCGATCGGGCACGATCTTGTTGTTCGCGCTGACAAAGCGCCCGGAGGCGGGATTGCTCGCCTGCGGCAGCTCGTCGAACGGAATAAAGCCGGTCCAGTCATGGTCGCCGGTCCAGCCCGGCGCCAGCATCCAGCCATTGCCGCTTTTGCGGATCGGCACCCGACCCGGCGCGATAAACCCAATCGTGCCGGCGACGTCGCCGTAAACCATGTTCTGCTGCGGCCCGACAAACGAACGGAGCGCGGTGCGAAATCCGTTCCAATCGGCGGCGCGGTTGATTTCCCAGAGGGCCTGCGCGGTGCGGTCGTCCTCGACCAGAAAGCTCGCGGCAAGCGCCAGCACGTAACCCGTTTCGACCGTGCCGGCGGGCAGCGCGTCGGACAGCACCGGTCCGTGGCGAGTGGTGCGGATTGTCAGCGTCACCGGCGCCGCGTCGCGCACCGCGATCGTCTCCTCGCTTGTGGCGAACGCGGCGCTGCCGTCGGGGGTCAGATAGCGCGCGGGATCGGCGGGATCGAGCTGTTCGATGAACAAATCGGCGACATCGCTGCTGGTGGTCGTAAAGCCCCAGGCGATCCGCTGATTATGGCCGATCACGACAAGCGGGATGCCGGGGGCGGTGCCGCCGGCGATGTCGTGAAGCGGCGTCTTCAGCCGAGCCAGATACCACACGCCCGGCGCGGCGAAGCCGAGATGCGGGTCGTTGGCGAGGAGCGGCTTGCCGCTGGCGCTGTGGGCGCCGTCGACGACCCAGTTGTTCGAGGCATGGATCGGCCCGACGGTCGCGGGCAGCCCCGCATAAAGCCGGTCAAGCGGCAGCCGGCGATAGATCTCAGCCAGCCCCGCCAGCGTCGTCGGCGCGCCAGCCGGGTATTCGGGATACAGAAAAGCCAGTTGTTCGGGAGACAAGGTGCGAGCGAGGCGGGCGCGCAGGAGTTCGCCGCGGTAATTGCCGGCGAGTTCCAGATCCATCAGCTTGCCCCAGACGAGGCTGTCGGCCGGGCGCCACGGCTCCGGCGCGAAGCGCAGCAGCAGGAATTCGGGCGGCAGCGCGCCGCGGCGCGTCGCGAGAAAGGCGTTGACCCCCGCCGCATAGGCATCGAGCCCGCGCCGCATCGGCTCGGACAGCAGCGGCAGCGACGCTTCGGCCAGACGATAGAGGCCGAGCACCCGCATCTGCCGGTCGCTCCCCAGCGCCCGGTCTCCGAAAATTTCGGCGAGCCGGCCGGCGCCATAGCGCCGCATCGTCTCCATCTGGAACAGCCGGTCCTGGGCATGGGCATAGCCGAGGCCGAAGGCGGCGTCCTCGTCGTCGCCGGCGGTGATCAGCGGCACCCCGTCTGCGTCGCGCGCGATCGTCACCGGGTTCTTGAGCCCGCCAACCGCGATCCGGCCCTCGACCTGCGGCAACGACGAGCGCAGATACAGGTAAAACCCGCCGCTCAGGGCAAGCAGCACGAGGAGGAGGCCGATCAGGATGCGGGCGATCAATGGCTAACCGTTCTCGTCGACGCACCGGACACCGCGCTGCCCCTCCAGCAATCCCGACGAAGACCCTTATATTCAGTACCTCGCGGCGAAAGCCAGGGATCGTCGTTCGGTCGTCCCCTTGGGCACGGCCTGGGAGGCCGGCGCGGCGGGAAGCGGTGTGTCTCAGTTTGACGCTGCACGAGCGTCGTGCGTCCTTCGAGACGCGCCCGCTGGGCGCTCCTCAGGATGAGGTTAAATTGTTGATGGCATTAAGAAAGAACCTCATCCTGAGGAGGCCGCGCAGCGGCCGTCTCGAAGGACGCATGAGGATCATCCAACTCGAAACTGAGACACTACCGGCGAGCGCTCGGCTTGACATTGCCGGCCGGCGCCCGTACCGCTTCGCCCCCTCCTCGCGGAGCGCCGAGCCATGCCCGACAAGAAGCACACCGCTTTCTCCGGCCGCCTCGTGATCGTCGGCTTCGGCAGCATCGGCCAGGGCGTGCTGCCGCTGTTGTTGCGGCATATCGACATGCACCCGGACCAGATCGCGGTGATTACCGCAGAGCCGCGCGGCGAGGAGGTCGCGAGCGAATACGGCGTGCGCTTTGTCGAGGCGGCATTGACCCCCGACAATTACCGCACCGTGCTCGATGGCTGGCTCGGTCGCGGCGACTTCCTGCTCAACGTCTCGGTCGATGTGTCGAGTGTCGCGCTGATCGAGCTCTGCCGGGAAAAGGAGGCGCTCTACCTCGACACCTGCACCGAGCCCTGGCCCGGCTTCTATACCGATCCCGACCTCCCGCCGGCGGCGCGCTCCAATTATGCGCTGCGTGAAAGCGCGCTCGCACTGCGCGTCGGAGGGACGGGCGTCCTGCCCCCCGGTCCCACGGCGGTGCTGACGCACGGCGCCAATCCCGGGCTGGTATCGCATTTCGTCAAGCAGGCCTTGCTCGACATCGCGCGCGACGCCGACCCCGAGACGGCAACCGAGACGCCGACCGACCGCGTCGGCTGGGGCCGGCTCGCCGAGCGGCTCGGGGTTAAGGTCATCCATATCGCCGAGCGCGACACCCAGGTCGCCGCGATCCCGAAGGACCCTGGCGAGTTCGTCAATACGTGGTCGATCGACGGGTTCTTCAGCGAGGGCTCGCAGCCGGCCGAACTGGGGTGGGGCACCCATGAGCGGCATTTTCCCGCGGACGCGCGCAAACACGATTTCGGCAGCCAGGCGGCGATCTATCTGTTGCGGCCGGGCGCGGCGACGCGGGTGCGCAGCTGGACCCCGCTCGAAGGACCCTATCTCGGATTTCTGATCACCCACGGCGAATCGATCTCGATCGCCGATTATCTGACCTTGCGCGACGGCGAGGCGGTGCGTTACCGCCCGACCTGTCATTACGCCTACCATCCCTGCGACGACGCGGTCCTGAGCCTGCACGAGCTCGCCGGCAAGAACTGGCGCTTGCAGAGCCGGAAGCGGCTGATGATGGCGGAGATCAGCAAAGGCGCCGACGAACTCGGGGTGTTGCTGATGGGGCCGCGCAAGGGCGCCTATTGGTACGGCTCGCGGCTGACGATCGAGGAAGCGCGGCTGGTGGCGCCCCATAACAACGCGACCTCGCTGCAGGTGACCGCCGCCGTTTTGGCGGGCGTGGTCTGGGCGATCGAGCACCCGCGCCGCGGCATTGTCGAGCCGGAAGACATGGATTTCGGCCGCATCCTCGAAATCGCCGGCCCCTATCTAGGCGACGTCGTCGGGGTCTATGGCGACTGGACGCCGCTTGCCGACCGCGAATCGCTGTTTCCGGAGGACCTCGATCGCGACGACCCGTGGCAGTTCAAGAATATCCGCGTCGTCTGACCAGGGGTCGGGATAGGTAGGATGGGTTGAGCGGAGCGAAACCAGTCTTTTTCCCGGCCGGATGACGGGTTTCGCTCCGCACAACCCATCCTACGGCATCGGAGCCGACCAATGCGAGGCAAGCACCCCGGCGCAGCGGGCGAGTAGAGTTTCGGGCAAGGCGACGAATTCCGCACCAAGGTCGAGCGCGGCCTCGGGTCGGATTGTTACCAACCGGCTGCCGCGCTGGCGGGCGATGTCGGCGAGGCGCTCGGCGACATCGGCGCGGCCGGTGAAGACGATCGCTTCGATCCCGGCGCGGATCGCCGCCAGGACGGCCCCGACATCGTTGCCGCAATCCAGCAGAATCTTGCATTGCGCCGCCGGAACGGCTTCGAGGGCCGCGGCGATCAGCCCGCCGAACCAGCCCGGTCCGGCATAGATTCCGGCGTCGGGCGCGCTGGCCAGCGTCACCTTTCGCCCGGTTTCCGCCGACGCGGTCAGGGCCGCGACGGCGTGGGCGAGCGAATGGACGATGATGACGGCGAAGTCGCAGGATTGAACCACGGAGACACAGAGCCCGGAGGGGAAAAAACAAAGATGTCGTCCCGGCGAAAGCGGGGACCCACGGTTCAACTGACCGTGCCGGTGATGAGTGGGTCCCGGCTTTCGCCGGGACGACTATATGCTCCGTGCCTCCGTGGTGAATCTTCCTAGGCCATCGCGCCGAAATAGCCGGCGACCTCGACCATGCGGTTGGAAAAACCCCATTCGTTGTCGTACCAGGAGAGGACCCGCACGAAGCTCTTGTCGAGCACCTGGGTCTGGGTCACGTCGAACGTAGAACTGTGCGAATCGTGGTTGAAATCGACCGACACGGTCGGGGCGTCGTTGATGCCGATGATGCCGCGCAGCCGGTTCGATTTGGCGGCGTCCTGCATCAGCGCGTTGACCTCGTCGGCCGTGGTGTCGCGCGCCGCGTCGAATTTGAAGTCGATCAGCGACACGTTGGCGGTCGGCACCCGGATCGCGGTGCCGTCGAGCTTGCCCTTGAGTTCCGGCAGGACGAGGCCCACCGCCCGCGCGGCCCCGGTCGACGTTGGGATCAGCGACAGGGCGGCGGCCCGGGCGCGGCGCAGGTCGCTGTGCAATGTGTCCTGGAGGCTCTGGTCGCCGGTATAGGAATGGATCGTCGTCATATAGCCGCGCTGGATGCCGATGCCCTGGTGCAGCACATAGGCGACCGGCGCCAGGCAATTGGTCGTGCACGACGCGTTCGAGATGACAGTGTGCTCGGGCTTCAGTTCGTCGTGGTTGACGCCCATCACGATCGTCATGTCGGCGCCGTCGGCCGGGGCCGAGATGATGACCCGCCTGGCGCCGGCTTCGAGGTGCTTGGCCGCCTGCTCGCGCCGGGTAAAGATGCCGGTGCATTCGAGCGCGACATCGACGCCGAGCTCGCGCCACGGCAGTTTCGCCGGGTCGCGCTCGGCGGTAACCCGGATCTTGCCGCGCCCGATGTCCATCCAATTGTCGCCCGACGTGATCTCGCCCGGAAAGCGGCCGTGCACGCTGTCGTATTTCAGCAGGTGCGCGTTGGTCGCGACCGATCCCAGATCGTTGACCCCGACGATCTCGATCTCGGTGTGCTTGTGTTCGTAAGCCGCCCGCAGCACCAGCCGACCGATGCGGCCGAACCCGTTGATCGCAACCCGTACCGCCATGTTCCGTCCTCCCAAATAGCGCCGCCGCGCACTCCCAAACTTGCTATAAGCGGGCTTGCTATAGAAGCGAGCGCGCCGCCTCCGCAACCTTCTCGGCCATGATGCCGAAATGCCGGTAGACATCCTCGGCCGGGGCGGACGCGCCGAAACCGTTCATCCCGATAAAGACCGAGTGCTCGCCGAGCCAGCGGTCCCAGCCCAGGCGCACCGCGGCCTCGACCCCGACCCGCGGCGCCGTGCCGAGCACCGCGCTCTGGTAGGCCAGGGGCTCGGCCTCGAACAATTCCCAGCACGGCATCGAGATGACTGCGGCGCGGATGCCGTCCTTGGCGAGCGCCTCGCGCGCCGCCATCGCCAGCGATACCTCGGAGCCGGTCGCGAGCAGCGTCACCTGGCGCTCCCCCGCCGCCTCGGCCAGCACATAGGCGCCGCGCGCCGAGCGGTTTTCGGCGCCCGGCTCAGTGCGCAGCAACGGCAAGCCCTGGCGGGTTAGCGCCAGGATCGACGGCGCATGCCGGTTTTTCAGCGCGAGCGCCCAGCATTCGGCGGTCTCGACCGCATCGGCCGGGCGGAACACCAAGAGATGCGGGATCGCACGCAACGCCGCGAGGTGTTCGACCGGCTGGTGGGTCGGGCCGTCCTCGCCGAGCCCGATCGAATCGTGGGTCATCACATAGATGACGCCCAGTTCCATCAGCGCCGACAGCCGGATCGACGGGCGCGCGTAGTCGGTAAAGGTCAGGAAGGTCCCGCCATAGGGAATGAGCCCGCCATGCGCGGCGATGCCGTTCATCGCCGCCGCCATCTCGTGCTCGCGCACCCCGTAGCGGATGTAGCGGCCGGAGAAATCGCCGGGCTTTACGTCGGCCTGGCCCTTGGCCTGGGTGTTGTTCGAGGGGGTCAGGTCGGCCGAGCCGCCGACCAACTCGGGGACAGCCGGCACCAGCGCGTCGAGCACGGCGCCCGAGGCTTGCCGTGTCGCGAGCTTGGCGTTCTTGGCGCGAAACTCGTCGCACAGCGTCGCGATCATCCCGTCGAAACCGGCCGGCAGTTCGCCGTTGTGCCGGCGCTGAAATTCGGCCCGCTTGTCCGGCGCGAGACCGGCGAGCCGCTGTTCCCACGCCTCCCGGACGCTGGCCCCGCGCGCTCCGGCGGCATGCCATTCGGCCCGGATGTCGTCGGGCACGACAAAGGCCGGGAATTCCCAGCCGAGGCGCTGTTTCGCGCCGGTAATCTCGTCGGCGCCGAGCGGGTTGCCGTGCGCGGCGGCGCTGCCGGCCTTGGTTGGGGCGCCGAACGCGATCGTCGTGCGGCAGGCGATCAGGCTGGGCCGATCGCTGGCATGGGCGCGGCGGATCGCAGCGGCGACCGCATCGTGGTCCTGGCCGTCGATCCGCTCTGCCGCCCAGCCATGCGCCTTGAACCGTTCGATCTGGTCGTCCGACACGGCGAGGCTGGTCGGGCCGTCGATCGAGATCGAATTGTCGTCCCACAGCACGATCAGCTTGTTGAGCCGCAAATGCCCGGCCAGCGACAGCGCCTCGTGGCTGATGCCTTCCATCAGGCAGCCGTCCCCGACGATCGCGTAGGTGCGATGATCGACCACCTCGCCGCCGAACTGCGCCGCCAGCAACCGCTCGGCCAGCGCCATGCCAACCGCGTTGCCGAGCCCCTGGCCGAGCGGGCCGGTCGTCGTCTCGATGCCGGTCGCGAGCCCGCGCTCCGGGTGCCCGGCGGTGCGGCTGCCGAGCTGGCGAAAGCGCTTGAGCTCGTCGAGATTCATGTCCGGGTAGCCGGTCAGGTGCAGCAGCCCGTACAGCAGCATCGAGCCGTGCCCGGCCGACAGCACGAAGCGGTCGCGGTCCGGCCAATCCGGCGCGGCCGGATCGAACCTCAGAAATTGGGTGAACAGCACGGTCGCCGCGTCGGCCATGCCCATCGGCATACCGGGATGGCCCGATTTGGCCTGTTCGACGGCGTCCATCGCCAGCGCGCGCAGCGCGTTCGCGAGGCGCCGCAATCTGGGGTTGGCCGGGGGAGGAAGTGGCGGAGGGAGTGGGGGAGCAGCTGCGTTCATGGCCATCAATCTATCGTGCATTGCGCCAACCGCAAACGCCATGCAACGCCGGCCCTCCTCATGATATCCAGCCCAGGCTTGCGCATCAATCTGCGCCTTTGTTTTGCCATGCGAGAGGATTGCAATCGCCGGCGACTGGGCTAGTGTGCGGGCGCTTTTTAACAAGCTCCCCTGGGGAGATCTGCAGCTATGCGTAAATCGGCAATGGCGGTCGCTCTGATCGTCTTTTTGGCGCCGGCTGCGGCGTTACCGCAGGCAAAAAACACAAAAGGCGGCGTCTACGAGCAATTGAACCTGTTCGGCGAGGCGTTCGAGCGGATCCGTCACGACGCGGTCGAACCGGTCGCCGACGGCAAACTGGTGCAGACCGCGATCTCCGGGATGCTGGCCGGTCTCGATCCGCATTCGGTCTATCTGAGCGAGAGCGAATACAAGGCGCTGCAAAGCCGCGCCCCGAGCGAGAGCGCCTCGATCGGGCTTGTCGTGACGATCGAGAGCGGCCAGGTCAAGGTCGTGTCGCCGCGCGACGGCTCGCCGGCGGCGGCGGCCGACATCAAGCCCGGCGACTTCATCTTCAGCATCGACAAAGAGCCGACCTACGATCTGACCCTGCCCGAAATCGACCAGAAGCTCCGCGGGCCCGCCGATACCGAGGTCGCGCTGACGCTGCGGCGCGGCACCGAGAAGCCGATCGAGGTCAAGGTCAAGCGCGCTGCCGGGACATTCCCGTCGGTCACCCATCGGCTCGAAGCCGGCGCCATCGCCTATATCCGTCTCGCCGGTTTCGACGATGCCATGCCGGCCGCGCTTGCCGCGGCAGTCAAGGAGCTGCGAGCCCAAGCCGGCAACAAGCTGATCGGCTTTATCGTCGACCTGCGCAACAACCCCGGCGGCAATTTCGACATGGCGGTCAAGGCGGCCGACGCGTTCATCGACAAGGGCGACATCACGGTGCTGAAGAGCCGCAAGCCCGACAGCGCCAAGCATATCGCCGCGACGCCGGGCGATGTCGCCAACGGCCAGCCGATCGTGGCGCTGGTCAACGGCGGCACCGCGCGCGAGGCGGAACTGGTCGCCGGGGCCTTGCAGGACAGTCGCCGCGCCGTCCTGCTCGGGACCAAGACCTTTGGCGAGAGCGCGATCAATACTCTCATTCCGCTCAACGGCAACGGCGCGATCCGGCTGACCACCGCCCGGTTTGTCACCCCGAGCGGCCGGCCGATCCAGGGCAAGGGGCTCGAACCCGACCTGACCGTGTTGCCGCTCAAACTGGAGAAGGTGGCGCAAGCCGATCGCCGTCGCGAGGCCGATCTGCGTGGCGCTCTGAAAAACCCCGACACCCAGCCGGCGACCCCTGGCTCGACCCCGGCCGTCCCCAAGACCCCGGAGAAGGCCCAGGAAAAGACCCCGGACAAGACCCCGGAAAAGACCCCGGAAAAGACATCGACCCCCGCGACGCCGCCCAAGCCCGATCAGCCGACCGTCGCGTCCGGCGATATCGGCACCACCAGCGACGAACAGCTGGGCGAGGCGATCGATGTGTTGCGCGGCCTTGCCCTGATCAACGGCCGCACCGCCGCGCGCTGACGCTGCGCCAACCGACAAAAATATTACGGAATTAAGGGCAAAAGCCGGTCATAGACTTATGCGATTTTACCTGCGGGTTAAGCGGCCATTAACCCGTACGGCGTCGAATCGACGGGCTCACCGGCGCCGCGGCGGTCGCCGGGAGCAGGCGGACCCGGCATGACCCCTGACCTCGAAAAACCCCTCGATCAGAGCGCCCGGCTGATCAGGGAGATCCCGGCCGCGATCGCATTGTTCGACCGGGAATTGCGATATATCGCGGCAAGCGCCCCGTGGGTCGACGCGTTCGGGCTTGCCCGCGTGCCTCTCGCCGGCCGCCGCCACGACGAGCTTTGTACGCTCGGCCGGGCAGCGCTCGATCATGTCCAGCGCAGCGCCCTGGCGGGGGAGGGCGGCACCGACCGCCCGATCGTCGAGCACGACCCCGGGCACGACCCCGGGCACGACCCTGGGCATCGAACCCGCCCCGCCACTCTGAGCGCGCGGGCGCATCGCGACGGCGACGGCGCAATTATCGGAACCGTCGTGGCGTTACGCCAAGCCGACCGGCCGGGCTCGGCCGACGCGGTCCGTCCCGCTGCCGACCCATTGACCGGGCTCGCCGCGCGCGCTGAATTTGCCGGACGGTTACAAGAGGTTCTGGCCGACCCCGACCCGGAACGCCGCGCCGTTCTTGTCGTCGCGATCAATCTCGACAATTTCCGCAGCATCAACAATTTGCATGGTTCCGGCATCGGCGACCAAATCCTGAAGATCATCGCCGAGCGGCTGGTTTCGGGGACACGGTCCCGGCTGGCCGAGGATGCCGATGCCCCGCGCGGTCGCGACATGGTGGCGCGGTTGGGCGGCGCCAAATTCGCCATTCTTTGCGGACCGTCGACAGTGCCGCTCGCGCAGACCGAGGGGCTCGCCGCCCGGCTGCTGGGCCTGGTGCAAAGCCCGATAGCGATTGGCGAGCAAACGCTGCGGCTGACCGCCAGCGTCGGTTTTGTCACGACGACCCCGGCGCACCGCGATTGGGACGAGGTGCTGCGCGATCTCGACCTCACATTGCGAGAGGCGCGGGCGTGGGGGCCGAGCAAGCTGGTCGCCTGGGAGCCGGTGCTGACCCGCGAGGCGACCCGGCATTACACCCTCGGCGAAGAGTTGCGGAGAGCCTTCGACAACGGCGAATTCGTCCTGCACTACCAGCCGGTGCTGCGCCTCGACAACTATCGGTTGGTCGGCGCCGAAGCGTTGTTGCGCTGGAACCATCCGAGCGAGGGGTTGGCGCCCTCGGCCGCTTTCGTCCCGGTACTCGAAGCGAGCGGCTTGATGGTCGAAGTCGGAGGCTGGGTGGTGCGCGAGGCAGTTCGCCAGATCGAATCATGGCGCGTGCTCTACGGCCGGGACATCGTCGATTGGGTCAGCGTCAACCTGTCGGCGCGGCAGTTCAACAACCCCTCGGCGCTGCTCGCGAATCTGCGCGCGATCCACGATGGCGGGTTCTCGGTCCACCGTCTGAAGATGGAGATTACCGAGGCCGCCTTGCTGCAGAAGCCGGACGCCGCCCGCGCGGTGCTCGCCGAACTGCACGGGCTCGGCATCGGCGTCGCGATCGACGATTTCGGGATGGGACACGCCGCCCGACACGACGCAAGCATATTTCCGATCGAAACGGTCAAGATCGATGCCCCGCTCGTGGCTCGGATCGGCAGCGCCGAGGGCGACAGGATGGTAGAGGCGCTGGTCTTTATCGCCCAAAGTTCCGGCGCCGCGGTCATCGCCGAAGGCATCGAGACCGCGGCGCAGCGCGATTTCCTGCGCAGTGCCGGCTGCGGCTTCGGACAGGGCTATCTGTTCGCCGAGCCGATGGACGGCGCTTTGCTCGGCGCCTATGCCCTGACCCATGCGGTGTCCCACCCAGCGACCCGGGGGCGCGCTCAGTCGGACATCAGCAAATCGGTCACCGGCAGCGTGAGCCGGCGCGGCGCATAGCGGCCGGTCAGCGCCAACACCCGGTTCATCGTGCCGGTGACGACGATCCGGCGACCCGCCGCCATCCCGCGATAGCCAAGCCGCGCGACGCGGTCGGCGCCCATCATCCGGCGCAGGCGGCGCGCCATCACCGAGTGGTTTGCCCCCGCGACTTCGAAAAATTTGGTCGCGGTCGCGCCTGGGCACAGCGTCGTCACGGTGACCCCGGTGGCTCGCAGCTCATAGGCGAGCGCCTCGCCGAGGCTCAGCACATAGGCCTTGCTGGCGAAATAGGCGGCCATCCGCGGGCCGGGCTGGAACGCGGCGACCGAGGCAACCATCATGACCCGGCCATGCCCACGGGCGACCATGCCGGGCAGCACGAGGCGGGTCAGCTCGGTCAGCGCGACGATGTTGACCTGCAGGATCTCGGCGATTCGGTCCGGGTCGATGCGGTCGAAGCGGCCGGCCGCGCCGAGCCCGGCATTGTTGACCAGGACGTCGAGCATCAGGCCACGGCTCGCGATGTCTTCTGCAAGGGCGGCGGCCGCTCCCGGTTTGCTCAAATCGGCCGCGATCACGGTCGCAGTAGCGCCCAGTTCGCCGAGCTCGACGGCAAGCGCCCGCATTTCCTCGACCCCGCGGGCGGCGAGCACCAGATCGTGGCCGTGCAGCGCCAATTCGCGCGCCAGCGCGGCGCCGATCCCGCCAGACGCGCCGGTGACCAGGGCCAGGGGGCGGGGGGCGTCGTTCATGACGGACCTGTCTTGCAGCGTTGATCGCAATGTCCGTGAACCACTACAGCTTATTGTCATCCCGGCGAAGGCCGGGATCCACGGTCCACCTTACTGGAGGGCCTCGATCAAGCACCGAGCGGTAATCTGACCGGCAGCATCCGTCAGCGCATCAAGCCACTTGGTTCTTAGCCAATGGAGAGACTACGGAGGCGTCGGGGTTACTTGTATCGTACCTTCCACCTTATTAAGCTGCTTTAATAAGATGCATCACGATACTTTTTAATACCAAAAAACACTAGCATGCCTCCGACGATCAAAATCGCAGGAAACCATTTTCTAAGAGTCTGTCCGGGAACATCATTTGGGATTGCATAGTTTTCGCAACATCAGGCGGATTGATGCCAGGCGCAGGAAGGCGAGCGCCTTGCGGTTGAGATTTTCCCAATCCTTGGCCAGCCTGCGGCAGCGGTTGAGCCAGGCCAGGG
>CAMATN010000079.1 GCA_945861155.1 Rhizobium sp. Q54
CCCGGCGAAGGCCGGGACCCATCAGGCGACCGCAATAGCGGCTGACAAGTGGGTCCCGGCCTTCGCCGGGACGACAATCTCAGTGATGCCGATAGTGGGCGAGGCCTCACAAGCGATGGGCGTTTCGCAATGAGGTTCGGCGAGGTCCCTATCGCGGAGGCGGCGGGGGCGATCCTGGCGCATAGCCTCAGGCTCGCCGATACGGCGCTGAAGAAGGGCCGTGTGCTGAACCCGGCCGATGTCGAACTGATCGCCGCCGCGGGGATAGACCATGTCGTCGCGGCCCGCCTCGACCCCGGCGACATTCGCGAGGACGAGGCGGCGACCCGGATCGCCGCCGCGATTGCCGGCGCCGACATCGCGACCGCGACCGCCTTCACCGGCCGCGCCAATCTGTTCGCCGAGGCGCGCGGGCTCCTCGTTTTCGACCGCGACCGGCTCGACCGGCTCAACCTGGTCGATGAGGGGGTAACCCTGGGCACCCTGCCGCCCTTTGCGGTGGTCGAGCCGCGCCAGATGGTCGCGACGGTCAAGATCATCCCGTTCGCGGTGCCGGAAACCGCAATCGCCGCGGCGGCAGCTTTCGCCGCGCAAGGCGGGCCGTTGCTGCGCGTGGCGGCGTTCGCGCCGCGCCGGGTCGCGCTGATCCAGACGCGGCTGCCGGGCTTCAAGGAAAGCATCCTCGACAAGACGCGCGATGTCACCGCGCAGCGCCTCGCCGCGCTCGGCTGCGCGCTCGCCGCCGAGGAGCGCTGCGACCACGATGCGGCCGACCTCGCGCCGCGCATCGCGGCCGCGGCGGCGGGCGGGGCGGAGATCGTGCTGGTGCACGGCGCCTCGGTCATCGTCGACCGGCGCGACGTGATCCCGGCGGCGATCGAGGCGGCCGGCGGGCGGATCGAGCATTTCGGCATGCCGGTGGATCCCGGCAACATGCTGCTGCTCGGCCGGCTGGGCGACACGCCGGTGCTGGGCCTGCCCGGCTGCGCCCGCTCGCCGAAAGTCAACGGCTTCGACTGGGTGCTGGAGCGGCTCATTGCCGGCGTGCCGGTCGGTCCCGCGGACATCATGCGGATGGGCGCCGGCGGATTGCTGGCCGAGATCCCGTCGCGGCCATTGCCGCGCGCCGAGGCGAGCCCGGCGCCCGATGCAACATCGCGGCAGGCGAAGGTGCCGCCGGGACCGCGCATCGCCGCGCTGTTGCTGGCCGCCGGACGGTCGCGCCGGATGGGCGGTCCGAACAAATTGCTCGAAGAGATCGACGGCGTTCCAATGGTGGCGCGCACCGCGCAGCGGCTGCTGTCGTCGCACGCAAGGCCGATCGTCGCCGTGCTCGGCAACCAGGCCGATGCGGTCGACGCCGCGCTCGGCAAATTGCCGATCGAGCGGGTGCCCAACCCGGCTTTTGCCGAGGGGCTGTCGAGTTCGCTCAAACGCGGGCTCGCGGCGCTGCCGGCCGATATCGACGGGGTTATCGTCTGCCTCGGCGACATGCCGCTCGTCGCCGGCCGCGATCTCGACCGGCTGATCGCCGCGTTCAACCCGCTCGAAGGCCGCGCGATCATCGTGCCGACCCGCCGCGGCAAGCGCGGCAACCCGGTGCTGTGGGCGCGCCGCTTCTTCCCCGACATGGCCGAACTGGCCGGCGATGTCGGCGCCAAGCACCTGATCGGGGAACATGCCGAACTGGTCGCCGAAATCGAGATGGACAGCGACAGCGTGCTGATCGACATCGACACCCCCGAAGCCCTCGCCGCGCTGCGCGAGAAGGTCAACGCCCCCGTCGTCAAGCCGTCTGCCGCGTAATGGCCGCACCTCTGAATTGCTGATAGGATGCCGTTTCGCTGATCAGGAGAGAAGCCATGGCCGAGCCGGTCACCCTGGAGATCTTCACCGACTACGTTTGACCCTGGTGTTACCTCAGCACCGTGCGTGTTGAAAAACTCAAGGCGACGTTCGAGATCGAGACGGTCCTGGTGCATTTTCCGCTGCACCCGGAGACGCCCGTCGAGGGCCGTTCGATGGCGGAATCCTATGCGGCTCGCGGCATCGACCCGGAGGCGGCCCATGCCCGCATGAAGGGGCTGATGGATGCCGAGGGGCTGCCCTATGGACGGCGCACCCACAGCTACAACAGCCGCCTGGCGCAGGAACTCGGCAAATGGGCCGATACGCAGCCTGGTGGGGAGGCGATCCACGACGCGCTCTACAAGGCGTATTTCGTCGAGGCGCGCAACCTCGCCGATGTCGACCTGCTGGTCGCGATCGCGGGCTCGGTCGGGCTGCCCGAAGACGAGGCGCGCGCGGTGCTCGACGAGCGCCGGTTCAAGGATGCGATCGACGCCGATTGGGCGAAATCGCACCAATACGGCGTGACCGGCGTGCCCACCTTTGTCGCCGCGCGCCACGGCGTCGTCGGCGCCCAGCCCTACGAGGTCCTCGAACAGCTGGTCGAGAAGGCCGGGGCGCCGCGCCGAGCCTAGGCAGAGATTTGCTGATTGAGACACACATCCCCGTCATGCCCGGCCCGTCATGCCCGGCCTTGTGCCGGGCATCCACGTCTTCGGGCATCTCCTGGCGCAAAATCGTGGATGGCCGGGACAAGCCCGGCCATGACGGCAGGGGGGCAGATCGATGAATTTTGACACGATCAAGTGAACTCTGCCTAGGTAAGCCGGAAGGAGGCGCCATGTCGCTGCGTATCGGATACCTGCTGCCGACTCGGGAGCAGGTCATGGAAGGCCGCCCCGAGGCGGCGCCGCTGTTGGCCCTGGCCGAGCGGGCCGAGGGGCTCGGCTACGATTCGATCTGGGTCGGCGACTCGATCCTGGCCCGGCCGCGTCACGAGCCATTGACCTTGCTCTCCGCGGTCGCCGCCCGCACCCGGCGGGTCGAACTCGGCACCGCGGTGCTGTTGCCGGCGCTGCGCAACCCGGTTGTCTTGGCGCACGGCATCGCGACATTGGACCAGATCAGCGAGGGGCGGTTCATCCTCGGGGTCGGCATCGCCAGCGATGTGCCGAATATCCGCGCGGAGTTCGTCGCCTGCGGCGTGCCGTTCGAGAAGCGGGTCGGGCGAATGCTCGAAGGGTTGCGCCTGTGCCGTGAGCTATGGACCGGCGAGAAGGTGACCTGGAACGGTCGCTGGATGGTCGAGAACGCCACTCTGGGGCCGGCGCCGCACCGGCCGGGCGGCCCGCCGATCTGGATCGGCGGCATGGTGCGCGCCAGCCTCGAACGGGTCGGCCGGCTCTATGACGGCTGGTTCCCGAACGCGCCGGACCCCGCGCGCTGGGCCGCGCAATGGGCCGAGATTCACGCGATCGCCCGCGATTCCGGGCGCGATCCCGCGAATCTGACCGGCGCGGTCTATCTGACCCTGACCATCGACGACGATACGGCGCGGGCCGAGGAGCGCATGAACGCCTTCATGCTGGGCTATTATGGCCGTCCGGCGGCCGAGATGCGGGCGCGCCAGGCGACCTACGCCGGGCCCGCCGAGGGCGCCGCCCAGTGGCTGTCGAGCTGGGCGAAAGCCGGGGCCAGCCACCTCGTGCTGCGCTTCGCCGGCGACCACCAGCGCCACCTCGACGCGATCAGCAAGCTGCGCGACAGCATCACAGGCTGAGCCGGGGACTGGATCGGGTTAGCGCACGTTAACGTAGGTAAGCCCCGGGGCGCTTCACCTCAACTCGGGGCCGGGCCGGGCGGAACCCACAGCGGTTCCGCCCGGCTTTTCGCATGGTGGCGTCTCGGTTATCGGTGCTGGTCAGCGCCGCTAAGCCGCCTTAGGGTCTGGGGCATCCCGACCCGACGGAGCCCCGCCCATGGCAACGACCACAACGCCGGTTCAACCCCCCCGGCACGAATGGCAATTCGGCAGGATCTACACGCCCGAGGAGGCGTGGCTCGCTGCGGCGCCGGCGGAGCCGATCATCGAGCCCGACCTGCCGATCGTCGACCCGCATCATCATTTGTGGCAGCGGGCGGACCACCGCTATCTGCTCGACGAGTTGCTGGCTGATTTGAACACCGGTCACAAATTGGTCGCGACGGTATTTCTCGAATGCCGCTCGATGTACCGCGCTCCCGACTCGCCCTTTGGCGGCCCGCCGGAAATGCGCTCCGTCGGCGAGACCGAGTTCGTCGCCGGGATCGCGGCGATGAGCGACAGCGGCAATTACGGCACGACGCGGGTCGCCGCCGGCATCGTCGGCTATGCCGATCTGACGCTGGGAGACCAGGTCGAGCCGGTGCTGCTGGCGCATTTACGCGCCGGCGGCGACCGCTTTCGCGGGGTGCGCCACTCGGCCGGCTGGGATTCGAGCCCGGTCATCGGCAACAGCCGCCCCGACATGCAGCCGCATCTCTATCAGCGTCCCGATTTCCGTGCCGGCCTCGCGCGGCTCGGCGCGCTCGGCCTCAGCTTCGACGCCTGGCTCTATCACCCGCAGCTCGCCGATGTGGTTGATTTGGCGCGGGCCTTTCCGGCGCTTCCGATCATCATGGGCCATGTCGGCGGGGTGCTGGGCTACGGACCCTATGCCGGCCGTGCGGCCGAAACCCTGCCGCAATGGAAGCGCTCGATGGCCGAGCTGGCGACATGCCCGAATGTCGTCGTCAAGATCGGCGGCATGATAAACCGCGGCGCCGCCTATGATTTCCACGCCGTGGCGACCGCGCCCACGTCCGAGACAATGGCCGAAATCTGGCGGCCCTATGTCGAGACCTGCATCGAGTTATTCGGGCCGACGCGCTGCATGTTCGAGAGCAACTACCCGGTCGACAAGATGGGCGTCGGTTATGCCGTGCTGTGGAACGCGTTCAAGCGCATCGTCGCGGGCGCGTCGCGCGAGGAAAAACTGGCGCTGTTCGCCGGCACCGCGGCGCGGGCCTATCGCCTCGGAGCGGTGGCATGAGCGGCCTCGTGCATGACCATTCCCGCTGGGGCGCCGACGACCAGATCGGTGCCGGCAATCTGCTAACGGTTGAGCGCCGCCTCGCCGCGCTGGGCACGGTGCGCACCGGCCGGATCTATGATCTGAGCCACGAGATCGGCGCCAACGCACCGTATCTGTTGCCGAACCAGACGCCGTTTCTATTGTCGATGTGGGCGTCGTGGCGCGACTCGATCAAGCGCCGCCGCAAGGCCGGCGCGGTCAACGATGCCGGCTCCAATGTCGAGCGGGCCGAGATGACGATGCATGTCGGGACCCATATCGACGCGCTCGGCCATTTCTCGATCGGCGACCGGCTCTATAACGGGCTTAGCGCCGCCGAAACCGTGACCGATTGGGGGCTCGAGCGTCTCGGCATCGAGCATGTCCCGCCGATGATCAGCCGCGGCGTGCTGCTCGATGTCGCGGGGCTCGACGGCGGCGCGCACCTCAACCCCGGCCGCGCGATCGAGCCCGACGATCTGGCGCGCGCCGCCGATGCCGCGGGGGTCGCGATCGAGCCCGGCGACATCGTCTTGATCCGCACCGGCTGGGGCCGGTATTTCGGCGTCGACAACGCGCGCTATCTCGAAGGCGAGCCGGGCATCGACGTGCCGGCGGCGCGCTGGCTCACCCGGCAGGACGTCGTCGCGATCGGCTGCGACAACATGGCGGTCGAGGTCATGCCCAACCCCGACCGCAGCCTGATTCTGCCGGTGCACCAGCATGTGCTGGCCGAGGCCGGGGTCTATCTGATCGAGAATTTGGCGCTCGACGAAGTGGCGCGCGACCGCCTCGCGGCCTTCTGCTTCATCCTGTTGGCCACCAAGTACAAGGGCGCCACCGGCTGCCCGGTCCGCCCGGTCGCGCTGGTATAGCAGGCTCCCAAATCGTCATCCCGCGTTGTGGGCATGACGCAGCCCAGGCCGCGCATCGTCTACCTGTACCTGGCGATCATCGTCGTCAGCTGGGCCGGCAACTGGCCGCTGATGAAGCTGGCGCTCGACGATGCGCCGCCGCTTACGTTCGTGCTGCTGCGCCTGGTCGGGACGATCGGATTGATGGCACCGGCGCTGCTGATCTTGCGCGCGCCGTTGCTGCCGGTGCGCGGCGAGCGCCTCGGCCTCTTTGTCGTCGGACAATTGCAGGTCGCCGGGTTCCTGATCTTCAGCATCATCGGACTGGCGATCCTGCCCGCCGGCCGCGCCATCGTGCTGGCCTATACGATGGCGCTCTGGGCCATTCCGATCGAGCTGTGGCTGGCGCGCGAGGCTCCGCGCCGCGGTCAGCTCGCCGGCGCGCTGGTTGGGTTTGCCGGGCTGATCCTGTTCATGAACCCGGGCCTCGTGGACTGGAGCGATTGGCGCATCCTCGGCGGCAACGCTATGCTGCTGCTCGCCGCGATCTGCTGGGCGTTGGGCTCGGTGTTCTACCGCCGGCGCGCCTGGCGCTCGACATTCTGGGCGCAGACCTTCTGGCAGCTCGCGGTCAGCACCGTCCTTGTCGCGGTGATCGCGCTGCCGGGCGGGCTGCCGGGCGGACTGGGAGAGCCGATCCGCTGGTCGCCCGCGCTGATTGCGATCCTCGCCTATAACTGGATCGTCACGACGGCGCTCGGCTATTTCCTGTGGAACAAGGTGCTGTCGGTGATGTCGGCCGGGGTAGCCGGCCAGGTCATGGCGTTGACTCCGGTCGGCGGGTTTCTGCTGGCGGCTGCGATCTTCGGCGGCGCGATCACCTGGGATGTCGGGCTCAGCATCGTGCTGATCGTCGGCGGCATCATCCTGACCCTGCGCACCCGGTGACGTGTGGTAGGCTGGCCCGGATTGCGAGGGAGGACGGAATGGCCAAGGGCATCCTGATCGCGGCGATGAATTTTTCCGATGTCGCCGAAGACGAGTTTCACGACTGGTACAACACCGAACACGTGCCCGAGCGGCTGCGCGTCCCCGGCTTTATCAATGCCGAGCGCTGGATCGGCAGCAGCAATCCGAAAGATTCGGTCGCGCTCTACGATTTGGACAATGTCGACGTGCTGCAAAGCGCGCCGTACCGAGCCGTCGGCGGCGCCAACGGTTCGCCGTGGACCAAACGGGTCACCGGCCGCACCAAGTCGATCATCCGCATGGAAGGCGAGCAGATCCTGCCCGGCGACGCGGTGGCGCCGGACGGGGCGGCGGCATTGCTGCTGATCTCGATGAATGTCGCGCCCGAGCACGAGGCCGATTTCAACGAATGGTACAATACCGAGCATCTGCCGGCCCTCGCCGGAGTACCCGGCGTGCTGCGCGCCCGCCGCTATCGCGGCGCCGGGGCGACGCAGCGTTATGCCGCGATTTATCATTTCGCCAACCCGGATGTGCCGAACTCGGCGTCGTGGAAAGCCGCGGCGAATACCCCCTGGACCGAGCGTATGCGGCCCCATTTCCGCGACTATCTGCGCCTCGATTGCCGCCGCTACCAGCGGGCGCGGTAGTAAATTTCACCACGGAGGCACGGAGGGCTCGGAGTTTCTTCAAATAGAATTTGTCATCCCGTGGGCCTTCAGCCCACGGACTTGTTCCGTGGGGAAGGCCGGGATCCACGCTGGCGACTGCACCAGCCGCTGATAAATAGATCCCGGCCTTCGCCGGGATGACAATCTATCTCCGTGACCTCCGTGTCTCCGTGGTTCAGCAGGGAGCGAGGACATGAACCGGCTTGACGGCAAGGTGGCGCTGATCTCCGGCGCGGCGCGCGGCATCGGCGCCGAGACCGCGCGGCTGATGGTCGAGGCCGGCGCCAAGGTGGCGATCGCCGATGTGCTCGACGAAAAGGGCCGCGAGACCGTACGCGCGCTCGAAGTCGGCGGCGGCGAGGCGGTTTATGTGCCGCTTGACGTGACAAGCGAGGAGGATTGGACCGCCGCGATAGCCGCAATCGTCGCCCGCTTCGGCAAGCTCGACATCCTGGTCAACAATGCCGGGCTGTTTCTCGGCAAGGACATCGAGAGCGCGACCCTGGCCGAATGGGAACGCCTGTGCGCGGTCAACCTGACCGGCGTCTTTCTCGGCACCAAATCAGCTCTCCCGGCCTTGCGAGACGCGGCTCAGCACAGCCCGCACGGCAGCGCGATCGTCAACCTCGCATCGGTCGCCGGCCTTGTCGGCTCGACCCAGGACCCGCTCTATTCGATGACCAAGGGCGGCGTCACCTTGTTCACCAAATCGGCGGCGCTCGAATTCGCCCGCAAGGGCTATCGCATCCGGGTCAATTCGATGCACCCCGGCACGATCGACACCGATATGGGCGACCAGGTGCTGGTGACCCGGGCGCGCAACCTCGGCACCAACGATGTCGAGATGGCGCGGCGTCAGGTCATCGACCGGCTGCCGATCGGGCGGCTGGGAACAGTGACCGACATCGCCAAGGGCATCGTGTTCCTCGCCTCGGACGATGCCGCCTTCATGACCGGCGCCGGCCTCGTGATCGACGGCGGCATCACGGCGCAGTAGGGCGGATCAGCGAAGCGTAATCCGCCGCTTTGAACCCGGCATCGCCGATTGGCGGATTGCGCTGCGCTTATCCGCCCTACACCAACGCCCGGCAGGCGCGCTCGATGCGGGTGCAGGCTTCGCGCAATTCCTCGTTCGAGGTCGCGTAGGAGATGCGGAAATGCGGCGACAGGCCGAACGCCGCGCCGTGCACGATCGCGACGCCTTCGCTCGCCAGCAGATAGCGCGCGAAATCCTCGTCGCTGTCGATCCTCGTGCCGCCGGGGGCGCGCTTGCCGAGGAGCCCGGCGCAGGACGGGTACACGTAGAACGCGCCCTCGGGCCGCGGGCAATGCAGCCCCGGCACCTTGTTCAGCCAGTCGACGACGAGATCCCGGCGCTCCCTGAACAGCAGGGCGTGCCGCGGGATGAAGTCCTGCGGTCCGGTCAATGCCTCGATCGCCGCAACTTGGCTGATCGAGCACGGGTTGGCGGTCGAGTTCGACTGCACCGCGCCCATCGCCTTGATCAGCTGGGTCGGGCCGCCGCCATAGCCGATCCGCCAGCCGGTCATGCAATAGGCTTTCGACACGCCGTTGACGGTCAGCGTGCGGTCGTAGAGAAGCGGTTCGACCTGGGCGATCGTCCGATAGCGGAAATCGTCATAGATGACGTGCTCGTACATGTCGTCGGTCATGACCCAGACATGGTCGTGCTTGAGCAATACCTCGGCGAGCGCCTTCAGATCGCTCTCGCTATAGGCGGCGCCCGACGGGTTCGACGGCGAATTGAGGATCAGCCATTTGGTCTTCGGCGTGATCGCCGCGTCGAGATCCTCGGGGCGCATCTTGAAGCCGTTATTCTGCGGGCAGGGCACCGGCACCGGCTCGCCGTCGCACAGCAGCACCATCTCGGGGTACGAGACCCAGTAGGGCGCCGGGATCACGACCTCGTCGCCGGGGCTCAACGTCGCGACCATCGCGTTGTACAGCACCTGCTTGCCGCCGTTGCTGACGGTGATTTGCGAGGTGTCGTAAACCAGATCGTTCTCGCGCTTGAATTTTTCGCAGATCGCCCGCTTCAGTTCGATCCGCCCGTCGAACACCGTGTAGCGGGTCTCGCCCCGCTCGATCGCCGCGATGCCGGCCGCGCGGATATTGGGCGGGGTGTCGAAATCGGGTTCGCCCACGGACAGGCTGATGATGTCGCGCCCGGCCGCCTTCAATTCGGTGGCGAGCGCGGTGATCGCCATCGTCGGCGAGGGCTTTACGCGAGCGAGGCGGTCGGCGAGAAATGTCATGTCGCAAATCCGGTGTGGAAAGCCCTAACCTAGTGGCGCCGCCGCATCCTGTGAAGGGCGGAGAGCCGGTCGAGATCGCCAGTTGCTGCCAAAGGACATTTTCGCCAGATGAACGACACGCCGGACCTTCACCAGCAGAACCGGGCCAAGCTGCTCGTCAATTTGGGCAGCGGGCCGAAAGGCGGGTGGCTGCCGGCGATGTTCGCCGGCTGGCGCGAGTTGCGTGTCGATTCCAATCCGATGGCCGCCCCCGATCTGCTGGCTGACGTCACCGATCTGTCGGCGATCGAAAGCGGCTCGGCGGACGCGGTCTGGCTCGCGCATTGCCTTGAGCATCTTTACCTGCACCAGGTCGGCCAGGCGATCGCGGAGGCGCACCGGATCCTCGCCGATGACGGCTTCCTGTGCCTGATCGTCCCCGATCTTCAAGCGCTCGCCGAATACATCGCGAGCGACCGGCTGCACGAAATCGCCCATCAATCGCCGGCCGGGACGGTCACCGTGCACGACATGGTCTTCGGGTTCGGCCCGTATCTGGCGAACGGCCAGATTAGCGCGGCGCATCGCTGCGGCTTTACGCCGACGCTCCTGGTGCGCAAGATCCAGGAAGCCCCGTTCGCCGAAATCGTGTTGCGGCGGCGGCCGCATCATCAACTTGCCGCCGTCGCCTGCAAACGCCCTGCCGCGGTCGAGGGCGAGCGGGACGCGCTCCTTGCCGGATTGGAGCTGTGACATGGCCTTGTGTTCGCCCGGAGGGAACGTTTGACGGGGGTTGCCGCCTACCATAACACAGACGCCCTATACGCGATTGCGAGGATCCCGTGCTCGAAACGACGATCGCCGGCAGCCTGCCAAAGCCGTCCTGGCTGGCCGAACCGGGCGTTCTGTGGGCGCCCTGGCGCCTTGACGGCGAGGCGCTCGCCGAAGGCAAGCGCGATGCGACGCTGATCGCGCTGAAGCTTCAGGAAGATGCCGGCATCGACATCGTCAGCGACGGCGAACAGTCGCGCCAGCATTTCGTGCACGGCTTTCTCGAAAGCGTCGAGGGCATCGATTTCGGCCGGCGCGTGCGCATGGGCATCCGCAACAATCGCTACGAGGCGCTGGTGCCGACGGTCACCGGCAAGCTGCGGCGCAAAGGGGCGGTGCATGCACGGGAAGCGATGATCGCCCGCCTCCATACAAACCGGCGGCTGAAATTCACGCTGCCCGGCCCGATGACGATCGTCGACACGGTCGCCGACGGGCATTACGGCGACCGCGAAGCGATGGCGATGGCGTTCGCCGAATTGCTGAACGAGGAGGCGCGCGAGCTGGCGGCGGTCGGGGTCGATGTGATCCAGTTCGACGAGCCGGCCTTCAACGTCTATCTCGACGAGGTCGTCGCCTGGGGGGTGGAGGCGCTGCACCGGGCGGCCGAAGGGCTGCGCTGCACGACCGCGGTGCACATCTGCTACGGCTACGGCATCCCGGCCAATATCGATTGGAAGACCAGCCTCGGCGCCGAGTGGCGGCAATACGAGCGCATCTTCCCGGCGCTGGCGGCGAGCCGGATCGATCAGGTCTCGCTCGAATGCGCCAATTCGCATGTGCCGATCGAGCTGCTCGGGCTGCTCGCCGGGAAGGACGTGCTGGTCGGGGCGATCGATGTGGCGAGCAACCGGGCGGAAACGCCGGAAGAGGTCGCGGCGGTGATCGAACGGGCGTTGCGCTTTGTGCCGGCGGAGCGGCTGTTCCCGTGCACCAATTGCGGCATGGCGCCGCTCGACCGCACCCTGGCGACCCAAAAACTGGCGGCGCTGGCCGCCGGCGCGGCGCTGGTGCGGGGCCGCGGAGCCACGTAAAGGGCCGTTTTCCTAGAGCTCCGCCGCGACCTCGCGCAGCAGCTTGCGCAGCCACGCGATCGCCGGCTGATCGCCATGCTCGCGATACCAGAGCGACATGATTTCAAACGGCGGCGAGGGATAGGGCGGCTCGAACAGCACCAGCCGGTAGCGGCCGACAAATGCCGCCGCCACCCGGCGGGGTAGCAGCGCGGCGATATCGGACTGGCTTACCGCCGCCAGCGCCGCCAGGAAATGCGGCGTCGTCACCGCGACGTTGCGGCGCAACCCGCGTGCCGCCAGGGCGCCTTGCAGCAGCCCGGCATCGCTGCGCGTCACCAGACGCTCGAGGCCGTGATCGACGACATAGCCCTCGATCGCGTGCTCGTCGTCGCCGGTTGCGGCGATGACCAGATGCGGCAACGCCGCAAGCCGTTCGAGGGTCAATTCCTCGCGCGCCGCCGGATGGTCGGCGCTCAGCACCCAGGCCCGGGTCTCGCGCATCAGCGGCTCGCTCGCGAACCATTCGGGAAAGCGCCGGAAGCTGCCGATCGCCAGATCGGCGCGCCCGCCGCGCAGGGTTTCGGCAACCCCGAGATTGCTCGGCAGTACGTTTACCGAAGCGTAGGGGGCCTGCTTGCGAAGCTGGGCAATCACGGCCGGCATCAGCACCGCCCCGGCGTATTCGGTGCAGGTGATCGTAAACCGGCGATCGGTGCGCTCGGGAACGAACTCGCTCGGCGCTAGCGCAAGCTGTAGTTGCAGCAGCCCCTGGCGCAAGCGCGGCGCGATCTCGGCGGCGCGCTCGGTCGGCTGCATCCCGTCGGGGCCGCGCACGAACAATTCGTCCTTGAGGACATAACGCAAGCGGTTCAACGCATGGCTGATCGCCGACTGGGTCAGCCCGAGCCTGGCGCCGGCGCGGGTCGCGCTGCGCTCTTCGACCAAGGCCTCGAATACCCGCAGGAGGTTCAGGTCGAGGCTATCGAAATGAAGCGAGGGCGTTGACTGACGGGGCATTATGTCAGCCTGCACTCTCGTCATGGGAACACTGTGCATTTGCATCGACCCCTTGATGCCCTGTGGGAATGGCCGACCCGGGGGTGCGGCTAAGAGTCTCCTAACCCCTTGGTCGGTAAGGCTCGCTGACAGAATGATGCATCTTCATTTTCATCTTAGAAAATGTTCATTTGCATCATAGCCTGATACGTCCGAGATAGTGACCCAGGGAAATAAATGAACCCTGGAGAAAATCACATGTCGACCTTTGCCAAATCGACCGTCCTGAGCCTGAGCTTGCTGGCCGGCGCAGCGTTTGCGGCGCATGCCCAGTCGATCGCCGCGCTGCCGCCCGGCACCGCAGCCGCGCCGCCCGCCGTCACCGTCCCCGTCGGCCCCTCCGGCGCCTTTCTCGGCCCGAAGCCCGGCGGCGGATGGTACGGCGCCACCCCGCAGACCCAGACGACCGTCACCCCGTCGGAGCGCTATCCCGGCACGGCACCCGGCAGCGGTTGGTACGGCGCCACGCCGCAGACCCAGGCGACCGTCACCCCGTCGGAGCGCTATCCGGGCGTGCGTCCTCACTGAGCACGCGCTCCTGCGAATTGACGGGCCGGCCGCGGTAAGCGGCCGGCCCGTTTCGTTTGGCCCGGGACCCGTTCGCTTGAGCCGCGGCGCTAGGCCGCGCATGCGATCATAAACATGCGGCGGAACGGGAACAGCGTCTTGCCGTCGGCGCGCGGCGGATAGACGGCGGCAACCCGTTCGGCATAAGCAGCCTCGAAGCGGCCGCGCTCGGGTTCCTCCAGAGCCGCGAGCAGCGGGAGGAGCCAGGTGCCCTTGGTCCATTCCTTGACCGGGTTCACCCCGTCCAGCACCTGCAGGTACTCGGTCTCCCAGATATCGAGCGAAGCCGCGAGCGGCGCCAACAGATCATAGTAGAATTCGGGTTCGGCGACCGGCGCCGGCCGCAGCAGCGGTTCGAGCACACGCCGCCACGGCCCGTTCAACGCCGTCTCGGTGATCAATGTATGCGAGCGCGCGCCGAAATTGCGTGGCATCTGCACCGCGAGCACGCCATGCGGCGCCAGCGCGGCGAACAAGCCCGGCAACAGCCGGTCGTGCCCGTCGAGCCAGTGCAGCGCGGCGTTCGAGTAGATGATCTCGGCCGGCCGGTCCGGTCGCCACGTCCCGAGATCGGCATGTTGCCACGTGATTTCCGGGTTCTCCGCCGCGGCCTTGCCCAGCATCTCGGCCGAGGAATCGACGCCGACGACCCGTGCCTCGGGCCAGCGCGCGGCGATGAGCCGGGTCACATTGCCCGCCCCGGCGCCGAGATCGTACACCGTACCCGGCGCCTCGCGATCGATCCGTTGCAGCAGATCGAGCGCCGGGCGCAGCCGCGGCCCGGCGAATTTGAGGTATTGGGCAGGGTCCCACGCCATGTTCGATGCTCCAAATGAGTTCAGGCCGGATCGAAGGGCGACACACCGACCCGCCGGCGCCACCGGTGCGGCTTGATGCCGGCCCGCTCGATAATATCGCCGAGCCGCCAGCCGACCACGCTGCGTCGCGCCAGCGCGGTCGCGGTCCACGGATCGAACCCGGCCCACGGAACAAACGGGCTGCGCCGGCCATAGGCCCAGATCTCGACCCGGAGCGAGCGCCCGGCGCTCGGCCCGCGCGCATGAAAGCCGAATGTGTCGGCGACCACCAGTGTGTTGGCCGGCACGTCGAAGCGTCGCGGCTCGGGGAGGCCCATCGCCGGTAGCGCGGCCGGGTCGATGCGGAACGACCCCTGCCGGATTTCGGCGTTCGGCGAATGCCGGGCGGCCAGGCTCATGCCCCGCTCCCAGGCGAGCCGCTCGCGGGTCAACCGGTGCGAGCCTGGAACGTAAGTGAACGGTCCGGCGTCGGCCGCGACATCGGTCAGGAACAGCCACGCCTTGACGGTCGGGTGAAACGTGTCGGCGTGCAATGCCGTCTGCGGATCGGGCGGGCCGTCATGGGCATGCCGCAGGATGCTCTGGATCCAGACGACCGGCTCGGCGTCGCGGCTGCCGATATAGCGGATCAGGCCGCGCCATTGCGGCGAGCCCAATACGCCGGCGAGCGCCGGCATCGCGGCCAGCGCCGGCGAGTCGAGCGCGACCTTGCGCATGACCGTATCGCCCTCGACGATCTCGCGCAGCGCCCCGCGATAGGCCTCGACCTGGGCCCGCAGTTCGACGAACTCGGCCGCCGCCAGAAAATCGCGCCGCATCACGAAACCGTCGCGGGCAAAATCCTGCCGGTCGGCGGCCGAGACCAGTCCCGACAGGCGCCTGCGGCGCGACGCGGCCACCCGGTGCGCCAGCGATACCCGCGCGGCGTGGAGGCCGTATTCGTTGAGCCGGCGGCTGCCGATGATGCGGTTGCGCTCGAAGGATTTCGCACCCGTCACCAGCTGCGCGGCCCACACCGGGACCATCGCGGCCCAGCCTATCGGCGCCAGCATGCGCGCTGTCCTCTGCTCGGGGCCGGGTCCATCGATGGCGAGGATACCATCCCGCGCGCGAGACCGAATCACCGATCTCGCGCCGAGGTCAGCCGGCGGGCGGGCGCCGAGAGCGAGAATCAATCGCCGCTGGCCGATTTCCCGACCAGCGGGTCCTCGTCGCGCGCCGCGGCGACCGGATCGGCGGCGGGCAGCAATGAGCGGATCGTCGCGAGCGCTCGCGACCGCAACAGGCGCAGGACGCGCCCGACCACCAATGCGGCGCCGGGCGTCCCTATCACGTCTCCGCGGCGGCGCGCGGCACGGCCGATCATTGCCGCGATGCGGTCCGCCTCGACGATCGCCAGGCGCGGTTGGCCAAGCCAGGCGGCGGCTCGGATCGCCAGCGCGCCGGGCAGGACAACGGCAACCGAAACGCCATCCGCCGCCAGCTGCCGGCGCAGCGTGTCGCCATGGCCGAGGAGCGCTTTCGCCGAGAGCGGGGTGGCGCCCGAATCGGCGGTCGCGGGCCGGCCGACCAGGTTGTCGACCAGCACGATGTCGCCCCGCCCCCGCCGGCGCATCGGTTCAGCCGCCACGGCGACCGCGCTGATCACGGCGCCGATGTCGGGCTCGATTTCTATTTCGGCCGGGCGCCCATCCATTTCGGCCGATCCGATGCCGAGCACAACCAACCGATCCAGCGGCGCGACACGGTCGAGTGCCGCGAGATGCAAGGCGAGCGAGGCTCCGTCCGTGGCGCTCGAGCAGAACGTCGCGACACCGCTGCCGCGGCGCCGACAATCCTCGGCTGCCCGTGCCAGCGCTCCCGCCACCCCTCCGACCAGCAGCAGCGTCACGCCGGGGGCTGCATGAGCGCGCGCCAGCGCGGCCCCCAGCCCATCCGACACTCCGATGACAGCCACGCCGCGCGAGGGGGCGCGGGGCGGGCGGGCGGCGAGATCGCGGTCGGTCAGCGGCGGCAGCGGGTAAAGCCGGCGCTCGAACCGGTCGATGAAACCGGCGATCGCACAGGCCTGCGAGCCGGCTTCGTAATAGCCGCCCTTGACCTGGGTCGTCCCGATCAGCGCGCGCAGAAAGGCGGCCATCAGCTCCGGGTCGGGACGCGGCGGGTCATGCCAGAACGCGTCGAGCGGCGCCTGGCAGGTCAAGCCGGCGACATCGAAAACGGCATTGCCCAGCACCTTGACCGGAACGCCGTGGTGCAAGGCGGTGACGCCGACCGTGCTGTTGATCGTGACGATGCCGGCGGCATTGCGCAGCAACTCGGACGGGGTGCCGCCTTGCAGACCCAAGACCCGCTCGGCGACGCCGAATTCCCGGGCCAGCCCGGCGATCAGGCGCTTCCAGCCGATCAGCCCGTTGTCGAGCGGGTGGACGATCAACACCAGCGTGCGCTGGCTGCCGCTACGAGCGAACGAGGCGATGATCTCGCGCACCGCCTCGCGCACGTCGCCGAACGGCGAGTGGGCGCGGATCTGGAAATCGGTCGCGATCTGCAGCGGCACCAGAAAATACGAGCCCGGATCGGATTGCAGCCGGATTTTCCGCCGCGCTGTCGCTGCCGCGGTAAACGGCTTCTTGGCGCGCGACCAGAGCCACCCGGCATATTCGGCAAACGGATGGACGGTGCTGTGGTAGCGGTAGCGCGGATAAAGCGGCCGGCCCAAGACAAGGCCGAGATTATAGGCCACGTCGAACGCCGCGATCATCCAGAACGGGGTCTGGAAGCGCGGCGCCAGCTCCGGCTCGGGCAGCGCGGCGGCGAGCGCGCGAATCGCGGCCGGGTCGCGCGGAAAGCGCGAATAGGTCGTCATACCGTCATATTCGAGCGTGATCCAGTCGGGCCGCACATAGCCCAGATCGGTCGCGATGACGGCGATTCCGCGCGCCCGCGCCTCCTCGGCGGCGACGAGGTGATAGGGGCGGCGGTCGCCGTGCAGCACGAGGTCGGTGATCTTGTGCCGGTCGAGCTGCGCCCCGACAAAACCGCGCCAATCCTCGATCCGTCCGCGGAAATGCGTCGCCGGCAAGCGCCAGAGCAGCTGGTCGCCAAGATGCAGGTTGACGCGATGAACGTCGTGGCCGCGCGCGATCAGGGCGCGGCCGAGCCGGTCGAAAAACGTCGAGATCGGCCCTTGCAGGAACAGGAACGAGCGCGGCCCCTCCGGGCCCGGGTGATCCACCGGGGCGGCATTATGCCGCGCGGCGTTCATCTCGGCATAGGCTTCGTACCGATCCATGCGTTAAGCCGGATCGAAAGCCGAGACGGTGCCGCGCTCGCGCCAGCGCTGGCGGGCGATCCCGATCTTCTCGAGGAGATCGACCGATTTCCAATAGATCAGCGGTTTGCGCCGCCCGAGTGCGGCGAGCGACCACGGGTCGAGCCCGGTCCACGGCAGGAACGGGTTACGCCGACCGATTGCCCAGATCTCGACCCGGCTCGCCGGCGTCGCGCTGACGCCCCTTGCATGAAAGCCGAACGTGTCGGCGACGACGAGCGTGTTGGCCGGGACCGATATCGCCCGCGGCGGCGGCAGCCCGAGTTCGCCGAGCATTGCCGGAGATACCGCCCGGGTCAGCCTCGGCTGCGGCTGCCGATAGGTGTCATGCGGCTGCCGGCTCGCTTCGATGCTCATCCGCCGCTCCCAGGCGAGGCGCTGCGGCGTCAGGCGATGCGAGCCCGGCACATAGACGAACGGCATAGCATCCGCGGCGACGTCGGTCAGGAACAGCCAGGCCTTGACCGTCGGATGGAACGTATCGGTATGGAGCTCGGTCTGCGGGTCGGGAGCCCCCTCGACGGTGCCGCTCAGCACGGTCTGGACATAGACCATCGGCGCCGCGGCCGAGGACCCGGCATAGCTGATCAAATTGCGGTATTGCGGCAGATCCAGCAATTGCCGGGCTGCCGGCACAAGGTCGAGCACCGTGGAATCAAGCGCGATGTGCCGGGTGACCGTGTCGCCCTCGATCATCTGGCGCGCCGGCGCCCGCAAGCTCCTGATCTGGGCGAGGAGAGCGGCAAAAACCTCGGGCGGCAGAAAGTCGCGCTTGATGACGAAGCCGTCGCGATCGAGAAGCTGGCGATCCTCGTCCGGGATCCGACGCGCCAGCCGGCGGCGGCGCGCTTCGGCGAGCCGGCAGGCGGCGGCGACCCGCGCGGTGTGCAGCCCATGCTCATTCAGCCAGCGATTGCCAATGACCGGGTTGCGGGCGAAGAATTTTTCCTGCGTAAAGACCTGGGCAAGCCAGAACGGCATCAGCACGGCGTGACGCACGAACGAAAGCATCGCGTTTTCAGACCCCCAACCCCAAGCGCCTTTGTCCGCAGCCGGCACGCCGCTCTAGCGCGCGCTTGCCCCGTCGGTCCCTTTAAGTGAGTCGGCAACGGCTGAGCCGGATTGCCGTAAAAAATTTATTTGTCGGAATTCCGTTGCATCAGCATTTCGTGACGCGCTCCCGGCGCGACACCTTCCCGCCTTAGCGGCGCCCGCTCCACGACGAAAGTTCCCCTTTATCCGCAAAATCGACGCTGCCTCGGCAACCTCGATCCTGACGCGCGAATGTCGATCCGATCGGCGATGTTGTCCACGGTTTTCTTCGGCAATCGTAGATTGTCGGCTCCGCCGCGCCGTGCCGCATGTCCTCCGGGGTCAGACCACGCGCGCGGCCCGCAAAGCGGCGATGTCGCTGTCGCCGTAGCCAAGCTCGGCCAGCACCGAATCGGTGTCGGCGCCCATCGCCGGCGGCGGCGTCTCGATGCTCGGGCCGCCATGGGCGAATTTGAACGCGGCGAGCGGGACCGTGAACGGCCCGTCGACGCCGGGCGCCGATTCGAATTTATGAAACACCCGCCGCTCGTTGAAATGCGGATCGGCCACGGCTTCGGCCAAATTCCGCACCCGCGCGGCGGGCACATGGCGGGCCTGGAAATAGACCTCCCACTCGTCGGCGGTTTTGGTCTTGATGATGTCGGCGATCACCGCCGCCTCGCGCTCGTTGTCGTCGATGCGCGCCTCGTTGTCGGATTTGATCATGTCGGCGCGTTCGACGGCGCGCCAGAATCGGGCCTGTTGCCGGATATTGCTGGCGCCGATCATCACCATGCCCTCTTTGGCGTCGTAGGCGCTGTTGGTGGCGTAGGGTTGCTTGTTGCCGTGCGGCTTCGGCTCGGTGCCGTTGCGGAAATAGCCGGTCATCGGCGACGCCTGCATCATCATCGCGACCCCGAGCATCGCGAGGTCGATGTGCTGGCCCGTGCCGGTGCGCTCGCGCTGGAACAGGGCGGCGGCAAGCGCGAACGCGCCCATCGTGCCGGTGGCGTAATCGATCGCCGGCGAGCCGATCTTGATCGGGTTGACCTCCTCGGTGCCGGTCGAGGCCATGATCCCGGATGTCGCCTGGATCACATGGTCGTAGGCGGTCTGCTCGCGCCTGACGCCGTCCTGGCCGAACGCCGAGATCGAGCAATAAATCAGGCGCGGGTTGATCTTGAGCAGCGCCTCGTAGCCCAGCCCCAAGGCCTCGAACGCCCCTGGCCGGTAGTTCTGCACCAGGACATCGGCGCCGGCGACGAGCTTTTTCAGGATCTCGACGCCGGGCTCGGTCTTCAGGTCGAGCGTGATCGAGCGCTTGTTCGAGCCCTGGGTCAGGAACCCGGTGCCCATCAGGGCGTGATTGAGAGCGCGGTCGGTGCCGCTGTCGCGGCTCTGGTCGGGGTCGTCGGGGTGCTCGACCTTGATCACGTCGGCGCCGAGCACCGCCAGCTGATAGGCCGCGAACGGACCGGCCAGCACGTGCGTGATGTCGATGATGCGGATCCCCTCGAAGGGTCGGGTCATGCGGGCACTCCGGGCTGGCGGGTAAGGCGGGGCCGTGTTGGCGGCGAATCGCATCGTGTACCGCGCCGCCGCCGCTGCCAAGCCCGTCAGGCTGCGCGGTCGTTAATTTCGTTTAGCCCGGGCATGCTAAGCATCATTTTGCCGGTTGGAACACGGTTGGTCGCCTGTTTCAGCCCCACCCTCCCGCGCTTGCACCCCCACCCTGCCCTCCCCCGCTTGCGGGGGAGGGTTGTGCTGGGCGCCTCACTGCGAACTCCCTCCCCCGCAAGCGGGGGAGGGCTGGGGTGGGGGCGTGTGGGCGATGAACTTGCGGAAACCTGCTTAGGCCCGCGAAATTCCGCCCCACGCTGATGACGCGATGACACCGCTTGCTCGCGAGAGTTTGCGGCGGGAGTTTGAATAGGCATTATGCAACCGGCAGCTTTGTCGGCCGGGTTGCGGGGGGCCGGGTTCGGGGGAATGATCAAGGGAAGTCGACGCATCGCGCTGGCGCGCGCGGCGGTGTTGGGGGTCGCCGCGATCGCGTGCGATGTCGGCCCAGCCGCCGCCGGAGACATCGCGCAGCGCATTCCTGCCAACCCGCGGCCGGCTGCCGCGGCGCCGATCCCCGCGGTGGCCGCCCGCGGGTCGGTCGAGACCGTGTATTTCGCCGATCGAACGCGGGCACCGGTCCGGCTGGTGCGCGGTGCCGCTGACCCGGCCATCCCGGCTGTCCTGGCCGTGAGAGCTGTCCCGGTCGTCCCGGCCGAACTGCCGGGGCACCGCGAAATCGTGACGTTCGGCAACGGCCGCGCTGACCGGGTCATCGTGGTGCGCGGCAACGCCGAACCGCCGCCTCAACCGCCGCCGGGAATTCGCCAGGCGGCTCTGGCGCCGCAGACCCGCATCGAACGGGTCAGCTTCGCGGAACCCGGACAGCCGATGGTGACGGTGGTGCGCGGCGGGGCGATTCGCGCGCTGTTCCCGGTCGATCTGTTCGGCCCGGCGAATGGCGGCGAGCTCGACCGCGTCGCCTTCGCGGTCCATGGCGTCGAATCGAGCCACGGCACCAACCCCCGGATGTGGCGGCCGGAGCCGCTGGGGCCGCAGGGGCCGATGCAGGTCAGCGCCGCGGCTGCGCTCGATGTCGGCGGCGGCAACCGCTTCGACGTGCGCGAAAACCTGCTGCTCGGGCGAGCCTATCTGGCGCAGATGTACCGCCGCTACGGCAACTGGCCGGACGCGCTGGCCGCCTATAATTGGGGACCCGGCAATGTCGACCGCTGGATCGCCGGCGGGCGCAACACCGACAAGCTGCCGCTGGAAACCGTCCGCTACCTCGCCCGCGTGCTGCGCGACGCCCTGATCGACGGGCGCGCCGCCGCCAGGCTGTGAAGACCAGCCCTCTGGATCAGCCCTCTGGAGAATGAGCAACCCGACTGCTGCACTACCCCGTTTCGTCGACCTGGTCTATTCGGCCGGGCGGCTAAGCTGGCCGGAGGGCGAGGCGCCGGCCGCCTGCGGCCGCGGCGGCGTCAGGCCCGACAAACGCGAGGGCGACGGCGCGAGCCCGGCCGGGGTTTTTCCGCTGGTCCGCGCCTTTTATCGACCCGACCGTCTCGCGACGCCGCCTACCGGCCTGAAGCTGACAGCGTTGCGACCGAGCGACGGCTGGGTCGACGACCCGGCCGACCCGCACTACAACCGGCCCGTGTCGCTGCCCTATCCGGCCGGTCACGAGGCGATGTGGCGGGATGACGCGCTCTACGATGTCGTCGTCGTGATCGGCTACAACACCGACCCGCCGGCGCCGGGACTTGGCAGCGCGATCTTCCTGCATGTCGCGGCGCCAGATGGAGCGGGGCCAAATGGAGCGGGACTCGGTTTCGCGCCGACCGCGGGCTGCATCGCGATCGCCCGCGACGAGCTCGTCGCTCTGTTGGGCTTGCTCGGACCGGGCAGCACGATCACGATCCGCCCCTGACAACCCTCCGTGCGGTATAGTAGCGGCAGGGTTGGCCCGCAGGAGCGCCAGGAGGGAACATGGGTCTCGCCGTCGCGATCCAGATGGATCCGATCGACACGATCAATATCGACGCCGATTCGACGTTCGCGATGGCGCTCGAGGCGCAGGCGCGCGGCCATGCACTGTTCCATTACCTGCCGCAGGCGCTGACCCTGCGCGACGGGCGGCTTTATGCCAGCGGCCGACCGCTGCACGTCGTTCGCCAGCACGGCAACCACCACCGTTTCGGCGCCTTCGAGGAGCTCGACCTCGCCGGGCTGGACATCGTGCTGATGCGGCAGGACCCACCGTTCGACATGGCCTACATCACCGCGACGCACCTGCTCGAATTGCTGCCCGCGGAGGGGCCGCTCGTCGTCAACGACCCGGCCTCGGTGCGCAACGCCCCGGAAAAACTCTACGTCTTGCGCTTCAGGGAGCTGATGCCGCCGACCTTGCTGACGCTCGATGTCGCCGAGATCCGCGCCTTCTGGAAGGAGCACGGTGACATCGTCCTGAAACCGCTGTTCGGCAATGGCGGGGCCGGCGTCTTTCACCTGCGCTCGGGCGACGACAATTTGAGCTCGCTCCTCGAAATGTACGCGCTGGCCCACCGCGAGCCGGTCATGGTGCAGCGCTATTTGCCCGAGGTGCGCCAGGGCGACAAGCGCATCATCCTGGTCGAAGGCGAGCCGGTCGGCGCGGTCATGCGGGTGCCGCCCGAGGGCGAGGCGCGCGCCAATCTGCATGTCGGCGGCCGCGCCCAGAAGACCGAACTGACCGCCCGCGAGCGCGACATCTGCGCCGCGATCGGGCCGAGCCTGCGGGCGCAGGGGCTGCTGTTTGTCGGCATCGACGTGATCGGCGACTACATGACCGAGATCAACGTAACCTCGCCGACCGGGCTTCAGGAGATCGCCCGGCTCGACGGGGTCGACCTGGCGCCAAAGATCTGGGACGCGATCGAGGCGCGGCACGCCGAGCGGCGCGACCGCCGGCCGACATGAGCCCGGAGGACAGCATGGCCGAGGACAACGAGGTTCAGCGCAATGTCTTCGGCGAGCCGCTCGCCGAGTGCTGCTCGAAGCCGATGACCGGGTTCTACCGGACCGGCAGTTGCGAGACCGGCCCGGAGGATTTCGGCGTCCATACCGTCTGCACCTCGGTCGACGCCGATTTTCTCGCCTTCTCGCGCGCCGCCGGCAACGATTTGTCGACCCCGCTGCCGGCCGCCGGCTTCCCGGGGTTGAAGCCCGGCGATTGCTGGTGCCTGTGCGCGGCGCGCTGGATGGAGGCGTTCGAGGCCGGCAAGGCGCCCCGCGTGCGGCTGACCGCGACGCACGAAGCGACGCTGGAGATCGTGCCGCTCGACCTGTTGAAAAAACATGCGCTCGACCTGAGCTGAATTCCGCCGGTTTTTACCGTCCTCGTTAGCGCCGGCCGGCAAGGTGCTCGGCCTTGGCGATCATGCGGTGCAGGGTCAGGCGCTGGCGCACCGATAGCGGGCGCCGCGCGCGGCCGGCGATCACGTTCTTGGGCAGCGCGCGCCCGCTATTGGCGATCATCTGTTGCAGGCGGGACAGCAGCTGGTCGAGGCCCTGGCCGTCGAGGGTCCAGTTGCGCACCGGCCCGGTGTCGAGGTGGATAAAGCCGGAGCGCGGGTACCAGCCGACGCCGCCGCGCCGCATCGCGCGCGCCGTTTCCATTGCCTGCTCGAGCCC
>CAMATN010000080.1 GCA_945861155.1 Rhizobium sp. Q54
GAAAGCCGGGACCCATTCCTCAACGTCTCGGGCGCCGCTTGATGGGTCCCGGCTTTCGCCGGGACGACAGCATGAGGGATTTATCCCGCCGGTCGCCGTCATTAGTGAACAATTTTATTTCCAGATCGGCTTGCCGCTGCCCGGCAGCCCGTAATCGGCCCATTTGCGGGTGACCTCGGCGACGATGTCGTCTTCCATGCGGATTGGCCGGCCCCACTCCCGCCGCGTCTCGGGCGGCATCTTGTTGGTCGCGTCGAGGCCGATCTTGCCGCCGAGGCCGGATTCGGGCGAGGCGAAGTCGAGATAGTCGATCGGCGTGTTCTCCATCAAGGTCACGTCGCGGACCGGGTCCATGCGGGTCGAGACCGCCCACATCACGTCCTTCCAGTCGCGCACCGCGATGTCGTCATCCACGACGATGACGAACTTCGTGTACATGAACTGCCGCAGAAACGACCAGATCCCCATCATCACCCGCTTGGCATGACCAGGATAGGCCTTGCGGATCGAAACGACCGCGATGCGGTACGAGCAGCCCTCGGGGGGCAGCCAGAAATCGACGATCTCGGGGAATTGCTGCTGCAACAGCGGGATGAACACCTCGTTCAAGGCTTCGCCAAGCACCGACGGTTCGTCGGGTGGGCGGCCGGTGAAGGTCGACAGATAGATCGGGTCGCGCCGCATCGTCATCGCCGACACCCGGAACACCGGGAATTGCTCGACCGCGTTGTAATAGCCGGTGTGGTCGCCGTAGGGACCCTCGTCGCCGAATTCGTCGAGCGCGACATGGCCTTCGAGCACGATCTCGGCCGTCGCCGGCACCTTGAGCGGCACCGTCTTGCAATCGACGAGGTCGAGCCGCCGGCCGCGCAACAAGCCGGCGAACTGGTACTCCGACAGCGTATCGGGCACCGGCGTCACCGCGGCGATGATCGTGGCGGGGTCGGCCCCGATCACCACGGCCGCCGGAAGGGGTTCGCGTTTCGCCGCGCCCCAGCGCCGATGATGCTGCGCGCCGCCGCGATGCCTGAGCCAGCGCATCAGCGTCGTGTCGCGCCCGGTGACCTGCATGCGGTAGATGCCGAGGTTGAAGCCATCTTCGCGCGCCGTGCCCGGCCCTTTGGTGACGACCAGCGGCCAGGTGATCAGCGGCGCCGGCTCGCCCGGCCAGCAGGTCTGCACCGGCAACAGCCCGAGATCGATGTCGGCCCCGCGCAGCACGATTTCCTGGCACGGCGCGGCCGACCCATGGCTCGACACGGTACGCGGGCGCATTGCCATCACGGTCTTTAGGAGCGGCAGCATGTCGAGCGCCTCGCGCCAGCCGCCGGGCGGCTCGGGCTGCTTCAGGAAGGCGAGCGTGCGGCCGATCTCGCGCAGTTCGTGCGGCTCGCGGTCCATGCCCCACGCGACCCGCTCGACCGTACCGAACAAATTGACGAGGACCGGCATCGCGGTCGCTCTCCGCTGGCCCGCATGGACGACGTTCTCGAACAGCACGGCCGGACCCCCTTCGGCGAGGAGGCGCGTCTGGATTTCGGTCATTTCGAGAAACGGCGAGACCGGGGCCGCGACCCGCTTGAGCCGCCCGGAGGCTTCGAGCCGGGCCATGAAATCGCGCAGGCTGGCGTAAGGCATGGCCGGCTATATGGGCAGCCCGCCCGCCATCTTGCAGTCGGGCCGGGCTCGGCCTATTTCTCGGCCGCTGCTTGCACCGCCGGGTCGCCCGCTCGGCTGATGTTGGCCTGGAGAAGGACGAGAGGCACGCCGCCCGGGTTTGTCAGGCTGTGGACCCAGCCGAAGCCCTCGAACAGCGGCAAATCGGCTGAGATCGCCTCGGTTTTCCCATCCGCCGTCAGGCCGACCGTGCCGGAGAGAACATAGTTGAGCGCGGCGCCGGTGCGATAATGGGGCGGGGTGGCGGGCATGCCGGCGGGGTATGTCAGCCGCGACAGGCTGAATTCATAGGGTCCGGCCCGCAGGCCCGGCAGCGGCTCGCCCGTCCGATACAACTCCCTGAAGATCGCGGGCCGATCGAACGGTGGCCGCTGGTTGGGACGCGCCGACAGGACGAACAGCAGCAGGTTCACCGGCTCGGACGCTGATGCGGAAACGGTCACTGCCCGGCCCCCCGGAATGAAGGCGCCGGCGCCCTCGGCGAGGGGTTGCGCGGCGGCGCCCTCGATGTCGATCGTCGAGGCTCCCGACAAATTATACAGCAGCGCGCTCGACCCTCGATAAGCCGCGTTCCGCGCCGCCGGCAGCCGCACGAGGTACAGCCTGAGGTACATCGGCAACTCGACCAGACTGGCCAGATGCCCGGTGGCGACCAGCGTCGAGGCCGGACTCTCGGGCGGCAATTGGGCGACGACCGGGGTTCCCGACAATGCGAAGACGAGGACAGCCATCAGGCAGGGACGGATACGCATAGGGTCGCCTCCCGTGCTTGCTCAATCGCTCGCCGCCGGCGCGACCCCGGGGGCGGGGTGCGGGGCGGGGCGGGGCCGCAGCAGCCACAGCGAGGCGAAAGCGGCGAGGCTCAGCCCGGCCGACAGCAGCACCGCCAGCGCCCCGATCCAGTCGAGCAGCACGCCGAATACGAACGGCGCCGCCGACAGCGCCACCCGCGCCGGAGCCGACAGGATGCCGGTGCGCAGCCCATACCCGGCCGGGCCGAAGATCGCCAGCGGCAGCGTGCCCCTGGCGATCGTGATCAGGCCGTTGCCGGCGCCGTGGAACAGCGCGAACACGGCGATTCCGGCCGGCCCGAACAATCCCAATGCCGCGGCGCCCAGCGGATGCATGATCGCGGCGATCCGCGCCGAACATACCGGGTGGACCCTCCGCGCCAGCCCGAATTCGACGAGCCGCGCCGCGACCTGCGCCGGCCCGACCAGCGCGCCCGCGGCGATCGCGGCCGCCGCACTCGCCCCGGCGATTTCGAGAAAGCGCGGCAGATGCGCCGCCATCGCGCCGGTCACAAACGCGGTCGCACAGAAATAAAAGGCGAGGATCGGCATCGCGCCGCGCGGCGGCGCGGCATCCTCAACCGCGCGCTGCTCCGGTGTTTTGGCGGCCAGCGGCGGCGCCGGCGGGATCAGCAGCCAATTAAGCGGCATCGCCGCAAACAGGTTGAGCCCGGCCCAGATCAGGCACGCCTCGCGCCAGCCGAAGGCGTGCTCGAACCATGCCGTCGCCGGCCAGCCGATCGTGCTGGCGAAGCCCGCGATCAGCGTGATGCCGGTGATCGAGGCGCGCGCATCGCGGCCGTAAAGCCGGGTCAGCGTGGCAAAAGCCGGGTCATAGAGACCCATCGCCATGCCGATGCCGATGACCAGCCAGGCCAGCGTCAGGCTGACCGCGCCCTGGGCCAGCCCGAGGAGCGCGAGGCCGGCGGCCAGCACGATATTCGAGGCGGCGAGCACCGCGCGCCCGCCATGTACATCGATCAGCCGCCCGACCCACGGACCCACCGCCGCCGACAGCAGCAAAGCGGCCGAGAACATGCCGAAAAATGCGCTTGCCGGCAGACCGAGCGCCGCCGCGATCGGCGCGCCGAGGATCGCCGGCAGGTAATAGCTCGACGCCCAGGCCAGCGTCTGGGTGGTGCCGAGCGCGGCGACGACGATGGTCTTGTGCCGCGTCAGTTGTTGCTCCTGGTCACTCCGGCAGAACCTGCCACACGACGCCCTCGCGCGCCTCGCGGTCTTCGAGTTCGCGGGTGGTCGGCACCTCGTAGCGCGCCCGCTCGACCAGCCCCGAGCGCGGCAGATAGGCACGGCCGGGGTCCCCGAGCAGCGCCAGCCTGCCGCGCGCCGCGATGCGGCGCAGCAGGGTCATCGCGCGCGACGACATCGGCTCCTCGTAGCAGATGTCGCCGGCCAGCGCGACGCCCCACCCGGCAGCCGCGCGGTTCAACAGGTCGCGCGTTTCGACCGTGACCGAGACGCCGTTCAGCGCCGCGTTGAGGGCGATCGCGGCGGCGGCGAAAGGGTCGATCTCGGCCGCGACGACGCGGGACGCGCCCGCTTTCGCGGCGGCGATGGCGACGATCCCGGAGCCGGAGCCGATATCGAGCACCTCGCGGCCGGCGACGGTCTCGGGGTGGTCGAGCAGATAGCGCGCGAGCGCCTGGCCGCCGGCCCAGGCGAAAGCCCAGTACGGCGGCGGCACGGCCCCGCGCGCCAGGCTCTCCTCGGTGGCCTGCCAGATCGGGGTCATTTGGGTCGCAAGATGCAGCCCGATCTCCGGCACCAGCGGCGGCCGGATAATTTCCGTATTGTTGCGGACGAACAGAGCGGGATCCACGGCGCGTCGAACCTCAGACGATATGGCCAGCGACGATGCCGGCGAACACCAGCCACCCGACCACCCGGTTCGAGCGGAATTTGGCGAGGCAATCGGCGGGATCGTCGGTGTCGACTCGCGCCGCCTGCCAGGCGAGATGAAGTGCGGCGGCGGCGAGCCCGGCCCAGAACGCGACGCCCAGACCCGCCGTCGCGCCGGCCGCGCCCCACAGCAGCGCCGCCCCGGCATAGAACACGAACAGGAACGGCCGGGTCCGGTCGCCGAGCGCCAGGGCCGAGGATTTGACCCCGATGCGGGCATCGTCCTCCTTGTCCTGATGGGCGTAGATCGTGTCGTAGCCGAGCGTCCAGAACACCCCGCCGAGATACAGCAGCAGCGCCGGCCAGCCAAGCGCGCCGGTCACCGCGGTCCAGCCAATCAGCGCGCCCCAGTTGAAGTTGAGCCCGAGAAAGAGCTGCGGCCAATAGGTGATCCGCTTCATGAACGGATAGGTGGCGATCAACCCAAGCACGGCGAGGCCGAGCAATTGGCTCGCGCCGTTGAGGCTGAACAGCACCGCCGCGCCGACCGCCAGCTGGGTGGCCATGAAAACGACCGCTTGCGGCACCGTCACCCGCCCGCTCGGCAGCGGCCGCATCCTGGTGCGCGCGACCTTGCCGTCATAGTCGCGATCGACGATGTCGTTGAGGGTGCACCCCGCCCCACGCATCGCCACAGCCCCCAGCGCGAACAGCAGCAGCAACACCGGATCGGGCCATTGCGGGCTCGCCAGCGCAATCCCCCACCATGCCGGGAACAGCAGCAGCCACGTGCCGATCGGCCGATCGAGCCGGGCAAGGCGCGCGTAAGGCTCGGCCCAACCCGGCAGCCAGCGCTCGACCCAATCGCCATGACGGATGTCGCTGGCGTCAGCCGGCGGTGCGGCTGCAAACCCCCACCCTCCCACGCCTCCGGCGCGGGTCCCTCCCTCCCCCGCTTGCAGGGGAGGGCTATCAAGGCGAGTAAGGCGAGCCCCCTCCCCCGCAAGCGGGGGAGGGTTGGGGTGGGGGTTGGGCTGCGGTGTACCGGCACCAGGAATCATGGCCTAATCTTGGGCCTGCTGCTCGCCCGGCTCAAGCGCAGGCGCCAACGAAGGAGGCTTAATCTGTCCGAGCGCCCCGCCACGCGTCTGTACACTCCCGAACCGCTCGCGGCCGGCGGCGCGGTGGTGCTCGATCGGGCGCAGGCGCACCGGCTGCAACACGTTCTGCGGCTCGGCCCGGGGGATGCGGTGGCGGCGTTCAACGAGCGTGACGGCGAGTGGCTGTGCCGGGTGAGCGAATTGGGCCGCGGCGGGGGGGCGGCGACAGTGCTGGAACAGCGCCGGGCGCCCGAAACGGAACCGGATTTGTGGCTGCTGTTCGCGCCGATCAAGCGGGCGCGGCTCGACTGGCTCGTCGAAAAGGCGACCGAGCTGGGCGTCGCCGCTCTCGTTCCGGTAGCGACGGCGCGCACCCAGCCCGAGCGCCTGAACCGCGAGCGGCTGAGCGCGCTGGCGATCGCCGCTTCCGAGCAGAGCGAGCGCCTGTCGGTGCCGCAGATCCGCGCCGTCGCGCCGCTCGACCAGGTGCTCGCCGGCTGGCACGCCGAGCGGCTTCTGGTGCTGTGCGACGAGAGCGGCGCCGGCGCCCCGATCGCGGACATCGCCGGGGCGCTCGCCGGCTTTGCAGCGGCGGCGCCGGCCGCGGTATTTGTCGGTCCCGAAGGGGGGTTCACCGACACGGAGCTTGACGCTCTCGGCAAACTCCCCATTGTTACGCGAGTCGGGCTCGGCCCGAGAGTGTTGCGCGCCGAGACCGCCGCTGTTGCCGCTTTGGCGGTCTTTCAGGCAATCGCCGGGGATTGGCGCCGCATTCGCCCGCGCTGATCGTCGGCTGTTTCGCGTATCGGGAGTTCCGGGAGCCGCATGTCTGGGCCGTCGAGCTTGCAAGGACCGCCGATCACCGATAAGCGCCAGCTGATCGAGTATCACGAGGCCGGCAACAAGCCGCCGGCCGAATGGCGGGTCGGCACCGAGCACGAGAAATTCGTCTTCCGCCGCGCCGATCTGCGCCGGGTGCCCTATGAGGGTCCGGACGGCATCGGCGCGCTATTGCAGGGGATGACCCGCTTTGGCTGGAAGCCGGTGGTTGAAAAGGGCAACATCATCGCGCTGGTCAACGACGCCCGATGTTCGATCACCCTCGAACCCGGCGGGCAGTTCGAGTTGAGCGGCGCGCCGCTCGAAACCGTCCACCAGACCTGCGAAGAGGTGCACGAGCATTTGCGCCAGGTGCGCGAGGTGTGCGACGAGCTTGGCCTCGGCATGATCGGGCTCGGCTTCGACCCGACCTCGCGGCGGGACGACGTGCCGTGGATGCCCAAGGGGCGCTATCGCATCATGCGCGACTACATGCCGAAAAAGGGCCGGCTCGGCCTCGACATGATGCTGCGCACCTGCACCGTCCAGGCCAATCTCGATTACCAATCCGAAGCCGACATGGTGCGCAAGTTCCGCGCCAGCCTCGCGTTGCAGCCGGTCGCGGTGGCGCTGTTCGCCAATTCGCCGTTTGTCGAGGGCCGCCCCACCGGCTATGTCAGCCAGCGCAGCCTGGTTTGGACCGACACAGACCCGGACCGCTGCGGGACCCTCCCGTTCGTGTTCGAGGACGGGTTCGGGTTCGAGCGCTACATCGACTACATGCTCGATATGCCGATGTATTTCGTCTACCGCGCCGGCGTCTATATCGACGCGAGCGGCCAGTCCTTTCGCGACTTCATGGCCGGCAAACTGCCGGCCTTGCCGGGCGAATTGCCGCTGATCGGCGACTGGACCGACCATTTGACCACCGCGTTTCCCGAGGTTCGGCTGAAGACCTATCTCGAAATGCGCGGCGCCGATGGCGGGCCGTGGCGGCGGCTCTGCGCCTTGCCGGCGCTGTGGGTCGGGCTGTTGTACGATTCGGCCGCGCTCGACGCCGCCTGCGACGTCGTCGCCGACTGGACGACAGCGGAGCGCGAGGCGATGCGGCGCGACGTGCCGCGCCTCGGCCTCGCGACGCCGCATCGCAGCCGCACGCTGCGCGACATCGCGCTTGAAATCCTCGAAATCGCCCGCGAGGGGCTGCACCGCCGCGCCCGTCGCGACTCATGCGGCGAAGACGAGACGCACCATCTCGACGCGCTGTTCGCGATCGCCGGCTCCGGCCGCACCCCGGCCGAGGATTTGGTCGAGGATTTGCACACCAGGTGGGGCGGACGGATCGAGCCGCTGTATACTGAACAGGCCTACTGACCCGGCCCATTGGGACGGGCCGAGGTGGCGCGGCGCTATCTGGCGGCGGCGCCGTCGACGAGGTGGGTCAGGGCGTAGGCGCCGAAATAGCTGCCGTCCATCGGCTTGGCGAACAGATAACCCTGGCCGAAATCGCAGCCGGCTCCCTCCAGAATTTGCTGCTGGGCCACGGTCTCCACCCCCTCGGCGACGACCGACGCGCCGTAGATGCCGGCGATCTTGAGCAGGGCCAGCACCAGTTCGCGGCCGTCATCGGTGTCGAGCCGCTTGGTAAAGTCTCGGTCGATCTTGATCGTATCGACGCTGTAGTGGCGCAGCGCCCCGAGCGAGGAATAGCCGGTTCCGAAATCGTCGAGCGCAACGCGGATCCCGATCTCCTGCAATTCGCCGAGCACCGCACGGGTGATGTCGGGGTTGCGCATGACCGCGGATTCGGTGATTTCCAGCTTCAGGCGATCGAGCGGAAAGCCGCTGTCGTTGATCTCGCTCAGCGTCGCGAGCAGCAGCGAGGGATCGTTGAACTGGCGGGCCGAGACATTGATGCTGACCCAACCGAGCATGTCGCGGCCGTACAGCATCTGCCAGACCTGCATCTGGCGCACCACCTCGCGGATGACCCAGCACCCGACCGGGACGATCAGCCCGCTCTCTTCGAGCAGCGGCAGAAAATCGTTGGGCGCGATCAGCCCCTCGCTCGGGTGGTTCCAGCGCAGCAGCGCCTCGGCGCCAACGACGTGCTGATCGGTCAGGCTGACGATGGGCTGATAGTGCAGCACGAACTCGCCCTCTTCGAGCGCGCGCCGCAATTCGTCGAGCATGGCGAGCCGCCGGCTGACACTGGTGGTCAGGGCCTGCTCCCACGCCTTGGCGCTGTTCGGCCCGCGGGCTTTCGCCTCCTGCAGCGCGACGTTGAGATCGCGCAGCACCTCGTCCTCGCTGCAATGCGCCGGGCTGGTGATGATGTGCCCGACATTCGCGGTCAGGCGGATACGCTGATCTCCGACCACAACCGGCGTCGCGACGAGTTGCAGCAACCGCTGGGCAAAGGCTTCGGCACCCTCAGGAGTGGGGGAGGCCGTGCCCAGGATAATCCCGAATTCATCCGCGCCCAGCCGGGCGACGAGGTCGGCGCCCAGCGGAGCGCCCGGGCGCTCGGGGCGCTCGGAACGACCGGACGGTGTCGGGCGCGCCCGGATCCCGGTCAGCAATCTGCTGGCTATGGTCTTCAGCACCCGGTCGCCGGTGCGGGTTCCATAGAGATCGTTGATGCCCTTGAAATCGTCGATGTCGAGGAGGAACATCGCCGTGCCCTGTTGGCGCGGTGGCGCCGGCAAATGCAGCGCTGTCCGCACCCGTGCGAGAAAGGCGTCGCGTCCGGCGATCCCGGTCAGCCGGTCGGGTTCGTCCGGGGCCTGAATTCCCTGGGCCTGAATTCCCTGGGCCGGATCGTCGTCTCGATGGTCGACCGGATCGGCGGCGGTAGTGGCGACCGGGGCTGCCGCGATCTCGTGCAGCGCGGCCATGACCCCGACAATGGCGCCGTCGCGCCCCCGCCGCGGGCGGAAGCTGACGATGCGGCGATACACCCCGCCGCATTCGCCGGCTTGGAGAATCTCGCATTCATTGACGATTTCCCCCGACAACGCGCGCCCCTGCAATTCGGCAAAGGGCTCGCCGTCGGCGTGCTCGCATTCGAAAGCGCTCCGCTCGTCGGGGCGACGCTCGCGATGGCCCAACTCATGATGACGCAGCCCGGCGAGCGAAACCGGGGCGAGGCCAAAAACATTGAGCCAGGGGGCATTGGCCGCGACATATCGCAGCTCGCGATCGAACACCGCGACGCCCGTCGGGATATCGTCGATGAACCGCGCTATCCAATCGGATGTAGGCGTTTGCGCCTCGATGGGGAGGCTCATCGACATCGGCATGGTGGTTGCTTGTGTCACCCCCCGACTATCCACAACATCGTTTAAAGAAAGGTGAAGCCCGGGCCTTCACCGTTATCCCGACCATAATGCCGAACCGTGCCCCAAGACTCGACAGAGGCGGTTGATGCTGCCGCATCGGGCTTCACGCGGATATGGTTAATAACGCCAACCGACGGTCCGGGACGAATGGAGCCGGCTGGAATCGATAAGGGGGCCAGAGGCCCCCTTTCGACGTACCCGCATGCACCGCTGGGTGCGGCGGTGTTCCTAGCGACCGCCGCGCGGCGGTCCCGCCGCTGGCGCAGGCATCGGCCCGCCCGGCGGCGGCGCCATCGCGGGACCCTGGACGCGGGACAATTCCTCGCGATTGAGCTGCTCCGTCATCTTGTCGTCGGCGCCGCCCTTTTTGCCGCCCTTTTTGCCGCCTTTTTTGCCGGCCTTGGCCGCTTTGCCCTTCGAGGCTTTTGCCTTCATGGCCTTCGGTTTCGGGGCCATCGGCGCGGCCGCCATTGGCGCGGGGGCACTCGCGGCGGGGGGACGCGCACCCGGGGTCATCGGGGCCTGCGCCAGTGCTGGGGCGGCGATCGCCAGAACCGCAGCGATCGCAACGCCATTCAAGAGATGCTTCATGCTTTTGTCCTCTGGGGGCAGTTTCGGATTGGACATTACGCTGCAAAGGCTCGCTCTACCCGAGGGCGGCCCTTGCGGACCTCGGGCGTGAAACAACCTACTCGTTGCTTCGTTCCCGCGAACACGCAACTCTTGGTGTCACGTATCCGACCTCGCCGACGGCGGATAATATGACCGGAACCGCCGGCTTTCAAGCGCTTGGGGCGTTTTCTGTGCAACTAACAAACGTTTTCCGCGAATGGCCATTCTCCGGTCGATCGAAACGGCGCCGAGGGGGGTTCACCGCCCTCCTTTTCGCTCTCCTGGTCTCAGCGACGGCAGTCGGCGCCGAGCGCGAGACGCTGACCATCGGCATCACCCAGTATCCCTCGACCCTCAACCCGAACATCGATGCAATGGCGGCAAAGAGCTATGTGCTCGGCATGGCGGTGCGGCGGTTCACGGTCTACGATTCCGATTGGACGCTGGTCTGCCTCTTATGCACGACGCTGCCCTCGATCGAGAACGGGCTCGCCGTGCCGGTCGATCTGGGGGAGGGCAAAAAGGGCGTCGCGATCACGTACACGATCCGTCCCGAGGCGACATGGGGCGACGGCGTGCCGGTCACGACCAAAGATGTGCTGTTCACCTACGAGGTCGGCCGCAACCCGCTCAGCGCCGTCAGCAGCGCCGAACTGTACCGGCGGATCACCCGCATCGATACGAAGGACGACAAGACCTTTACCCTTCATATTGACAAGCTCACCTTCGACTACGCCGCGATCAACGATTTCGTGCTGTTGCCGGCGCATATCGAGCGTGCCGCTTTTGCCGACCCGGCGCAGTACCGGGTGCAGACGCGATATGCCACCGACCCGACCAATCCGGGGCTCTACAACGGGCCCTATCGGATCAGCGAAGTCGCGATCGGCTCGCATTTGCTGCTCGAGCCGAACCCTCATTGGGCGGGGCCGCCCGGGCATTTCCGACGGATCGCCGTGCGCGCGATCGAGAATACGGCCGCGCTCCAGGCGAATTTGCTGTCCGGGACAATCGACATGGTGGCGGGCGAACTCGGCCTGTCGCTGGACGAAGCCCTTGCCTTCGACAAGGCCCACGGCAGCGCGTTTCAGGTGATCTATAAACCGGGCTTGGTTTACGAACATATCGATCTGAACCTCGACCGGCCCGCCTTGGCCGATCGGCGCGTGCGCGAGGCCCTGATCCTCGGGCTCGATCGCGAAACGCTGAGCCGCTCGCTGTTCGCCGGTCGGCAGGCGGTCGCCGACAGCTTCCTCAACCCGCTCGATTCGGGGTACGGCGCCGAGACGCCGCGCTATCGCTACGACCCGACGCGCGCCGCATCGCTGCTCGACGCGGCCGGATGGCACGCCGGAGCCGGTGGCCTGCGCCGCAATGCCGAAGGACAGACGCTGTCCCTCGAACTGATGACGACCGCCGGCAACCGCACGCGCGAACTGGTCGAACAGGTGCTGCAGAGCCAATGGCGCAAGATCGGCGTCGATCTTCGCATCAAGAACGAGCCGGCGCGGGTGCTGTTCGGGCAGACCGTGCCGCGTCGGCGCTTTGACATGGCGATGTACGCCTGGATCAGCGCGCCGGAAAGCGTGCCGCGCTCGACCCTGCATTCGAGCGAGATCCCGAGCGAGGCCAACGGCTTTGCCGGCCAGAACGCGCCCGGCTTCAAGAACGCCGAGATGGACCGGCTGATCGACGCGCTCGAAATCGAGCTCGATCGCGACAAGCGCAGGGTTTTGTGGGCCGAGATGCAGCGCCTCTACGCCACCGAGCTGCCGTCGCTGCCGCTTTATTTCCGCTCGGATAGTTTCATTCTGCCGAAATGGCTGGGCGGGGTACGCCCGACCGGCAACCAATCCCCGACGACGCTGTGGATCACCGACTGGACGGTGCAGCCCGGTGCTGGCGGCGGCGGCGGCGGCGCGCCCCGATGATCCGCTATGCCGCCATCCGACTCGTCGAGATCGCGGCGCTGATGGCGCTGATGTCGCTCGTCATTTATGCGCTGATCGGGTTGATGCCGGGCGACCCGATCGATTTGATGCGCAGCGCCGACCCGCGCATGAGCGCCGAGGATGTCGCCCGGCTCAAAGCCGCCTACGGCGTCGACCGGCCGCTCGTCGCGCGATACCTCGCCTGGGCCGGCGAGGCGCTCGGCGGCGAATTCGGCTATTCGCGGCTGTTTGCCGCTCCGGTTTGGTCGGTGCTGCTGCCCCGGCTCGGCAACACGCTGTTGCTGATGGGGTCGAGCTTCGTCCTGGCGCTGGCGCTCGCGCTGGTGCTCGGCACGATCGCCGCGCGACACCCAAATTCGCGCCTCGACGACGCCATCAACCTCTTCTGTTTTGCCGGCGTCTCGGTCCCGACCTTCTGGCTCGCCCTGGTGCTGATTCTGGTATTCGCCGCCGGGCTCGGCTGGCTGCCGGCGAGCGGCTTCGCGACTGCGGGCACGAGCGATGTCGGCGATCGGCTGCGCCACCTCGTGCTGCCGGTGGCGACCCTGACGGTGGCGAGCGTCGGCGGCTATACGCGCTATGTCCGCGCCGCGATGATCGAGGCGCTGGCGCAGGACCATATCCGCACCGCCCGCGCCAAAGGCGCCAGCGAGGCGCGGGTGATCTTTCGCCATGCGCTGCGGAGCGCGCTTATTCCGGTGACGACAATCCTGGCGCTGTCTTTCGGCGGGCTCATTTCGGGCGCGCTCGTTACCGAGACGATGTTTGCATATCCCGGCATGGGCAAGTTGATTTTCGACGCGGTGATGGGCAACGACTATAATCTGGCGCTGGCGGCATTGCTGCTCGCGTCGATCACCGCGATGCTGGCCAGCCTGGCCGCCGATTTGGCCTATGCCTGGCTCGACCCGCGGGTCTCCTATCGGTGAGAGCGCCGCTGCTGCTGCTCGCCGCGATCGCCGTGCTGTCCTTCGCCGGACCGCCGGTCGGCGCGGTTCTGGGGATCGACCCTAACGCGGTCGATCTGCTCGACCGCTTTGCCGCCCCGTCGCTGCTCCACCCGCTTGGGACCGACGAATTGGGACGCGACGTGCTGATGCGCGTGCTTTCCGGCGGTCGCGTGTCGCTGGCGATCGGAGTCGCGGCGGCGCTAACCGCGGCGGCGCTCGGCACGCTGATCGGGCTCGTCGCGGGTTATCTCGGCGGCTGGACCGATCGCGTGACGATGCGCGCCACCGACGCGATCATCGCATTGCCGCTGCTGCCGCTGTTGATCGTCCTGGCCGCGCTCGACCTCGGCAAGCTCGGCGTGCCGGCCGCGTTGGCGCGATCCGACGACATCAGCCTTATCCGCATCGTCGCGCTGGCGGTGCTGGTCGGCTGGACGACGGCGGCGCGGCTGGTGCGCGGCGCGACGCTGGTCACCCGCAACCGCGACTTCGTCCGGGCGGCACGCAGCCTCGGCGCGAGCGTGCCGCATATATTGTGGACCCACATCCTGCCCAACGTGCTGGCGCCGCTGATCGTCGCGACGACGTTGAGCGTCGGCGAGGTGATCCTGCTCGAATCGGTGTTGAGCTTTCTCGGGCTCGGCATCCAGCCGCCGCTCGCCAGCTGGGGCACGATGCTGAGCAACGCGCAGCAGATGATCACGACGGCGCCGCTTCTCGCGGTCTATCCCGGGCTGATGATCTTCCTGACGGTGATCGCCTGCAACCTGCTCGGCGACTCGCTGCAACAGCGCTTCGAGCGGACCACCGCGGTGCGTAGGTAGCGCTCCGTTACGGGTGGCCCGCCGGGAACAGCTTCAACACCGCGAGGATCGTTGCCACTTGAGCGAACCCGACGCCGACAACCCATTTGATTAGTTCGACCTTCATCTCGGCCATTTCCCGCCGCACCTCGGCAAGGTCCACCTTCGTGGCCATGTCCGCTCGTACAGCAGCAAGATCAGCCTTCGTGGCCAAATCCGACAGATCGATCTGCTGAACTTGCCTGAGCGCTTGCGTCAGCGCTTCAGCCTGCGAATCGCTGAATCCCGCCGCGGTCAGGTCTTTAACCGTCTGGTGCGTATCGAGCGCGGTGAAGGTCATGCCGTCTATGTTGCCTCAGGCTAACGGATTTTCCAGCACGGTTTCGCGAGGCCACTCAATAGTTCGCGCCGAGGCGGTACCTCATCGTTACACGATCTGCCGCTCGCGCAGCCCGGCAATGTCGCTATCGGCGTAGCCAAGCTCGCGCAACACGGCATCGGTGTGCTCGCCGGGATCGGGGCTGGCGGTGCGCAGCCGGCTCGGGGTGCGGCTCAGCGTCACCGCCTGGCCGACCAGATCGAGCCGGCCGAGGGTCGCGTGCTCGACCGGCTGCGCGATGCCCAGATGGCGGACCTGCGGGTCCGCGAAGACCTGGTCGATCGCATAAATCGGGCCGGCCGGCACCCCGGCTTTGTTGAAGCGGTCGATCCATTCGGCGCTCTCGCGCTGCTCGGTAACCGCCTCGATCGCCGCGTTGAGCGCGTTGCGGTGTTCCGAACGCAGCCGTCCGGTCCGGTAATTCGGGTGGTCGGCCAGTGCCGGGACATCGAGCGCCCGGCACAGCCGGCCAAAGATGTCGTCGCCGGCCGAGGCAATGTTGATGTGGCCGTCGCGGGTGCGGAACACGCCGGTCGGGATGCTGGTCGGGTGGTCGTTGCCGGCCTGCGGCGGCACCTCGTGGCCGATCAGCCAGCGCGCCGCCTGGAAGTCGAGCATCGCGATCTGCGCCGCCAGTAGCGAACTCTCGACCCATTGCCCCTCGCCGGAAACCTCGCGCTCGAGCAAAGCGACCATGATCCCCATCGCGCAGAAAATGCCCGCCGACAAATCGGCGACCGGGATGCCGACCCGCACCGGGCCCTGACCCGGCAGACCCGTGATCGACATCAGCCCGCCCATCCCCTGCGCGATCTGGTCGAAGCCCGGGCGGTCGCGGTAGGGGCCGCTCTGTCCGAAGCCCGAGATGCTGGCATAGACCAGCCTCGGGTTGAGCGGCTTCAGCGCCGCATAATCGATCCCGAGCCGGGTCTTGACGTCGGGGCGATAATTCTCGACCAGAACATCCGCGCCGCGCACCAGCTTGCGGAAGATCTCGATCCCCTCCGCGGATTTGAGATCGAGCGTGAGGCTGCGCTTGTTGCGGTGCAGGTTCTGAAAATCGGGTCCTTGACGCGGACCGCCCAGCCCCTCGCCAGGTCCCGGCGGCGCCTCGATCTTGATCACGTCGGCGCCCCAATCGGCAAGTTGACGCACCGCCGTCGGGCCTGCCCGGACGCGGGTTAAATCGAGCACCTTGAAGCGGGACAGCGGCAGCTTCGGGGTTGATGGGGGCATGGCGACCTGTCGGTGTTGCGAACGCTGGCGATCCTAAAGCGGGTTCGGTTCGGACGAAAGCGGCCGTGCGCCTGACGCATCATAAAAAAAGCCGCCGCGCAGAGCGCGGCGGCGGGTCGTCGCCGAGGCCACGCGGCCCCGGCTCACTTCGTTGACGCTTGCGTCTTAAAAGACGATCTCGACCCGGCGGTTCTGCGGCTCGCGAACGCCATCGGCCGTCGGCACGCGGTTGTCGTTTTCGCCACGACCGCTGACCGCCATTGCCTGCCGCGGTACCCCCATCCGCCCCAATGCATTGGCGACGTTGTTGGCGCGCCGCTCGGAGAGCCTCTGGTTGTAGCCCGGCGAACCCGAGCGGTCGGCATACCCCGTGACCTGGATCGTGACCGGGGCGCCGGCGCGGAACTCGTTGGCGGCTCGTTGGACGATCTGCATGCCTTCCGGCGTGATCGTGTCCCTATCCCAATCGAAGAACACGAGGAAGACCTTGCGGGCCGCCGCCGGTGGCGCCATAGGCGGCGCCATCGGAGCTATGACCGGCGGCGGCGGCGGCGCGCCGAACCGCACGCTCAAGCTGGCCAACACGCTGTGGGTCGAATAGCCGGAGGTGTACGGCACCGCACCGTTTGCCGCGTTTGTCCGGAAGCTTGGGTCGGTCGTCCCGAGATAGCGGTAATCGAGATCGAAGGCCAGGTTCGGGTTGATGTTGTAGCGAACGCCGGCGATCCCCTGATAACCCAGGACCCAGTCGGTGGAACTTGCGATCGAGCCGTTATTGGGCATGCCGAACGAATCGCGCAACTGGACCGCGCCAATGCCGCCGCCGATATGCGGGGTGATCGGCCAGCCGAAAGTGAAGTCATAGATCAGGTTGGTCATGAACGCATAAGCGTTCCGATTGCCCTTCGCCGTCGCGGTCACCCCGTTGAGCGTGGCCCCGCTGATGTGGTTCTGGCGGAAGCTGAACTCCTCTTCGATCCGCAGCGGGCCCCATTCGTAACCGGCGCGAAGGCCGATATTGATGCCGTCCTTGAAGTTCTGGCTGAACGGCGCACCCCCGAGCGTCCCAACCTGTGGACTTTCCAGATTGGTCCAGCCGCCCTCGCCGCCGATATACCAAGCACCTGGCCCACCGGGCATGGCAAACAACTGCGCCTGCGCGTCCGCCCAGCTCAACGCCACGGCGAGCGCGACACTGGCGCCTAGCAGATAGCGATTACTCATCCCCTTTACCCTCCGGCCGCGAATACGCGAGTGACGGTGGTTACGCCACCACCGTTGCGCTCATGATTACCATCCACTTTTGCGATGGCAATCGGTTTTTAGCTCGCGAAGCCCGACAATCGGCCCCTCGGGGCAAAACGAAACCGATAGCGACATTGGTGCAACAGTTTGGCCACAAACCAGCGTATTCGCCGGTGTACTACGAGACATTTGCGCAACACCGGCAATTGCGGCCGCGTCAGCCGGCCGCGTCGTTCAGCGACAGCAGCGCCGCATTGCCGCCCGCCGCGGTGGTATCGATCGACACCGTCCGCTCGGTGGAGAAGCGGTGCAGGTAGCGCGGGCCGCCCGCCTTCGGCCCCGTGCCGCTGAGCCGCTCGCCGCCGAACGGCTGCGCGCCGACAACGGCGCCGATCATGTTGCGGTTGACATAGGTGTTGCCGGTTCCAAGCCGCCCCAGCACATGGTGGACCGTATCGTCGATGCGGCTGTGTATCCCCAAGGTCAGCGCGTAGCCGGTCGCGGCGATCTCGTCGAGCACCGCGTCGAGCCGGTCGGCCGGCCAGCGAATCACATGCAGGATCGGCCCGAACACCTCGCGCTCGAGCCGGGCGGCGCCGTCGATCTCGAAGGCCCGCGGCGCGAAAAAATTGCCGTGCCCGGTTCCGGCGTGCTCGGTCCCGGGCGGCAAGCGGCATTCGTACAGAAGCCGGCCCTCGCGGGCCATTCGCGCGGCGTGTCGTTCCAAGGTCTGGCGCGCTTCCTCGTCGATGACCGGCCCAATATCGGTGGCGATCAGCCCCGGATCGCCGATGCGCAATTCGGCCATCGCGCCGGCCAGCATCGGCAGGATCCGGTCGGCGATGTCCTCCTGGAGATAGAGAAGTCGCAGCGCAGAGCAACGCTGGCCGGCGCTGTCGAAGGCCGAAACCAAGACGTCGCGGACGACCTGCTCGGGCAATGCCGACGAATCGACGATCATCGCATTCTGCCCGCCGGTTTCGGCGATCAGCGGCACGATCGCCCCGGGCCGGCTGGCCAGCGCGAGATTGATCGCCCGCGCGGTCTCGGTCGACCCGGTAAAGGCGATCCCGCCGATTCGCGGGTCGGCGACCAGCGCGCCGCCGACGCTGCGGCCGGGGCCGGGCAGCAAATGCAGCACATCGCCGGGGATCCCGGCCGCGTGGAGATGGCGCACCGCCGCCGCGGCGACGAGCGGGGTCTGCTCGGCCGGCTTGGCGATCGCCGCATTGCCGGCGGCGAGCGCGGCGGCGACCTGTCCGGTGAAGATCGCCAGCGGAAAATTCCACGGCGCGATGCAGGCAAAGACGCCGCGGCCGTGCAACGCCAATTCGTTGCGCTCGCCGGTCGGGCCCGGCAGACGCTCCGGCCGCGCGAATTCGAGCCGGGCGCGGGCGGCGTAATAGCGCAGCAGGTCGGCGGCCTCGCGCACCTCGGACAAGGCCGCCGGGATCGTGCGCCCGCCCTCGCGGACGATCAGCGCCATCAACGCGGTGCGATCGCGCTCGTAAAGATCGGCGGCGCGCTCCAGCACTGCGGCGCGCGCCTCGGCAGGGGTGTGGTCCCAGGCCGGCGCGGCCCGGGCGGCGCGTTCCAGGGCATGCTCGACCGCGTCCGGATCGGCGTTCGCCGCGGTTCCGATCCGGCGCCGCCGATCGGCCGGATCGAATACCGCAGCCGCCTCTCCGGCGCGTTCGATGCCGGCGACGATCGGCGCGGCCGACCACGGCCGCCGCAACGCCTGGGCAAGTCCGTCGCGCAAGTCGGTCAGCGTGCGCGGGTCGGCCAGATCGAGGCCCGAGGAATTCTTCCGCACCGGCTGGAACAGGTCGCGCGGCAGCGGAATGCGCGGATGCGGCTTATCCGGCAGGCGCGCCAGTTCGGCGACCGGGTCCGCGACGATCGCGTCGATCGGCTCGCGCTCGTCGACCAGCCGGTTGACGAACGAGGTATTGGCGCCGTTTTCCAGCAAGCGGCGCACCAGATAGGCGAGCAGATCCTCATGGCTGCCGACCGGGGCATAGACCCGGCACGGCCTGTCCAGCCTGTCGGGGCCGACGATTTCGGCGTAGAGCGCCTCGCCCATGCCGTGCAGCCGCTGGAATTCCCAATCCGTACGGTCGCCAGCCAATTCGAGGATCGCAGCGACCGTGTGGGCGTTATGGGTCGCGAATTGCGGGTAGAGCGCGGCGCCCGCCGCGAGCATCCGCGCCGCGCAGGCGAGGTAGGACACGTCGGTCGCGACCTTGCGGGTGAACACCGGGTAGACGTCGAGCCCGCGCTCCTGCGCGCGCTTGATCTCGCTGTCCCAATAGGCGCCCTTGACCAGCCGCACCATCAGCCGGCGCCGCGCCCGCCCGGCGAGGTCGGCGACCCAGTCGACAACCGCCAGCGCCCGCTTCTGATAGGCCTGGACCGCCAGGCCGAGCCCGTCCCAGCCGGCCAGTTCGGGGGCTAGCGCCAACGCCTCGACGACATCGAGCGTCAGTTCGAGCCGGTCGGCTTCCTCGGCGTCGATCGTAAAGCCGATGCCGGCATCGCGGGCCTGCCGCGCCAAACCGAGCAGCACGGGCAGCAACTCGCCCATGATTCGGTCCCGCTGCGCGATCTCGAAGCGCGGGTGCAGCGCCGACAGCTTGACCGAGATGCCCGGCGCGGCCGCGATGCCGGCCAGCGCCTCGCCGGCAGCTTCCTCGCCGATCGCGGCAATCGCGCGCTGGTAGGAGACGCGGTAGCGCTCGGCATCGTCGCTCGTGTGCGCCGCCTCGCCGAGCATGTCGAAGGAATGACGATAGCCCTGCCGCTCGGCCCCTCGCGCCCGCTCCAGCGCTTCCTCGATCGTGCGGCCCATGACGAACTGGCCGGCGAGGATGCGCATCGCGGCGGTTACCGCCTGACGCCACACCGGCTCGCTCGATCGCGCGACAAAGCGGCGCAGGATGCCGCCGAGATCGTCCTGATCGGGGTCGCGGCGCAGCAGGCGGCCGGTCAACATCAAGCCCCAGGTCGAGGCATTGACGAACAGCGAGCCGGAATGGCCGAGGTGGCGTTGCCAATCGGCGCTCGCGATCTTGTCGCGGATCAGCAGGTCGACCGTGTCGGAATCGGGGATGCGCAGCAATGCCTCGGCCAAGCACATCAGCGCCACCCCCTCGGGCGAGGAGAGGGCATATTCGTGCAGAAAGGCGTCGAGCCCGCCCTTGCCGAGCCGCTCGCGGCGCACCGCGACAACGAGCCGCCGGGCAGTCGCCGCGATCCGGTCGCGCGCGTCCGGAGGGATATCGGCGGCGGCCAGAATGCCCAGGTCGGCCGTGGTCTCGTCGAGGCGATGCGCATCGCGGATCGCCGCCCGCAGCGGAGATTCGGGCGAGGGCGCGGGGGACGGCTGTGAGGTGGCGAAAACGAGGTCCATGTCTGGTGAACCAGGGCGAGTTCGGCGGGTTGCCGAGCTAATTAGCGGAAGTCGCGGCTCGGGATCGCGAGGTCGCGCCGGTCGCGGGCTTGCGTCCGGTCGCGCGGCTCGGTCTGCAGGCAAGTCGGGGCGGGCGTGGCGCGCGGCGGGAGCGGGTCGTCGCCGGTGCGCTCGCGCAGCGTGTTGAGGCGCTCGGTCCAGTCCTGGAGGTCCTCGGCGACGATGTGGATCACACTCTCCTCGCGCTGCAAGCGGCCGCGGCAATAAAGGAGGGTGGCGCCAAGCGCGGCGCGGCGGAAGCGTTCGAGCCTGTCGGGCCAGATAATCAGATTGGCGATCCCGGTCTCGTCTTCCACGGTAATGAAGACGACGCCGTTGGCGCTGCCCGGGCGCTGCCGGATCAACACGAACCCGGCGATCGCGAGGCGGCGCCCGACCGCCAGCGTCGCGAGGTCGGCGGCCGCGACGAGGCCGTCGCGCTTGAGTTCGGCGCGCAGAAAGGCGAGCGGGTGGCGCTTTAGCGTCAGACCCGTGGTCGCGTAATCCTCGACGACATGCTCGCCCAAGGGCATCCGCGGCAGCAGCGCCGCGGCGCGGGTTTCGGTATCCTCGGCTGGATCGGCGTCGCACGCCCTTCGAGACGCCGGCTTCGCCGGCTCCTCAGGGTGAGGAGAGTTATTTAATATCGTCAATAGTTTACCCTCATCCTGAGGAGCGCCCGAAGGGCGCGTCTCGAAGGATTCTGGGTGCCGATGCAGTGGATATCTCTGTGCTCTTTTTAGACCTTTTAGGGGGATGGGCTTTACTGCTGCAGCCGCGGCGAACAGCGGCAGCGGGGCGTCGCCGAGCGCCTTCAGCGCCCACAATCCGCGGCGGCGGTCTAAATCCAGCGAGCGCAGCGCATCGGCCGCGGCGAGACGTTCAAGCGCGGCATGGCCGAGCCCGCCGCGGCGCCACAAATCGCCCGCATCGGGATAGCCGGAGCCGCGCGCCGCGACGACGCGCTCGGCATTGGCTTCGGCCAACCCCTTGACCTGGCGCAGACCGAGCCGCAGCGCCATTCGCTTGTCGGCGCGACGAACCGGTTCCAGCGTGCAGTCCCATTCGCTGAAATTGACGTCGACCGGGCGGATTTCGACGCCGTGCTCGCGCGCGTCGCGAACGATCTGCGCCGGCGCGTAGAACCCCATCGGCTGGCTGTTCAGCAGGGCGCAGGCGAAGATTTCGGGATAAAAGCATTTGATCCAGGCCGAGACATAAACGAGGAGGGCAAAACTCGCGGCATGGCTTTCGGGGAAACCATAGGTGCCGAAGCCCTCGATCTGGTCGAAGCAGCGCGTCGCGAAATCGATCGTGTAGTCGCGCGCCGTCATGCCGGCGATGAATTTCTCGCGGAACAGACGGATCTCGCCGTTGCGCTTGAAGCTCGCCATCGCGCGGCGCAGCCGGTCGGCCTCCTCGGGCGGGAATCCGGCACCGACGATCGCGATCCGCATCGCCTGTTCCTGGAACAGCGGCACCCCCAACGTCTTTTCCAAAACTCGCCGCAATGCGTCGGAAGGGTACTCGACCGCCTCCTTCCCGGCGCGCCGGCGCAAATAAGGGTGGACCATGTCGCCCTGGATCGGCCCGGGGCGGACGATCGCGACCTCGATGACCAGATCGTAGAACTCCCGGGGCTTCAATCGCGGCAGCATCGTCATCTGGGCGCGGCTCTCGACCTGGAAGACGCCCACTGAATCGGCCCGGCTCAGCATCTCGTAGACCTCGGGCCGCTCGGCCGGAACCGTGGCGAGGTCGTAGGCGCGCCCGTAATGCCGCTCGATCAGCCCGAAGGCGCGGCGGATGCAGGTCAGCATGCCGAGCGCCAATATGTCGATCTTAAGGATGCCGAGCGCGTCGAGATCGTCCTTGTCCCATTCGATGAAGGTGCGATCGGGCATCGCCGCGTTCGCGATCGGCACCAGCTCGGACAGTGGCCCGCGGGTGATCACAAAGCCGCCGACATGCTGCGACAGGTGGCGCGGAAAGCCGATCAACTCGCCGGCGAGATCGAGCGCCAGGCGCAGGGTGCGGTCGCCGGGGTCGAGCCCGGCCTCGCGCACCCGCCGATCGCCGATCGTGTCGTTCGACCACCCCCACACGATGCCGGCGAGCGCGGCGACGACATCGCCCGAGAGGCCCATCGCCTTGCCAACCTCGCGGATCGCGCCGCGCGCGCGGTAGCAGATCACCGTGGCGGTGAGGCCGGCGCGGTCGCGGCCGTATTTCTCATAGATGTACTGGATGACCTCCTCGCGCCGCTCATGCTCGAAATCGACGTCGATATCCGGGGGCTCGCCGCGCGCCGCGCTGATGAAGCGCTCGAACAACACATCGATGCGGGCCGGGTCGACCGCGGTGATCCCGAGGCAATAGCACACGGCCGAATTGGCCGCCGAGCCGCGCCCCTGGCACAGGATGCCGCGGCTGCGGGCGAAGCCGACGATGTCGTGCACGGTCAGAAAATAGCGGGCGTAGTCGAGCCGCTCGATCAGTTGCAGCTCGTGGATGATCAGGCCGCGGATGCGCTCGGGGATGCCGGATGGGTCTCGTCCGGAATCCGGCCCTCCATTCTCCCCCTCTCCCCCCGCACGGGGGGAGAGGGTTGGGGTGAGGGGGGTGAGGCAAG
>CAMATN010000081.1 GCA_945861155.1 Rhizobium sp. Q54
CTTGAAACGCCCGTGAAGCGTCCAGGAAAGACGTGGATGGCCGGGACAATCCCGGCCAAGGGGTATCTGTGGTTGACCGCAAGTATCAGCCTGCAACCGGATTTGCTTAACCGGACAGCCGTGCGCGAAAGCGGGAATCCAGAGCCGCAAGACCGTGCCCTTTGCCCCTGACGGGAAGAGAGAATCCGCTCGTCGAATCGAATGCGATTGCCCCGATCCAGACCCTCGAAAATCCACCCCTTGGCAGGATTGGTAAGCTGGCTTATAGGTTTGCATCCTTACGATCCGCAACCCTGCGATGCCGGATCGGCGATTGCCGCAAGCCGTGCCGGGAGGCTAGGGTAAGGCGAGGATTTTCGAGGACTGGGTGGCACCAATGGTCGGGTGGAGCGAGCAGAATGTAGAGCTTGGCGAGGTCAAGCTCCGTGTCTTGCGGGGTGGAAGCGGCCGTCCGGTCGTCGTCCTGCATCACGATATCGGCACCCCCGACCGCCTGCCCTTCTACGACGCGCTGGCCGATAAATTCGACGTGATCGTGCCGAACCATCCCGGTTTCGGCGTACCCGAGCGGCCGAAATGGATGCGCCACCCGCGCGACCTCGCGGCGCTTTATCAATGGCTGCTGGCCGATCTCGGGGTCGACAAGCCAAGCCTCGTCGGGCTCGGCTTCGGCGGCTGGGTCGCGGCCGAGATGTGCGCCCTGGCGCCGCGCGATTTCCACCGCCTGGTGCTGGTCGGCGCGATGGGCGTCAAGCCGCCCGACGGCTTTATCTTCGACCAGGCGATCGTCAGCTATATCGACTATGCGCGTGCCGGCTTCCACGACCAGGCGGCCTTCGAGCGGGTCTTCGGCGAGGTCTCGACCGACCAGCTGGTGGCCTGGGATCTATGCCGCGAGATGTGCTTTCGCATCGCCTGGAAGCCCTACATGTACAGCCAGACGCTGCCCTATTTGTTGGGCGGGGTGCGCGCCCCGGCGCTGGTCGTCTGGGGCGACGACGACAAAATCGTGCCGAAGGGCGCCGGCGAGATCTACGCAAGCGCGCTGCGCGAGGCCCGCCTCGAAATCGTCGCCGCGTCGGGTCACTGCGTCGACATGGAGCAGCCCGAGGCGCTCGCCCGGCTCGTCACCCCGTTTCTCGCCCAGAATTAGGATATCCCTCCGAGCATCTCGGGATCAGAGGAGAACGCCATGCATGTAATGTATTTCACCGAGCAGCCGATGTCGGCCTACCCGGCTGATATTGGTCTCGAGGCCGGCCACACCGCGCTGATGTTTTCAAATAAGCATTACGACCCGGTCGCCGCCAGCCGGCTCTACAACGAATACCTCGAGCATTACATCTACGCCGAGGAGATGGGCGTCGAAGGCATCATGCTGAACGAGCATCACAACGCGCCGTTCTGCATGCAATCGAAGTGCAACGTGTTCGCCTCGATCCTCGCCGCGGCGACCAAAAAGGTGAAGATCGTCCTGCTCGGCAACCCGCTGCCCCTGGCCGAGAACCCGGTGCGGCTCGCCGAAGAGCTGGCGATGATCGACTTGATCTCGAAGGGCCGCCTCGTTTCGGGCTTTGTCCGCGGCGGCGGCCAGGAGCAGCTCGCCGCCGGCGTCAACCCGGCCTACAACCGTGAGCGCTTCGAGGAGGCGCATGATCTCGTCGTCGCCGCGTGGACGCGCGAGGGCCCGTTCCGCTGGGAGGGCACGCATTTCCAGCATCGCGTCGTCAACCCGTGGGCGGTGCCGTTGCAGAAGCCCTATCCGCGGGTGTGGATCCCGGGCGTGTTGAGCCAGGAGACGATCATCTGGGCGGCCAAGCAGCGTTACCCCTATGTCGCGCTGAACACCTCGATCGAGGCCACCAAGAAGATCTGGGAGGTCTACGACAAGGTCGCGCTCGAGACCGGCTACGAGGCGGGACCCGAGAACCGCGGCTATCTGCAGCAGGTGCATGTCTCCGACAACGAGGAAAAGGCCGAAAAGAACGCCCGCCAGTTCCTCTGGATGCAGGGCGAGTTCACCGGCCTCGCCCATCCGGTATGGGCCAACCCGTCAGGCTATTTCTCGCCCGGGCTGCGCCGCAATTTTGTCGAGTTCGCCGTCGGCCGGGCCGAGAACCCGCGCGGCCGGCCCACCTTCGAGCAGCAGGTGGCCGATGGGCGGATCATCCACGGCACGCCGAAGACCGTCATTCCGAAGATGCGCCGGATCCTCGAAGAGACCCGGCCCGGCATCTATGCGATCTGGGGCAATGACGGCACCGTCAGCAACGCCGACGCCCGGACCTGCATTCGCCTCCTCGGCCAGGAAGTGATGCCGGCGATGCGCGAGATCGGCAAGGAACTCGGCCTCAAGGACCCGTTCGAGACCAACGCCCCGGTCCACCTGCGATATTCGACCGACCTGAAACAGATGCCGAAGGCGGCCGAGTAGGCAGGCTAAATACAAAGGCGGAGAACCGCCTACCCCCACCCCTCCCTCCCCCGCTTGCGGGGGAGGGCAAGAAAGTGCCCGCGCCATTCCGACACACTCGGCATCATCCCCTCCCCCGCAAGCGGGGGAGGGTTAGGGTGGGGGTCCTCCGCGATGCTGCGCTGTCCACGTTTCATGCTAGAATTGAGACCATGAGGCGCTTCGACACGATCGTCATCGGCGGCGGGCTGGTCGGTACGGCGATCGGGTATGGCCTTTCCCGCGCCGGGCTCAAGGTCGCGCTGATCGACGAGGGCGATGTTGCCTTTCGCGCCTCGCGCGGCAATTTCGGGCTGGTCTGGGTGCAGAGCAAGGGGCTCGGCGCGCCGCATTACCAGCGCTGGACGCGTGCCTCGTCCGAGACCTGGCCCGCGCTCGCGGCCGAATTAGAGGAGCGCACCGGGGTCGCCATCGGGCACGAGCGCAACGGCGGACTCCAGCTCTGCCTCGGCGACGAAGAATTCGCGAAGCGCCGCGCGACGATGGAGCAGATGCGCCGCGAGGCCGGCAATTTCGGCTTCGAGTATCGCATGATCGACCATGCCGAGCTGGCGGCGATGCTGCCGGGGCTCGGCGATGCGGTGACCGGCGGCTCGTGGACGCCCTATGACGGGCACGTCAACTCGCTCGCGCTGTTCCATGCGCTGCACCGCGGCTTTGCCGGAACTGGCGGGACCTACCTGCCAAACGCGACCGTGACCGAGGCGCAAGCCGCGCCCGGCGATTTTCGCATCGATCTGGGCGGCGAGGCCATTACCGCGCCGAAGATCGTGCTGGCCGCCGGGCTCGGCAACGCAAAACTGGCGCCGATCTTCGGGCTCAGCGCGCCGGTGCGGCCGCAGCGCGGCCAGATCCTGGTCACCGAGCGCACGGACAAAGCTTGGCCGATCCCGCTCGGCAGCATCCGGCAGACCCCGGAAGGCAGCATCCTGCTCGGCGCCAGCGAGGAAGAGGTCGGCTTCGACACCGGCCAGAAGCCGGAAATCATGCAGGGGATCGCGCGTCGCGCGGTCATGTCGTTTCCGTGGCTGGCCGAGTTGCAGATCGTGCGCGCCTGGGCGGCGCTGCGGGTCATGCCGCCCGACGGGCTGCCGATCTACGACGAAAGCGAGCGTTGCCCCGGCGCCTTCACCGCCAATTGCCACAGCGGCGTTACCCTGGCCGGGGCGCATGCCAATCTGTTCGCGCCGATGGTCGCCGCCGGCGCGCTCGATCCGATGATGGCGCCGTTTTCGGCCAAGCGCTTCGATGTTCCGGCCGCGGCCTGACGGCGCCGTCGCGACGATCCCGGTCGAGGTCGAGGGCCGCGTCGTCCGGGTCCCGGCCGGCGCCTCGGCCGCCGCCGCGGTGCTGCTGGCCGGGCTGACGAGCATTCGCGACACCGCGATCGGGGGCGGCGAGCGCGCGCCCTATTGCATGATGGGCATCTGCTTCGAGTGTCTCGCCGAGATCGACGGCGTGCCGAACCGGCAAAGCTGCATGATCGCGGCGCGTCCCGGCATGCGCATCAATCGCCAATCCGGCGCCCGTCCCGCTCCCTCGGGCGAGATCGAATGACCGTCGATCTCGCGATCGTCGGCGCCGGCCCCGCCGGCATGGCGGCGGCGGTGCTCGCCGCCGAGCTTGGCCTCGACACGGTGCTGATCGACGAAGCAGACGCTCCCGGCGGCCAGATCTACCGCGCCGTCGAAAGTGCCCGGGAAACCTCGCCGAAGGCCTCCCCGCTCGGCGCCGACTACCTCGCCGGAAGACCCCTCGCGGCGGCATTGCGCGCCAGTGCGGCCGCATACCGCCCGGCAACGATGGTGTGGCACATCGACCCGGACGGGACGCTGTCGCTGGTCTCCGAAGGCCGCGGCGAGGCCATCGTCGCGCGCCATATCCTGCTCGCGACCGGCGCCATCGAACGGCCCGTGCCGGTCCCGGGCTGGACCTTGCCCGGGGTCATGACGGTCGGCGCGGCGCAGATCCTGCTCAAGACCGCCGATCTCGTGCCCGAGGGAAGGGCGGTGCTGGCCGGCCAGGGACCGCTCCTCTACCTCGTCGCCGCGCAGCTTGTCCGCGCCGGGGCGCCGCCGCTCGCGGTGCTGGAGACGACGCCGCGCGAGAACTACGCCGCCGCCGCGCGCCATTTCGGCGGCTTGTGGGCGGGACGCCGCGATCTGGCCAAGGGGCTGGCGCTGATGCTGGAGCTGCGTCGCGCCGGGGTGGCGGTGCGCCGCGGCGTGCGCGGCTTGCGCGCGCTGGGCCGGCGGCGGGTCGAGGGCGTCGCGTGGGAAGGGGGCGAAATCGCCGCCGACGCTCTGTTCCTGCATGAGGGCGTCATCCCCAACACGCAGATCAGCCTCGCCTTGCAGCTGGCCCACCACTGGGACGAGGCGCAGTCGTGCTGGCGTCCGGCGACCGACGAATGGGGCCGCGCCAGCCTCGCCAATGTCGCGGTCGCCGGTGACGGCGCGGGGATTGCCGGCGCCGCTTCGGCGCTGCTGTCAGGCCGGCTCGCCGCGCTCGACGCGGCCCAAATCCTCGGCAGGATCGACCGCGCCGAGCGCGACCGCCGCGCCCTGCCAATCCGCGCCGGCCTCGCCCGCGAGCGTGCGATCCGGCCGTTTCTCGATGCGCTCTACCGACCCTCCGACACGCTGCTGAGCCCGGCCGACGAGGTGATCGCCTGCCGCTGCGAAGAAGTCACCGCCGGCCAGATCCGGCGCGCGGTGCGGCTTGGCGCGACCGGGCCCAACCAGGTGAAGGCGTTCGTGCGCTGCGGCATGGGAGCCTGCCAGGGCCGGGTGTGCGCGCCGATCGTCGGCGCCGTCATCGCCGGCGCTCGCGGCGTCCCGATCGCAGAGGTCGGAGCCTATCGGCCGCGCGCGCCCTACAAGCCGATTACCGTCGGCGCCCTCGCCGGAGTGGAGGTCGGCCCCCACCAAATCGCAAAGCCCAATTGATACTACGAGGGAGACTTCGCTGCATAGCTGACCTACAATGAACGCAAGGCTCGCCTAAAAAGAGCTTCATCGAACGGGAGGAAGTAAAATGGCACGGCTGACGCGGCGCAGAGTATTGGAGACCGCGGCGTTTGGGGCGGCAGCTTTGGCGATGCCGTTCGCCGGTGGCGCGCGCGCCGCCGCGGTCACGCCCAAGGGCAAGCTGACCTTGGCGTGGCACACCAACATCGCGCCGCGGTGGCTCGATCCGGGGCAGCATGACGGCAGCGCGACCCCCGACAATTTCATCACCGTGCTGCACGATGCGCTGATCAAGAACCACAAGGATAAGCTCTACGATCATCTGGCGCTGGCCGAACACTTCGATTTCGCCGAGGACGCGCGCAGCGCGACCTTCCGGCTGCGGCCCAATCTGCGGTTCCATGACGGGTCGCCGGTCACCCCGGCCGACGTCAAATGGAGCTACGAGCATTATCACGGCGCCTGGGCTGCGGTCCTGAAAGAGGCGACCGAACGGATCACGATCGCCGACGAGCGCACGATCCGCTTCGATTTCAAGGCGCCGTTCCTCGACTTTCCGCGGCTGTTGGGAACCGCGAACGTCTGCGGCGCCGGCTGGGTCGTGCCGGCCAAGTATTTCGAAAAAGTCGGCGCGGACGGGTTCGTCGCGAAGCCAATGGGCGCCGGCCCCTACAAGCTGGTCAACCACGAACCCGGCACCCGCCTTGATTTCGAGGCGTTCGAGGGCTATTACGCGCCGATCCACATCAAGCAGCTGTCGATCGTCAGCGCGCCCGACGCGGCGACAAGGGTGGCAATGCTCGAGCGCGGCGAAGCCGACATCGTCTACGCCGTGCCGGGCGAATTGGTGCCGCGGATCAAGAACAACCCGAAGGTTACGCTCGCGCCGGTCGTCTCGGGCAATTTCTGGCTCCGGTTCCCGGGCTTCCAGGACCCGAAAAACCCATTCCACGACAAGCGGGTGCGCGAGGCTGTGAGCCTTGCCATCGACCGCGACGCGATCAACGACGCGGAGTGCGCAGGGCTCGGCGTGGTCGACGGCAACTGGATCAACGACGACGTCGAATACGCGCTGCCTTGGCCCAAATGGGAGCACAATCTGGCGAAGGCCAGGAAGCTGTTGGCCGAGGCGGGCCACCCCAACGGCTTCGCCTTCGACTGGCTGACCCCGGCGCCACCCTATTTCTCGCGCGGTGAGCGCGTGCTCTCGCAGCTCCAGGCGGTCGGTATCCGCGGCAAATTGCAGACCCTGGAGCGCGGCGTCTACAATAAGCGGCGCCAGACCGGCATGAAGGAGTGGCCCGGGATCAACATCATCTTTGAAGGCGCCCGGATCGGCGCGAGCTGGGCCAATTGGTACGAGTCGCTGTTCAAATGCGGCGGCCGCCTTGCCGGGGATATGATGTGCGTCAAGAACCTCGACGCCAAGTTCGACCGCTATACGCAGTCCGACAAGCCGGCCGAGCGGGAAAAGCTGGCGGCGGAAATCCAGCGCGAAATCCTGGAGAACTATTATTTCGTCCCGGTATTCCGCCACGCCTTCATGAACGCGATCGGGCCGCGCATCGACGCCAAGAGATGGCAGGACGTATTCTCGACGGTTACGACCGGCTATGCCTATCCGTGGGAGGAAATCAGGCTCAAGGCCTGATTTTTGACTTGTGCGATGTCGCACGGGCAATAAAGGGGAGAAAAATATGCCTGGGATCAAGATAACCCGCCGCACGGTGCTGACGTCGGCCGCATTCGGGGCGACCGTACTGTCGGTCCCGTTTGTGCGCGGCGCCCGCGCCGCCGGCGGTGTGGTTCCCAAGGGCAAGATGACGCTGGCGTGGCACACCAACATCGCCTCGCGCTGGCTCGACCCGCAACAGCATGACGGCACCGCGAGCCCCGACAATTTCCTGTTCGCCATTCACGACGGGCTGATCAAGAACCTGCGCGACAACAAATACGGCCACCTCGCGCTCGCCGAGCATTTCGATTTCCCCGCGGACGCCAAGAGCGCGACCTTCCGGCTGCGCGCCGGGCTCAAGTTCCACGACGGCTCGCCGATCACGATGGAAGACGTGAAGTGGAGCTATGAGAACTACCGCGGCTCGTCGGCCAAGGTGCTGCACGAGAAGACCAAGGGCGTTACGATCGTCGACGACCGCACGATCCGGTTCGATTTCACCGAGCCGTTTCTCGATTTTCCGATCCTGATGGGCACCGGCAACCTCTGCGGCGCCGGCTGGGTCGTGCCGGCGAAGTATTACCAGCAGGTCGGCAAGGACGGGTTTTTGCAAAAGCCGATCGGCGCCGGCCCCTACAAGCTGGTGTCGCAGGTGCCGGGCTCCAAGCTCGTGTTGGAGGCCTTCGAGGATTACTACCGCCCGGTGCATATCAAGCATTTCGAGATCATCGGCGTACCCGAAGCGGCGACCCGGCTCGCGATGATCGAGCGCGAGGAAGCCGACATTTTGTATTTGGTCGAAGGCCAGCTGATCGACCGGATCAAGAAGAACTCGAAGATCATGCTGGCGCCGGTGCTTTCCGGATCGTGGTGGCTCGAATTCCCCGGCTTCCAGGATCCCAAGAACCCGTTCAACGACAAGCGGGTGCGCCAGGCCGTCAGCCTCGCCGTCGACCGCAAGGCGATCAACGAGGCCGAAAGCGGCGGGATGGGCCGGGTCAGCGGCAACTGGATCAACAACGACGTCGAAGACGCGCTCGACTGGCCCGAATTTGAATTCAACGTCGCCAAGGCCAAGGAGCTGATGGCGCAGGCCGGCCATCCCAACGGGTTCAAGGTCGACTGGCTGACCGTTGTGCCGAACTATTTTTCGCGCGGCGAACGCGTCATTTCGCAATTGAAGGCGATCGGCATCCAGACGCGGCTGCAGACGATGGAGCGGGGCGTCTACCTGAAGAAGATGGAAGGCGGGCTGAAGGAATGGCCCGGGCTGCAGATCATCATGAACGCGACCCGCATCGGCGGCAGCTGGGCCAGCTGGTACGAAGGCATGTTCAAATGCGGCGGCTTCCAGGGCCAGGACATGATCTGCGTCAAGGATCTCGACGCCAAGTTCGACCAGTACCAAAAATCGTTTAACCGCGAGGAGCGCAAGAAGCTCGCCGAGGAGATCCAGCGCGGCATCCTCGAAAACCATTATTTCGTGCCGGTGTTCCGTCACGCCTTTGTCAATGCCATCGGCCCGCGCATCAAGGCGGCGAAATGGCAGGACGTGTTCCCGACGATCACCTCGGGCTACGCCTATCCGTGGGAAGACATCGAATTGAAGGAAGCCGCCGCCGCCCAGAAATAGGGCGCCGGAACAGCTTGGTACAACGGAGGCGGCGGCGATGACCCAGTTCATCATCAGGCGGACGTTCTACGCGCTGATCAGCCTGTTCATTCTCAGCGTGACCATTTTTGCGATCGTCAGGCTGACCGGCGACCCGGTGACGATGTTGGCCGAGCCCGGCGCGCGCGCCGAGGATCTCGACCGGCTGCGCGCCGAATGGGGTCTCGACCGCTCCTGGCCGGTGCAATACCTGACCTTCGCAAAGAACGTCTTTACCGGCGATCTGGGCAAGTCGTTCAACTACCAGATGCCGGTCAGCACGCTCTATTTCCAGCGGCTGCCCGCTTCGCTCCAGCTGGCTCTGGCGGCGACATTCATCTCGTTCATCATCGGCATCCCGGCGGGGCTGATATCGGCGGTCAAGGTCAACAGCGCCTGGGACAATGCCGGGAAGGTAGTCGCGCTGTTCGGCCTCGCCGTGCCCGGGTTCTGGCTCGGGCTGGTGATGATCCTGATCTTTTCGGTGTGGCTCGGTTGGTTGCCAACGAGCGGACAGGGCGGCATCCTGCATCTGATCATGCCGTCGGTGGCGCTCGGCTGGTACTTCGCCGCCTCGCTCTTACGCCTGACCCGCTCCAGCATGCTCGAAGTGATGCGCAGCGAGTATATCAAGCTGGCGCGGCTGAAAGGCCTGCCCGGCTACGTCGTGATCGCGGTGCACGCCTTCAAGAACGCGCTGATCCCGGTCCTGACCCTGGCCGGCATCAACCTCGTCGTGATGATCAACGCCGGGGTCATCATCGAGGTGATCTTCGCCTGGCCGGGCATCGGGCGTCTCCTCTACGAGGGCATCTTCCAGCGCGATTTCCCGCTGGTGCAGGGGGTCGTCATTCAAGCCGGCATCATGATCGTCCTGATCAATCTGACGATCGACATCCTCTACGCCTATATCGACCCCCGCATCCGGCTGGCTAAATAGGTGAAGCATGGCGTTCGTCACTGAACAAACCCGCGCGGCTCTCGCCGGCAGCGCGCCCATTCTGGCCGGTCTGCGCCGCCGCTGGCTACGGCTGGCCGCCGGCCTGCCGGTCGTGCCGCTGGCGATCCTGATACCGTTCGTCCTGATCGCGGTCTTCGCCAATGTCGTCGCGCCCTACGACCCGACCGAGCCGATCCCGGGCGCAAAGCTCTTCGAGCCGCCGTTCTGGGCCGACGGCGCCAATCCGGCCGCCCTCCTCGGCACCGATTTCCAGGGGCGCGACATTCTGAGCCGGCTGATCTACGGCGCGCGCGTATCGCTGATCGTCGGGGTCATGGGCACGATCGTCGCCGGCGGGGTCGGCACCACGCTTGGCATCATGGCCGGCTATCTCGGCGGCTGGGTCGACCAGGTGATCATGCGCATCACCGACGCCTGGCTCGCCTTGCCGGCGCTGGTTTTCGCGATCTTTCTGGCGACGATGGTCGGCCCCAGCATGTGGAACATCATCATCATCCTCGGCGCGGTCTATTGGACGCGCTACGCCCGCGTCATCCGCGGCGAAGTCTTGAGCCTGCGCGAGCGCGAATACGTCAAGCTGGCCGAGATCGCCGGCGCGTCGAGCGCCCGGGTCATTCTGCGCCACGTGCTGCCAAACGTGCTGAATTCGGCGATGGTGTTGGCCAGCCTGACGATCGGCGTCGTGATCATCGCCGAAGCCTCGCTCTCGTTCCTCGGGGTCGGGGTGCCGCCGCCGGAGCCGGCCTGGGGCTCGATGCTGGCCGACGGCCGCTCGATGCTGATGGTCGGCGATTGGTGGCTGACCGTATTGCCGGGCCTGTGCATCATGATGGTCGTGCTGGCGACGCAGCTGATGGGCGATTGGCTGCGCGTCCGGCTCGACCCGCAACTGCGCAACCTGTAGCCAACGGACCCCGGTATGACCGCTTTGCTCGAGGTCCGCGACCTGCAGGCCCATTACGTCTCGTTTGGCGGCGAGCGCGTGGTCAAGGCAGTCGAGGGCGTCAGCTTCACGTTGGAGGAAGGCGAGACGCTGGGCGTCGTCGGCGAGTCCGGCTGCGGCAAGACCACGACCTGTCAGGCGATCGTCAACCTGTTGCCTCCCCCGGGCCGGATCGTCGGCGGCTCGATCGCCTTTGCCGGTGAGGAATTGACCCGTAAAAGCCAGCGCGAGATGCGGCACATCCGCGGCGCCCAGATCGCGATGATCCTGCAGGACCCGATGGCCTCGCTGAACCCGCTGTTCAGCATCTACCGCCAGGTTTCCGAGCCGGCCTATTACCATCGCGCGCTGCGCGGCCGCGGGCTGCGCGAGCGGGTGCGGGAACTGCTCAACGCGGTGCGGATCCCCTCGCCCGCGATGCGGATGCGCGAATATCCGCACCAGATGAGCGGCGGCATGCGCCAGCGCATCGTCGGGGCGATCGCGCTGGCCGGCGGCCCCCGGCTGATCATCGCCGACGAGCCGACGACCAACCTCGATGTGACGATCCAGGCCCAGTATCTCGACTTGCTGAAGGAATTGCAGGACAAGACCGGGGTCGCGATCATCTTCATCACCCACAATCTCGGCATCGTCGCGCGCATGTGCGACAAGCTCGCGGTCATGTACGCCGGCAAGATCGTCGAGGCCGGCACCGTGCGCGAGTTGTTCAACGCGCCCCGGCATCCCTACACCAAGGCGCTGCTCGGCTCGATGCCGAAACTTGGCTCCAAGGAAAAACTGCTCGCCATTCCGGGCCATCCGCCCGATCTCGCGACCCTGCCGCCGGGCTGCGCCTTTCACCCGCGCTGCCCCGAGGCGTTGCCGACTTGCGCCACCGCGGAACCCCCCGAGATCCAGGTGATCGGCTCGTGGTCGGCAAGATGCTGGCGCGCCGAACCGCAGGAAATCTCGGCAACCGACGCAACAACCGATTCCGCAAAGGACATCCATGCCGCCGCCGCTGTTGGAGATTGAAGGCCTCACCAAGCACTTCCCGGTCACCGTCGCGATGTTTCCGCGCCGGCGGCAGGGCTTGGTCAAGGCGGTGGACGGGATCGATTTCGCGGTCGAGGCCGGCGAGACGCTCGGCGTCATCGGCGAATCCGGCTGCGGCAAGACGACCACGTCGAAGCTGATCCTGTTGCAGGAGCGCCCGACCGGCGGCTCGATCCGCTTCGACGGCCAGGATATCGGCGAATTGTCCGGGCCCGAGCTGATGCGCTATCGGCGCGAGGTCCAGGTCGTGTTCCAGGACCCGTACAGTTCGCTCTCCCCGCGCATGCGGGTCAGCGAGATCATCGCCGAGCCGTTGCAGATCCACACCGACATGACGCGCCAGCAACAGTCGGAGCGCGTCGCCGAGGTGCTCGAACTGGTCGGGCTGCGCCCGGAAGTCGCGCCCCTCTTTCCGCACGAATTTTCCGGCGGGCAGCGCCAGCGCATCGCGATCGCCCGCGCGCTGGTCACCAACACGCGCCTCATTGTGCTCGACGAGCCGGTGTCGGCGCTCGACGTGTCGATCCGCGCCCAGATCATGAACCAGCTCGAGGAGCTGCAGGACCGGCTCGGGGTCAGCTATTTGTTCATCGGCCACGATTTGGCGACCGTCGCGCATATCAGCCAGCGCATCGCGGTCATGTATCTCGGTCTGATCGTCGAGCTCGCCGACGCGCTCGAACTGTGCAACCGGCCGCTCCACCCGTACACGCAGGCCCTCTTCACCGCCGCCCTGCCGGCCCACCCGGACGAAAAGCGCGAACGCCAAACGATCTCCGGCGAGGTGCCCAGCGCCCTCTCCCCCCCTTCAGGCTGCCGCTTCCACCCCCGCTGCCCCCAAGCCATGCCCCGCTGCTCGGTCGAAGCCCCGCTGCGCAAGGATGTCGCGCCCGGCCACAGCGTGGCGTGCCATTTGTATTAGGCGAACAGGATTCGAGAGGACGCGAAGTGTTCAGCCCCGGCCGTATCTCTTGTGGAAATGGGGCAGTACGTCGCGGCCCATGATCTCGATGACCCGCATGATCTTGGCCGATTCCATGCCGGGCCAGCCGACCCGGAACAGCAGATAATTCGAATCGAGCCGTCGCACGCGCTCTTCGAGCTGCTCGATGACCTCCTCGGGAGTGCCGAGGACGAAGCGGTCGCGGGCCAGTTCGTCGAATGCGACCCGGAAGTTTTCTTCGCCCGGCAACACCTTGTCCTGACCCCATTCGGCGTAGGCGTTGTACTTGCCGGCGAGGAATGGGCGGGCCGTCTCGACCGCCTCCTCATGGGTCGGCGCGACATGCAGTTCGAGCGCGATCGGCCGGGCCGCGGGCATCGGGTGGTTGGCCTCGGCGAGCGTCTGCTTGTAGCGGTCCCATTGCCGCTCGATGGTCGGCAACGCGGCGTGCGGGTTGACGAACCACGGATAGCCGAGCCGCGCCGTGCGCACGACCGCCGGGTCGGCGTTGGCGGCGATCCAGATCGGCGGGTAGGGTTTCTGCACCGGGCGGACCGTGCAGGTCGCATTGTGGACCTGGAAGAAGCGGCCCTCGAAATTCACGACTTCCTCGGTCCACAAGCGCTTGATCAGGTCGAGCGCTTCGAGCATGCGCGGCACCCGGTCGCGCAGCGACACGCCGAACGCCTCGTATTCGACCTCGCGATAGCCGAGCCCGATGCCGAACACGACGCGGCCCTCGGACATGATGTCGAGGCTGGCGACCTCCTCGGCGGTCTGCACCGGGTTGAGGAGCGCCAGCAGCAATACCGACAGGCAGAGGTCCATCCCCTCGGTCTCTGCCGCGAGCCGCGCCAGGAACGGCAGGCTCTGCAGCGACTGATAGGGCGGCGACAGATAGTGATGCCCGGCCGCGACCGCATCGAAGCCGGCGCCCCGCGCAAGCCGCGCCTGCTCGACCGCCTCGCGAAACCGCTGCACCGCATCGTCGGAGCGCGGCTGCTGCGGGCTCAGGAACACACCGAATTTCATTTTTTCTCTCCCGCTCTCAGCATCCGACGCAAAAACGACGATGGTCCGGTTAACTTCGTAAGCGCGGTTGTGCGAAGAGTTTACACTGAATTTGCCTCAGAAAATCCCGGTGGCTGGGCTTGACCTGGACAAGCCCAGCCACGGCGTGGCTGTGGTTGACCGCAAGTATCAGCTTGCAACCGGATTTGATTAACAGGACAGCCGTGCGCGAAAGCGGGGGGCCAGGACAACCGCTCGAGCATTGTCGCCTGGATTCCCGCTTTCGCGACCGGGCAGTGCGGTTCCATTTTCGCCGACTGAGCATCGTTCGGCACATCGGTCCATCCCAAATTTGAATCACAATATCTAGCTTGGGGAATCCAAATCACCGCAGACCCTAGATTGGGGTGTTGTCTCAGTTTCGCTTGGAGCAGCGCCGTGCGTCCTTCGAGACGCCCGCTTCGCGAGTTCCTCAGATGAGGTTTTTTCTTTATGCCATCATCTACTTACGCCTCATCCTGAGGAGCGCCCGAAGGGCGCGTCTCGAAGGACGCACAACGCGATGCAATTCAAACGGAGACACCACCTAGATCGGCTTGATCGGAGCGGGGTACGGTGACGGCGTGCAAACTTTCTTCCTCGTCATGGCCGGACTTGGCCGGTTTGACCTGGCGATGACAATCGGAGAGGTGACGAACTGAGCGAAATTGGATCTGCCTCGCCGAGCGATAACGGCGCGCCGCCCGCTTCCCCGGTCGGCTTGGCGCGGATCTTTGTTGCGTTCCTGCGGCTGGGCGCCACCAGCTTTGGCGGCGGCACCGCCGGGTGGCTCTATCGCGAGATGGTGCTGAAGCGGCGCTGGATCGACGACCGAAGCTTCCTGGCGATGCTCGGGCTCGGCCAGGCGATGCCGGGGTCCAACGGGATCAAGCTGACGGTGCTGATCGGCCAGAATCTGCATGGCGCGGCCGGCGCGGCGGTCGCCCTGATCGGGCTGTTGATGGCTCCGTTCGCGATCGTGCTCGCCGTCGGCGCCGCCTATGCCAGCGTCGGCCAGCACGGGCTTGTGCACGCGATGCTCGACGGGGTGGCGGCGGCGGTCATCGGGCTGACCTTCGCGACCGGGCTGCGGAGCATCGCGCAGGGCACGCCCGGCCCGGCCGCGATCGTGATCGCCGCCGCGACGGTGCTCGGCGTCGGGGTTCTGCGCTGGCCGATGCTGCCGGTCGTCGCCGCACTCGCGCCGCTGAGCATCGCTCTGGCGCTGCTCAAAGCGCGGCGCCGGTAACATGCGCGAGGGGTCCACCGACAGCCTTGTCGCGCTTGCCGTCGTTTTCGCGCCGCTGTCGCTGCTGTCGTTCGGCGGCGGCAACGCCGTATTGGCCGACATCGCGCATCAGGCGATTACCGTCCATGGCTGGACCAGCGAGCGCGAATTCGCCGATCTGTTCGCGCTGTCGCGCGCCGCGCCGGGACCGGGCTCGATGCTGGCGACGTTGATCGGCTGGAAGGCCGCCGGCATCCCCGGCGCGCTCATCGCGACGATCGCATTCTACCTGCCCTCGGCACTGCTCGTCTTCGGGGCCGCGCGGGTTTGGGGACGCTGGCGCGGGTCGCCCTGGCATGACGCGGTGGAGCGCGGCGTCGCCCCGATCGCGGCCGGGCTGTTCCTGTCGGGCGGGCTCGTCGTGCTGCGCGCCTCGCCTGCCGGATGGCCGGTCTGGGCGGCGGCGATCGTCACGACGGCGGCGCTGCTGCGCTGGCCCGGCCTCCACCCGGTGCCGCTGCTGCTCGGCGGCGCCGCGCTGTTCGGATTGCTGGCGGCGGGCGGGACATGAAAACGCCGGTCCGAATCGCGCCGGAGGACCTCGATTTCGCTCGCCTGATCCGGGCCGGCGATACGGTCGGCTGGGCGCAAGCGACCGCCGAGCCGGTATTCCTGACCCGCATGCTGAATGCGCAGGCGGCGCGCTGCCCGCCGTTCCGGCTGTTTTTCGCGCTGACCTTCGCGAGCGATTTCGCCGCCGATCACCCGAACGTGACGGTCACCGCGTTTGGCGGCGCCAGCGCCGGGCGGCGCTTTTTCGCTAGCGGCGCCGGCAATGTCATCCCGGCCAACATCTCGGCGCTGTGCGATCTGATCGCCGCCGGCCGGCCGCGCATCGATGTCGTGCTGTTGCAGGTCAGCGGTCCCGACGCCGCCGGCAACTACAATGCCGGGCTCGGCATCGAATGCCTGCGCGAGGCGATGGCAGGGGCGCGGCTCGTCATCGCCCAGCTCAACCCGGCCCTGCCGTGGACCGCCGGCGACACGCTGATCGAGCCCGGCATGATCGACATGCTGGTGCCGGCGAGGCATAAGCTGCTCGAATTGCCGGCGCGGAGGATCGGTCCCATTGAGCGCGCGATCGCGGGCCATGTCGCCAGCCTGGTGCCCGACCGCGCGACGATCGAACTCGGCATCGGCCTCATTCCCGAGGCGGTGACGGCGGCGCTGGGCGACAAGCGCGGCCTCGGCATCCATTCCGGCGCGATTGGCGACGGGGTCGCCGATCTAATGGCGTCCGGCATCGTCGACAACCGCCACAAGGAGATCGACCCCGGAATCACCGTGACCTTGATGCTGATGGGTACGCGCCGGCTCTATGAATTTGCCGATCGCAATCCGCAAATCGAGATCCGCTCGCCGCGCCATACCCATGACGCGCTGGTGCTGGGCCAATTCCGCCGCTTTGTCGCGATCAACGCGGCGCTCGAAATCGACCTGACCGGCCAGGTCAACGCCGAGACCGCACAAGGCCAGCATATTGGCGTCGTCGGCGGGCAGATGGATTTCGTGCGCGCCGCCAACCGGTCGCCCGAGGGGCGCTCGATCATCGCGCTGCAATCGACGAGCCGCGACCGGCGGCGCTCGCGGATTGTCGCGAGGCTCGCCGACGGGGTGGTCACGACGCCGCGCGCCGACGCCGATTGCGTCGTCACCGAGCACGGCATCGCCGAACTCAAGGGCCGCACCCTCGCCGAGCGCGCTCGGGCGCTGATCGCGATCGCCGACCCCAATTTCCGCGCCGAATTGGAACGCGCGAGCGAGCGGCTGGTTTAGCTCGGGCGGTTTATACCATCCGGTTGAGACGTTGATCTCTCTTCACCGTCATGGCCGGGCTTGTCCCGGCCATCCACGTCCTCGCTCCTGCTGTGGGTTTGAAGGCGTGGATGCCCGGCACAAGGCCGGGCATGACGAGTCAAAAATTGGGGCGCTTGGTATTAGCCTTGGCTCGGGGTCTGGAACCATTCGGTCAACGCCTGGACGGCCATGCTCCAGGCCCATAGGAGCGGCAGCGCCGCGCCAACCAGCGCGATCCATAATCCGGCCCGGCTGGCGCGGCGCCCGCTGACGATCAGGATCAGGCCGATCATCAAAAGCCAGGCTGCCGCGACCAGCGACGCGGTTGTCGCGAGCGCCTGTTCCGCATCGCAGCGCTCGCCGCAGCCGACTTCGCCGACCAAAACCTCGCGCACGATCATCGCGAGAACGACAAAATCGAGCGCGAAGAGGGTCCACGCCGTCGCCTGCAATCTGTTCACGCGGCGAACGCCTCGGCCCGGCTCACTGCCACATGCTCTCGAAGATCGCGTTGAGCGTCCACAGCAGCGGCACCGCCGCGAACCCGAGCGACAGCCACAGCCCGGTTTGGCTGCGCAACCGCGAGCTGACGATCAAGAGGATCGCGATGCCGGACAGTCCCGATCCCAGCATCACGCTCAGCCCGCGGACGACCGGGTCGGGCTCGGCGCCGCTGCGTTGCAGCAAGAGACCGTATGCCAGCTGCGCCAGGATGACGAGATCGAGGCTGAACACGCTCCAGGCAGCAAGGCGCAACCATCTCACGCCGGGACGGCGCCAGGCGCTGCCGAGCCCGGCTCGTCAGCCCCCATGCGCGCGAGGCGACGCTCGACCAGCCGGACAAACAGCTCGGCGCCGAACGGCAGGGCCGCGTCGTTGAAATCGTAGCCGGGGTTGTGGACCTCGCAGGCGCCCTCGCCATCGCCATTGCCGATCTGGATATAGGCGCCGGGGACCCGCTCCAGCATGTACGAGAAATCCTCCGAGGCCATCGTTAGCGGGCCCTGCCGGTTGACGTTGTCCTCGCCGACCACCTCCGCCGCGGCATCGGCGATGAACCGGGTCTCGTCGGCATGGTTGACGAGCGGCGGGAACAGGTAGCGGAAATCGAGGCTGGCGGTCGCGCCAAAGCCGGCGGCGACACCCTCGGCGATGCGCCCCATGCGCTCCTCGACAAGGCTCATCGCCGCCCGGCTGAACGTGCGCACGGTGCCGCGCAATACCGCGCGCTCGGGGATCACGTTGTAGGCGTCGCCCGAATGGATCTGGGTCACACTGACGACGGCGGTATCGACCGGCCGGACATTGCGCGCGACGATCGATTGGAGCGCGGTCGTGATGTGGCTCGCGACCAGCACCGGATCGATGCCGGATTCCGGCCGCGCCCCGTGCGCGCCGCGCCCGGTAATCGCGATGTCGAAAAACGCGCCGCCGGCCATCATCGCGCCGGGCCGGATCTGCAACTTGCCGACCGCGAGCCCGGGGCGGTTGTGCATGCCGAAAATCGCCTCGCACGGAAACTCGTCGAAGAGGCCGTCCTTGATCATCGCATCGGCGCCGCCGAGCCCTTCTTCGGCCGGCTGGAAGATGAAATGCACGGTGCCGTCGAAAGCGCGCGTCCGGGCGAGATAGCGCGCCGCGCCGAGCAGCATCGTCGTGTGCCCGTCATGGCCGCAGGCATGCATCCGGCCCTTATGCTGCGAGCGATGCTCGAACATGTTGGATTCCTGGATCGGCAGGCAGTCCATGTCGGCCCTGAGGCCGATCGTGCGCGGCGAGTTGCCGACCCGCAGCCGCCCGACAAGGCCGGTCTTGCCGATCCCGCGATGCACCTCGATGCCGAACCCGGCGAGCTTGGCGGCGACCAGGTCCGACGTGCGTTGCTCCTCGAAGCCGAGCTCGGGATGCGCGTGGATGTCGCGGCGCCATGCCGTCAACTCGTCGTGAAAGGCACGGATCTGCTCGGTGATCGGCATCGGCATGGGTCTCCAGCTGAGTTGACGCTTATAGCATCGTTGCGAGTGGCTGACGTACCGCAATCAATTATCTATAGTGATTGCATTGCAATCAGCGAGGCTTCTGATGGCGAGCATTACTATACGAAATCTCGAAGACGGTTTGAAAACCCGGCTCAGGGTACGGGCCGCCGAGCATGGACGGTCAATGGAAGAGGAGGCACGCTGCATCTTGCGCGAGGCGCTGGACCACGACCGGCCGCGCAACATGGCCGACCTTGCACTCGAACTGTTCGGACCCAGGAACGGCATCGAGCTTGAACTGCCCGAGCGGACACCACTTCGCGAGCCGCCGAAGTTCGATTGAGATGATCGTCATTGATACGAACGTCCTCTCGGAATTGATGCGCGCAAGGCCGGAGCCGGTGGTTCTGGAGTGGTTCCGAGCTCGGCCCCTCGCAGAGATTGCTACAACCGCGATCAACATCGCTGAAATTCGCCACGGCCTCGCTCGCCTGCCCCTGGGACGACGGCGCCGCGATCTTGAAGGAACATTCAACAGCCTGGCGGCGCGCGGCTTCACGGACCGCGTATTCGACTTCGATCGGGCGGCGGCCGAAGTCTTTCCCGATCTCGTCGTCGCGCGCGAACGCACAGGGCGGCGGTTGGCGGGGTTCGACGGACTGATTGCGGCGATTGCCAGGTCGCAGGGGCTGGCGATCGCGACGCGAAACACCGACGATTTCGTGGATTGCGGCATTGAGGTGATAAACCCCTGGGCAGTAGCGCCCGCTTAGTTGCCGTCGGCGTTGACGACCCACTGCGGATCAAACGGAGTCCGAGCCGTCGGTAGTGTCTCAGTTCGAATGTAACAGCCCTTGACGCGGGTGTCGCGCCGGCCGCTCCGTTCCCATATGCTTAACGGAAAGCACGGGACGGAGCGAGCCATGGCGCAGACGATCAAGGAGGCCAAACGTGCTGAAGCCGAAGCCTATCTAAGGCGCGTGCAAACTGTCCTGGAAGAGGCTCATCGTGCCGCCGTGGCAGCTTTTGCGGAATTTATAGAAGCGTCCCCGCTCGCCGCCACCGATGGTCGCATGACTGATTTGTGCGGGAGTGCTGACGTCATCGTCTACAAACCAAGCTGTCGGCTCCGCGCTGCGCTGAAAGCCATCAATGAGATCCAACGGGCTGATGGCGGCGCTTGGTGCGTGTCCAATTTTAGCAGGGCCGTCAATCAGCAGGGCGTCACGGCCCGTCGAACGGCCTGCGAAGCGGCTAGAGCTGTTCTCGTTCAGCATTTCCCCGGCGAAGGCGATTTCTACGCCAAAGGAGTAGTGGACTGATGCCGCGCGGGCCGAAGGGTGAGAAGCGCCCCGCCGACGTTGATCGGCGCAGCCGTCAAGGTCATGCGGATCGCGACCGGCGAGGAAACCGAGGAGCTTGAAGAACAGGCATCGCCGCTGTTGAGCGCGGCATTCTCGGTGGGAGGTCGGAAGGCCGGCGCGAGCCGCGTCTCTCTCGAAGGCACAGAGAAGCAAGATCGCGCGTCACGCAGCGAAAGCCAGATGGTCCAAGGTTACGGAGTCGATAGAGTAGTTGACGATCCAGTTTGCCGTAATATGAACTGCGCAAGAAGCGGGCCAGCAAGCGAATACTTTCCACGGCGATTTTTGTAAACCAATCTGGCAAGGGCGACCCGGACCCCAAGCACATCTCGACGAGCTACACCGAGCGGGCGAACCTGACGATGCGAATGAGCATGCGGCGGTTCCCCCGGTTGACCAACACCTTCTCAAAGAAGATGGAAAACCACGCTCACATGGTCGCGCCGTATGCCCTCTGGTACAACTTCGTTCGCATCCATAAGACGCTGCGGACTTCGCTCGCGATGGCGGCCGGTATCGAAAGCTGGATATGGTCGATGGAGGACGTGGTTGCGCTGGTCGATGCGCGGTCGGCGAAGGTCAGCGGCGAAACGCTGGTTGGATGAAGTCTTTGCATCTGCGAATCAATCTCGCTACTGGCCTTTTCCGACTTTGGGTAATTGCTATATTCGTGTGGGCGCCTTACTGGGCCTGGTATTTCGGAGATTGTTATGCCGCGCCAGGAGAGGCGTGGGTATACGGCCCATCCTGTCCTCCGCAAACGCTTTATCGAAGCCCTATATTATATCTCATTATTTTGGTGTGGATGTTTTTGCCGCCTGTGATTACTTTTGTGGCCATATACGCAGCGATTTATTTGGCAATCTGGACGTGGCGTGTGGCTAGCTCTCTGGCTACCTCACTCAAGGCATGGGTGCTCAGCGGCTTTCGCCCCGATTGACGCGACGCCCGTCCGGTCGGCTGTTACATTGAACTGAGGCAGTACCGAGCCGTCCTGCTGATTGCCGGGCGGCGCGAACGGGGGCTACGATTGCTCCATCAATCTGCGGAAGGGAGTGAAGCCATGGGCGAGCGGATCGTCATCGTCGGGGCCGGCGCGGTCGGCGGCTATACCGGGGCGCATTTTGCGCGGGCCGGCGAGGATGTGACCTTTATCGACCCGTGGCCCGAGCACGTCGAGGAGATCAACAAGAACGGCCTGCGCATCACCCACCACCAGGGCGAGGAGCCGTTCACGGCGCGGCCGCGCGCGCTCCATCTGACCGAGGCGCAGCACCTCGCCAAGGAGGCGCCGATCGACATCGCGTTCGTCTGCACGAAATCATACGACACGGCCTGGGCGGCGACGATGATCCGGCAATATTTGGCGCCGAGCGGCTATGTCGTGTCGTTGCAGAACTGCATGAACGAGGCGACGATCGCCGAGATCGTCGGCTGGGGCCGGGTGCTCGGCTGCATCGCCAGCAACATCAGCGTCGGCCTCGTCGAGCCGGGACACATCCATCGCGGCGGGCTCAAGGGCGGGGCAGCGCACACCGTCTACCGCACCGGCGAGGTGCATGGCCGCATCACCGCGCGCGCCAACGAGGTGCTGCGGCTGGTCTCGCTCGCCGACAGCGCCAAGGCGACCGACAATCTGTGGGGCGAGCGCTGGTCGAAGCTGGTCACCAATTCGATGGCGAACGGCGTCTCGGCGTGCACCGGGCTCTCTGGCGCTTCGATGGCGCAGGACGAAACGATCCGCCGCTTCCAGGCGCGGCTCGGGAGCGAGGCGATCCGTATCGGCCAGGCGCTCGGCTACAAGCTCGAGGAGGTCAACCACCTGCCGCCCGATGTGATCGCGCTGGCCGGCGAGGGCGATCCCACGGCGACCGCGCGCTATGACGAGCGGGTGCTGACGCAACGCCGCGGCTCGGCCGAGCAGCGCCCGTCGATGGGTCAGGACATGGCCAAGGGGAGACGCACCGAGATCGAATTCCTCAACGGCTTTGTCGTGCGGGAAGGCGCGAAAATCGGGCTCCCGGCCCGCGCCAACGACCGCCTGGTCGGCATCGTCAAGCAGGTCGAGCGCGGCGAACTCCAGCAGGACCCCCGCCACATCACCGAATTGCGCCTGAACTAGCGATGTTTTCAACAACCCGCGAAAGCGGCGACGTGTCGCGGCCACAGGGCCGGAAGAGGAGCGGAGAATGATCGATATCATCGACCTCAAGGCCGAGATCGCGAAGCTGACGATGCTGCACGGGCGCACCCCGCAAACCCCGGACAACGCGCGCGACGGCGCCTTCGCGAAATTGGCGCCGTACCGCGATGGCGCCATCTTCACCGCGAAATTCGCCGGCCGCAGTCCCTGGGAGCGCCACCCGAACGGCGACGAGATCGTGCAGATCGTCGACGGCGCCACGGTGTTGCACGTCATGACCGCGGACGGGCCGCAATCCTTCGCGCTCAACGCGGGGATGGTCGCGGTCGTGCCGCAAGGGACATGGCACCGCTTCGAAACGCCGCCGGACGGGGTCAGCCTGATGACCGCGACGCCGCAGCCGACCCAGCATCTCAGCGTCGATGTCGAGGATCCGCGAACGCTCGAATGATTTCGCGAGGGCGCCGGTGGCGGTGCTCCGGTGCGCCAGAGGGCACGATCGGGGCAGACTGAATCGCTTCAAGTGTTCGTCATTCCC
>CAMATN010000082.1 GCA_945861155.1 Rhizobium sp. Q54
GCACGAATTGTCGTCCCGGCGAAGGCCGGGACCCATTTTTCGACCATTCGGGAGGCGGATCGATGGGTCCCGGCCTTCGCCGGGACGACAATTGGGGATCGGGCGATCGGCAGGCGCCACCTGCGGCCGAAGCCAGAACTTCGCCTCGCGGTCACCCTGCTCAACATGAATATGCGCCGGCTCGCGAGGTCTGCCTTCGTTCGAATAGAAAAAGAACCGCGACCCGCCATGTCGGAAGACGACCGGCATGAGACTTCGTCGTCACCCTACCCGCCCAAAATCGTCCCCGCTGGAATATCGAGTTCGGTGGATTTTACCTTGGCGCCGTCGCCGACGCGCAGGCGCGATACTTCGATGAACCCGCCCTGGGCGTGGATGCGCAGCCCCTCGGGTCCGGCCGACACGACTTCTCCCAATTTCTTGCCGCGCACCGCGCCAAAGGTCGGCGCCATGATCTTTTTCGAATCGAACAGATACAGCTTGTCGTCGCCGTGGGTGGTCCAGGCGCCCGGCGCCGGGTTGCAGCCGCGGATCAGATCGTAGGTAAAATCGACGTGGTTGGCCCAGTTGATGCGGGTCTCGGCCGTGCGGACCCAGCCTTCATACGTCGCCTCTTTCTCGTCCTGGGTCCATTCGGTGGCGCGGCCGGCATTGACCAGATCGGCGGCCTGCACCAACGCCTCGACCCCGAGCGGGAAGATCTTGTCGAAATAGAGCGAGGCGGCGGTGTCGTTGGGCCCTATCGCGACGCGCTTCTGCAGAATGACCGGCCCCTCGTCGAGGCCGGGGGTCGGGCGGAAGATCGAGAGCCCGGTCTCGCCGCGGCCGCGGATGATCGCCCACGGGATCGACGCCGGCCCGCGGTGCAGCGGCAACAGCGACGGGTGGAACTGGATCATCCCGTGTTTCGGGATGGCGCAGAATTCGGGCGGCGCGAACAGCAACACATAGGCCATGACGCCGATATCGGCGTCGAGCGCCTTGAGCGCCGCGAGCGCCTCGGGGTCGGAGTATTTCGGGAAGCGGTAGACCGGGAGCTTTTGCTCCTCGGCCGCCGCGACCAGCGGATCGGGGCGCGAGCCGGGCTTGTCCGGCGCCGCGAACACGCCGGCGATCGTATCGCCGCGCGCCAGAAAGGCCTCGAGCACGGCTTTGCCAAAAGCCTGCTGACCGACGATGACGATGCGCATGTCGACTCCTCAAACCTCGATGACGCCCATCTTGCGATGGCTCGACCAAGGGCGCAATCCCAGGCTTATTTCTTCGCGGCCAACAAGTCGCGCAGGCCCCGCATTGCGAGATCGTATCCGGCAACCCCGAACCCGGCGACGATCCCAAGGCTGACGCCGGCGGTCTGCGACGCGGGACCGCGCCGGACCGGGTTCGAGATATGCACCTCGATCGTCGGAAACTTGACCTGGGAGAGCGCCGCGACAATCGCCGGATAGCCGGTGCCGAACGCGGCCGGGTTGAAGATCGCCGCGTCGATGCCGCGGTCGTTGGCCTCGTACAACCGGTTGACGATCTCGCCTTCGATGTTGGAATGAAAGATCTCGACATCGAGGCCGAGTTCGCTGGCATAGAAGCGGATGCGCGTATCGTATTCCGGCAAGGTCATCGGGCCGAAGATCTCGAGCTGCACCTTCCCCCGCATATTCATGCCGGCGCCGTGGATGACCAAGATTCGTGCCATGACGCTCTCCTCAAAAATGGTGGCGACCAAATTTCACGCTAGGTTAGGGATGGGTTTGCGAGCTGACAAGCGGGCTAGGTTCCGCCCGACCTGATCTGCCGCGCCGCCGCCTCGCCGGCGCGCAGGCCGAAGACGCAGGCTTTTATCAATCCGCCGACATAGCCGAGCGCGCCGCCGCCTTCGAGGCCGCCGGTGCAGCCGCCGGCCGCATAAAGCCCGCTAATGACCGAGCCGTCGGGGCGGCGGACGCAGCCGTTTCCGTCGGTGGCGATGCCGCCCATCGTGTTCGTGATGCCGGCGCAGATCGGGATCGCGAAGAATGGCGGCGTCTCGATCGGCTTCGGGATGCCGCTTTTCGACGAGCGCGGCGGCGACAGCGCGGCCCCGGCGCCGCTGCGGACAGCTTCGTTATAGGCCGCGACCGTCTCGCCGGTGGTGGCGGGATCGAGACCGGCCAAGCCGGCCAGATCGGCGATCGTGTCGGCCCGCCAGAGCGTGCCGCCGCCGCGTTCGAGCTGCGGGTTCGGCGGGATCTGCGCCGTTCGGCCGGCAGTGTCCCAGATCGCCGCGTCGCAGATCACGGTCGCGCAGAGCGGGTCGTCGAGCCGGGCCAGATCGTTGGTGATCGAGATCCCGCCGAGCCCCTCGTCGAGAAGCCGCCGGCCGCCCGGATCGACGACGAGCGCCGCGGTCGCGACCGCATCGATCTGCGGATAGGGCCACAGCCCGTCATTGTGCATCGCGTCGCGGCTCAACAAATGGCCATAGAACCGGTCGAGCCGGGTCAGCGCCGCGCCGGCGTCCTCGGCCATGCGCAACCCGTCGCCGACCGCGGTGCCGGCATGGCGCTGCAGCACGCGATCGGGGCGCGGCCCGATATGCTGCCGGAACAGCTCGGCATCGCCCGGAAAGCCGCCATCGGCGATGATTACGGCGCGCGCGGTCAGGGCAAATTCAGCGCCGCCGCGCCGTGCCGTCAGCCCGACGCAGCGCCCGCCTTCCATGCGCAGCGAGGTGGCGCGGGCGCCAAGAAATATTTGCCCCTGGCGCTCTTCGAGACGTTGCCGCAATCGGTCGATCATCAGGTCCGGCCCGCGCTCCCGCCAATCCTGGCCTGCAACCGGAGCGCGCGGCGGCGCCAGGGTCCAGCGATGCCAGCCGATCGGGCTGGCGCTGGTGAAGTGGGCGCCTTGCGCCGCCAGCCATTCGACGGTGCGGCCGCAATCCTCGGCAATCGCCGCGGCGAGTTCGGGTTCGGCCTCTTCCGACGTCGCTCGCTCGATCGCGGCGACGAGCTCCGCCGGCGGCAGTTTTACGTCGTGGTAGGAAACGTGAAAGATACCGCCGGCCCAGCGCGAGCTGCACAGATAGCCCTCGTCCGCGCCCTGCTCGATCACGGCGGTGCGAAGCCCAAGCTCGGCACCGCGCACCGCGGCGACGAGGCCCGCGAAACCGCCGCCGATCGACAGGAGATCGAATTCCACATCCTCGGTCATCGCACCCCAATCCTTAGATCGTTTCCACTCTCCTCGTCATACCGGCGAAAGCCGGTATCCACGGCGAGGATGGATCCCGGCCGGAGTTTATCCTCGGGCCGGCCGGAGGCCGGACCCGTGGGCCGGGATGACCCGAAGGGTAATCAAGCCAGGTTTTCGTCGGAAGACATAAACAGACCGGTATTTTTGGTTGCCAAGCCGGACACATGACAGATTTGCGACATTGCCGTATCTTTGGGCACTCGCAGCCAAGCTAAAAGAGATCTTTCGGGAGTCGCCTCCGATGGCCGTTTCGATCCGGCAGATTCAACCGGCCTTCGCCGGCGAAGTGGCGGGCGTCGATCTGCGGGGAGAGCTGACCCGCGAGGCCGTTGCAACGATCGAATCGGGCATGGACCGGTACGGCGTCCTGGTCTTTCACGACCAGTCGATCACCGACGAGCAGCAGATCGCGTTCAGCCGCAATTTCGGCGAGATCGAGAATTCGGCCGGCGGGACGGTAACAAAGCCGCACGAAAAGCGGCTCGACCCGCTGATGAACGATGTGTCCAATCTCGGCCAGGACCACCGACCGCTCGCCCGCGACGACCGGCGCCGGCTGTTCAACCTGGGCAATCAGCTCTGGCATTCGGACAGCTCGTTCCGCGCGATCCCGGCGAAGTATTCGCTGCTGTCGGGCCGGATCGTCGTCGACAAGGGCGGCAACACCGAGTTTGCCGACATGCGGGCGGCGTACGACGCGCTCGATGAGGAGACCAAGCGAGCGGTCGAGGATCTGGTCTGCGAGCATTCGCTGATGTACTCGCGCGGCCTCCTCGGCTTTACCGAATTGTCGGCCGAGGAGCGGGCGATGTTCCGGCCGGTGCGCCAGCGCCTCGTTCGCACCCATCCGGTCACCGGGCGCAAATCGCTGTACCTCGCCTCGCATGCCGGCGGGATCGTTGGCTGGCCGATGCCCGAGGCGCGCGCGTTCCTGCGCGACCTGATCGAGCACGCGACCCAGCCGCAATTCGTCCATGCCCATAAATGGCGGCAATACGATCTGGTGATGTGGGACAATCGCCAGACCATGCACCGGGTGCGCCGCTTCGACGAGAGCCTGGTCCGCGACATGCGCCGCACCACGGTCGCCGGCGACGCGCCGACCGCCGAGCAGGTCCAGGCGGCCTGAAGGACAAGACCCTGACGCGTTCAGCGCATGAGGCCGGGCGGTGAGGGGAGGGGGTGAACCGCCCGCCTTGGGCACCCCAGCCGCGTCCGCCGCCGTGCCGAACCGCGGCATGCTCACGCTGTCGATCATGCTCGCGAACATCATGCAGGGGCTCGACAACACGATCCTCAATGTCGCGCTGCCGCATATCCAGGGCAGCCTGTCGACCTCGCAGGACCAGATCGCCTGGGCGCTGACCTCTTACATCGTTTGCGCCGCCGTGATGATGCCGCTGACCGGCTGGCTCGCCGGCCGGTTCGGCATCAAGCCGGTGTTCCTGATCTGCATCGGCGCGTTCACGACCGCCTCCGCCTTGTGCGGGCTGGCGTCGAGCCTCACCGAGCTGGTGATTTTCCGCGCGCTCCAGGGCATGGCCGGAGCGGGGCTGATCCCGCTGTCGCAGGCGACGCTGTTGCGCATCAACCCGCCGGAGCGTCACGGCACGGCGATGGCGATCTTCGGCACCGGCACGGTCATGGGTCCGATGATGGGGCCGGTGCTCGGCGGCTGGTTTACCGAGTATTACAGCTGGCGCTGGGTCTTTTACATCAACCTGCCGGTCGGGCTCCTGTGCATGCTCGGGGTTCTGCTGTTCATGCGCCGCAACCCCAACCCGCGCAGCGAGGCCTTCGATTTTTTCGGGTTCATATCGCTGAGCCTGGCGATCGGCGCCTTCCAGCTGATGCTCGACCGCGGCACGGCAAAGGAATGGTTCAGCTCGCTCGAAATCTGCATCGAGGCGACGATCGCCGGGCTCGGCTTTTATCTGTTCATCGTTCACACGGTGACGACCAGCGGGCCGTCCTTCCTCAACCGCGAGCTGCTGAAAAGCGCAAACTTCGTTGCCGGCACGCTGATGATGTTCGCGGTCGGCCTGATCATGACCGGCTGCCTGGCGCTGCTGCCGATGATGCTGCAGCACCTGATGCATTATCCGGCATTCACGACGGGGCTGGTCACCGCGCCGCGCGGACTCGGCGTGATGATCGCGATGTTTCTCGTCGGGCCGCTGATCAACCGGGTCGACAACCGGCTGATCATTCTGGTCGGGTTCCTGCTGACCGCGGTCTCGATGTGGCAGATGACCCAGTTCTCGCTGCATATGGGGCCGGGACCGGTTGTCGTCTCGGGGCTGCTGCAGGGGTTCGGGCTCGGCTGTACCTTCGTGCCGTTGAACATCATGGCCCTGTCGACGCTGCCGCGGCACATCATGACCCAGGGCACCGCGCTCCGCAGCCTGATGCGCAATCTTGGGGGCAGCATCGGCATCAGCGTGATGATGGCGAACCTGGCCGGGAACACCCAGACCGTCCACTCGCGGCTCGTCGAGCATCTGCGGCCGGACAACCCGCTGGCGCAGGCGCCGTTCCTGCCGGCGCCGTTCAGCCTCACCACCCCGAGCGGCCTTGCCGCCCTCAACGCCGAGGTGACGCGGCAGGCGGCAATGGTCGGCTATATCAACGATTTCCAGCTAATGATGATCGCGGCGCTGCTCACCCTGCCGCTGCTGCTGTTTCTGCGCGAGCCACGCCGCATCCCGCCGCCGCTCCCGCCGATCGCGACCGCAGCCGCCGACGATTAGTCAAGTTTTCGACTTTTTCGACGCCATCTTTCTCGTTCCGATCGGAAGCTGTCCGAGCGGTGGGAATTAACCATGATTACAGCGCGGGGTTTTGCGGTGGCGATTGCCAAGTTTGATCCGATGTGGCACACACGAGCGGGGGAAATAGTATTAGCGGGGGCATGTCGATGATGCCTTTCCGCGTGAGCCGCCGGGCGGTGCTCGCCGCGGCTCCGTTGCTTGCAGTTCCGCTGGGGGGCGGGAAGGCGGCAGCCGCGGAAGGCGATTTCCAGAGTTTCCTGGCCGGGGTGCGCCGCGACGCGCAAGCGCAAGGCATCCGGCCGGCGACGATTGATCTCGCCTTTCGCTATATCCAATATCTACCGCGCGTCGTTGAACTCGACCGCAAGCAACCCGAGCGCCGGATGACCTTCGCCGAGTATCTCGGCAAAGTCGTCACCCAACAGCGGCTCGACGATTCGCGCCATCACCTCGCCGACAACGCGGCGCTGCTGCAGCAGGTGCAACAGCGTTTCAATGTTCAGCCGCGTTTTGTCGTCGCATTGTGGGGCGTCGAAAGCGATTTCGGCCGGACGATGGGCAGCTATTCGGTTCCCGCCGCGCTCGCGACGCTGGCCTATGACGGCCGCCGCGGCGCGATGTTCCGCGCCGAGCTGATTGCCGCTCTCAAGATCATCGACCAGGGTCATGTCCGCGCCGACTTGATGCTGGGGTCGTGGGCCGGGGCGATGGGCCAGTGCCAGTTCATGCCGACGACTTTCGTCGGGTATGCCGTCGATTTCAACGGCGACGGCAGGCGCGACATCTGGAACACCCGTGCCGATGTCTTGGGCTCGATCGCCAATTACATGTCGCGGCTCAATTGGCGGGGCAATGAAGGCTGGGGCCGCCAGGTCGCCGTGCCCGGCAATTTCGACGCGCGCCTGGCGGGGCTGGAGACCCGTCGGCCGATCGCCGAGTGGGCTCGGCTGGGTGTGAGCGCGGCTGGCGGCGCTGAATTCAGCGGTCGCGAACCGGACGGCTCGATCATCCTGCCGGACGGCATTGGCGGAACGGCACTGCTGGTCTACGACAATTTTCGCACCATCAAGAAATGGAACAACTCAAACTATTTCGCGGCGGCGGTCGGCTATATCGCCGATAGCATGGGTCGCGGGTAGGGCGGGCAGGGCAGGGCACGGGTAGGCGGAGCGTTGCAATGGGCGCGCATCCTGGTGCACGGGTTCTGCTTTTGGTCACCGGGCTCGGCTTTGTCCTGGCAGGGTGCGCCGGGTCCGCCGATCCTTCGGTCGGTCCCAGTCATCGCGCCACGCGCGGGTATTACAAGGTTGGTGCGCCTTACCAGGTGAAGGGCGTCTGGTATTACCCGAAGGTCGATTACAGCTACGATGCGACCGGGACCGCGTCGTGGTATGGCGAGGCGTTCGACCGCAAACCGACCGCGAACGGCGAGATTTTCGACCTGAACCAGATGACGGCGGCGCACAAGACGCTGCAGCTGCCCAGCGTCGTCGAGGTGACCAATCTGCAAAACGGCCGCGTGGTGCAGCTCAGGGTCAACGATCGCGGGCCGTTCATCGGCGACCGGATGATCGACGTGTCGCGCCGCGCCGCGCAGCTGCTCGGGTTCGAGGGCGCCGGCACCGCTCCGGTGCGGGTCAGGATACTGAAGGACGAGAGCGTTCGGGTCGCCGAGGCGGCGATGCGCGGCGATGTCGGCCGGGTCATGGTTGCCCGCGCGCCCCGCACCGCCCCGACCCGGATGGCAGAAGCCGCACCGCGACCGGCGCCGGCGCCGGTGATGCGCGTGGCAGCGGCGCCGCTTGCGCCATCGCCTGCAACATCCCCGGCGCCGCCCCCGACACAGCCTTTCAGCTCAACCCCGTCGCCGTCCGAACCGGCGCCGCTGGCGGTCGCCGCGCCCCGCCGTTACTGGCCCAATTTAATCGCGCCGGCACATGCGGATCCGGTGCACAAGCCGGCCGCAGCCCGGAATTCCGGCCGGATCTTCGTGCAGGCCGGGGCGTTTGCCGTCGCGGAGAATGCGCAGCGCGTCCGTGCCCGGATCGCCGCCCTGGGCAGCGCCGAGGTGGTTGCCGCCATGGTGAAAGGCAACGCCCTCTATCGGGTCAGGCTCGGGCCGGTGGCGAGCGAGTCCGAGGCGCGGCGCCTGTTGAACAAAATCGTCGACAACGGCTATCCGACAGCACAAATCGTTGACCATTGATTGTGCCGCCGCGTGACGCGCAGCCGGGCGGCGAATGGCCTGCCGGAGGTCCGAGGTCGATGAAAATCCGCTGGTTCCACGCCGTCGCGGCCGCGGCCGCGCTTGCCGTGACGGCGCTCGTCTCCGCGCCCGGTCCGTCCCCGGCGGTCGCGCAAATAAAGACCGCCCCCCCGGTCAAGGCCCAGCCTCGCGGCAAAACCCCGGCGGCGCCGCTCGATATCGTCGGCCCGATCGATACGCAGGCGCGGCAAGCGCTGATCATCGACGCGCAAACCGGCGCGGTGCTGCTCGACAAGGGAGCGGACCAGCGCATCCCGCCGGCCTCGATGTCAAAGGTGATGACCGCCTATCTTGTCTTCGACATGCTCAAACAGGGCCGCGCCAAATTCGAGGACGAGCTTCCGGTGTCGGAGCGAGCATGGCGCACCGGCGGGTCGAAGATGTTTGTGCCGCTTGGCGGGCGCATCAAGATCGGCGACCTGGTGCGGGGCATGGTCGTGCAGTCCGGGAACGACGCCTGCGTCGTGCTGGCCGAAGGTCTCGGGGGCAGCGAGGCGGCTTTTCTCGAAAAGATGAACGAAAAGGCCAAGGAGATCGGCCTCACCAACAGCCATTTCAGTAATGTCGATGGGCTGCCCCATCCCAATCACTGGATGACCGCGCGCGATCTCGCGACCCTGGCGGTGCGGACGATCCAGGATTTTCCCGATTATTACAAGATTTACAGCGAGAAAGAATTCGCCTTCAACAACATCACCCAGGGGAACCGCAACCCGCTGCTCTACAAGGATCTCGGCGCCGACGGGCTCAAGACCGGCCATACCGAGGAAGCCGGGTACAGCCTGCTCGCCTCGGTGCGTCGCGGCAATCGGCGCATCGTCATTGTGCTCGGCGGCCTGCCGACCATGAAGGCGCGGGCGCAGGAAAGCGAGCGGTTGGCCGAGTGGGCGTTTCGCGAATACAATAATTATCAATTGTTCAGCGCCGGCGCGAAGGTCGACGATGCCGAAATCTGGCTCGGCGCCGAGTCGAAAGTGGCGCTGACGGTGGCAAAAGATCTCGTCGTCACGGTGCCGCGCAAGTCCCGCAAGGACATGAAGGTGACGATCGTCTACGATCAGCCGATCCCGGCCCCGGTCAGACAAGGTCAGAATGTCGGCAAGGTGGTCGTCACCGCGCCGGATATGCAGCCGGTAGAAACGCCGCTACAGGCGGCGGCCAGCGTCGACCAAATGGGGCCGTTCGGGCGCATGGCGATGGTCGCCGCGCATCTGATCTGGGGCAATCGGCGCTGAACCGGCTGGCATCGCGCCCGTCGGCTGGCCCGAAAACGGCCCGAGGTCGCTTCATCACCGTCGAGGGTGGGGAGGGCGCTGGAAAATCGACCCAGGCCGAGCTCCTGGTGGCGAGCTTGGCGCGCGTCGGCATCGTGGCGCAGCGCACGCGCGAGCCAGGCGGCTCGGCGGGCGCCGAGGCGATCCGCCGATTGCTGCTCGACGGCGCCGATGAGCGTTGGGATGCGGTTGGCGAGGCCCTGCTGCTTTACGCCGCCCGTCGCGATCATGTCACCCGGATGATCAAGCCGGCGCTCGAGCGCGGGGAGTGGGTCGTGTGCGATCGGTTCGCCGATTCGACGCTGGCCTATCAGGGTTATGGCCGCGGCTTGCCGATCGCCGATCTGTTGGCGCTGCACCGTCTCGCGCTGGGCGATTTTGTCCCGGATCTGACGCTGATTCTCGATCTTCCGGCGACCGAGGGCCTCGCCCGCGCGACGCGGCGTGCCGGACCAGCCGATCGCTTCGAGCGGCTTGACCCGGCCTTCCATGAGCGGCTGCGGAACGGCTTTCGCCGGATCGCCGCGGATAATCCCGCGCGTTGCGTGGTCATCGACGCGAGCACAGAGGTGGCGGATGTCCATCGCGCCGTGCTGGCCGTGACGCGGCGGATGTTGGGTGCGCCGGCCGATGGCTGAATTATCCGACCCGATCGCCGCCGGCGGGATCGCGGCATTGCCGCCCCGCGCGAACCCCGATCTGGTCGGCCATGAGGCCGCGGAATCGGCGTTGCGCCGGCTGTTCGAATCGGGCCGGATGCCGCACGCGCTGCTGCTCAGCGGACCGCGCGGCATCGGCAAGGCGACGATGGCGTTCCGCTTGGCCCGGTTCGTGCTGGCCACCGGGGCAGGGCAGGGGGCAGGCCAGGGGGCAGACGACCGACTTTTCGGCGGCGCGGAAAGCGGACTGGGAATCGCGTCCGACAGCGGCGTGTGTCGCCGCGTCGCCTCCGGCGGTCACGCCGATCTGTTGACGGTCGAGCGCGCCTACGACCCGCGCCGCCGGCGGCTGCGCGGCGAGATCGTCGTCGATGAGGCTCGCGAGATCGCCGCTTTTTTGCGGCTGACCGCGGCCGAAGGCGGCTGGCGCGTCGTCGTCGTCGACGGCGCCGACGAGATGAACCGCAGCGCCGCCAACGCGTTGCTGAAGATCCTTGAAGAGCCGCCGCAGCGCGTGCTGCTGCTGCTGGTCGCGCACAGCCCGGGCCGGCTGCTGCCGACAATCCGCTCGCGCTGCCGGCGGTTTCCGATGGCGCCGCTGCCGGTTGCGACGGTGCGTCGATTGCTGGCGCGCTACCGGCCCGATCTGCCCGACGCGCAAGCCGAGGCGCTGATTGCGCTCTCCGGCGGCAGCATCGGCCGCGCGCTCGATCTCGCCGGAGCCGGCGGGGTTGAGCTCTACCAGGCGGTCGTGGCGCTGTTGGCGCGCGAGCAGGGGATCGACCCGGCGGCGCTGCATGGCTTTGCCGACCGGCTCGCGCGGGCAGAGGCGCAAGAAGCCTATCGAGCCGTCGAGGATCTGGTCGGGCAATTGCTGGCCGCTATCGCCGTCGCCGCCGCGCGAGGACCGGTCACCGAGAACCCCGGCGCCGCGCCGCTCGCCGCGGCGGATGCGGTATTGCGCCGGCTTGGCGGCCGAGCCCCGGCGGCACGCTGGGCCGAGCTGCGCGAGGAAATCGGGCACAGCTTCGCCCGCACCGATGCGCTCAATCTCGATCGCAAGCAGACGATCCTCGGCGCATTCTTTGCGATCGACGCCGCGGCGCGGTAGAAGCGCACCATGCCGGGGGCGGATAGGTTTCGATGCCGTCGCTGGACCGCCGGCGGGCGCGGTGCCATATCTGCGCCTGGGAGAGCATCATGAGCGCCGACCGGCCGTATTTTCTGACCACCCCGATCTATTACGTCAACGATCTGCCGCATCTCGGCCACGCCTACACGACGGTGGCCTGCGATGTGGTGGCGCGTTTCATGCGGCTCGACGGGCATCGGGTCAAATTTCTGACGGGCACCGACGAGCACGGCCAGAAGGTCGAGCGCTCGGCCCAGGCGGCCGGGCTGACGCCGCAGCAATTCACCGACCGTATATCGGGTGCGTTCCGCGACATGACGGGGCTGCTCAATATCAGCCATGATGATTTCATCCGCACCACCGAGCCGCGCCATGTACGCGGCGTTCAGGCGCTGTGGCAGGAATTGGAGCGCCGCGGCGAAATCTATCTCGGCCGCTTCGCCGGCTGGTATTCGGTGCGCGACGAGGCCTTTTACGACGAGAGCGAACTGGTAGGTGGACCAACGGGTGCGAAGATTGCGCCGACCGGGGCCGAGGTCGAATGGCTGGAGGAGGAGAATTATTTCTTCCGCCTGTCGGCCTGGCAGGACCGATTGCTTGCTTTTTACGAGGCAAATCCCGATGCGGTCGCCCCGCGCAGCCGGCGCAACGAGGTGCTGAGCTTCGTCAAGGGCGGGCTCAAGGATCTGTCGATCTCGCGCACCAGTTTCAGCTGGGGCATCCCGGTGCCCGGCAACCCGCGCCACGTCATTTATGTGTGGCTCGACGCCCTCGCCAACTACATCACCGCGCTCGGTTATCCTGAGACGGATCAGGAAGAATTTTCAACGTTCTGGCCTGCCTCTCTTCATATGGTGGGTAAAGATATCCTGCGCTTCCACACGGTCTATTGGCATGGTTTTCTGATGGCCGCCGGGATCGCGCCGCCGAAGCGCGTGTTCGCGCATGGCTGGTGGACCGTCGAGGGCCGGAAGATGTCGAAATCGCTCGGCAATTTCATCCCGCCGCACGAGCTCGTCGACAAATACGGGCTCGATCCGGTGCGCTATTTTATGCTGCGCGAACTGCCGTTCGGCAGCGATGGCGATTTCTCGCACCGCGCGGTGGTCGGCCGGCTCAACGGCGACCTCGCCAATGATTTCGGCAATCTGGCGCAGCGCGTGCTGGCGATGATCAACCGCAATTGCGCCGCGGCGGTGCCCGAGCCCGCGCCGTTCACGGCGGCCGACGACCGGCTGCTCGGCGACGCTGGCAGTCTGTTGGACCGGGTGCGCCCGCTGATCGCGGACCAGGCGTTCAACGTCGCGCTTGAGACGATCTGGCGGGTCGTCGCCGAAGCCAACCGCTATGTCGACGAGCAGGCGCCCTGGGCGTTGCGGCGCACCGATCCGGCGCGGATGGGCACGGTTCTCTATGTGCTCGCTGAAATTCTGCGCCACCTCGGCATCGTAACGCAGCCTTTTGTGCCCGCCGCCGCCGCGTCATTGCTCGACCAGTTGGCGGTGCCGCCGGAGGCGCGGGCCTTTGCCGATCTCGCCGCGAGGTTGCCGCCGCGGCGGCCGCTGCCGGCGCCGCACGGCATCTTCCCGCGGTTCGTCGACACCGAAGCGGCGGATTGAGCGTTCGGATAGGGTAGAGGCGGGCAGGGCGGATGCTGGTCGACAGCCATTGCCATCTCGATTTCCCGGATTTCGCCGAGGAGCGCGACGCCGTGATCGCGCGGGCCCGCGCCGCCGGGATCGGCACGATGCTGACGATCGGCACGCGGCTCGACCAGTTCCCGGCGGTGCGTTCGATCGCCGAGGCTTATGACGATGTCTGGTGCTCGGTCGGCGCCCACCCGCACGAGGCGGCGGACCACGCCGCGACGAATGCGGATGAACTCGCCGCGCTCGCCGCGCATCCCAGGGTCGTCGGCATCGGCGAGACCGGGCTCGATTTCCACTATGAACATAGCCCGCACGATGTGCAGGAATTTGTGTTCCGCGCCCATATCGCGGCGTCGCGGGCGAGTGGCCTGCCGCTGATCGTCCATGCCCGCGAGGCCGACGACGCGGTCGCGCGCATTCTGCGGGAAGAGCGGCCGCCGCCCGGCGTACTGCATTGCTTCAGCAGCGGCCGCGCTCTCGCCGAAGCGGCGCTCGAACTTGGCTTTTACATCTCGATTTCCGGCATTGTCACGTTCCGCAACGCCGACGATCTGCGCGCGATCGTTCGCGACGTGCCGCTCGACCGCCTGCTCGTCGAGACTGATGCGCCATACCTCGCGCCGGTGCCGCACCGCGGCAAGCGCAACGAGCCGGCCTTTGTCGCGCGGACCGCGGCGGCGGTCGCCGCGCTGAAGGAAATCGAACCGGACGCGCTTGCCGCCGCGACGACCGATAATTTCTTCCGGCTGTTCGCGAAGGCGACGAGGCCGCAGGCGCCGGCGGCATGAAAGTCACACTGCTCGGCTGCGGCGCATCCTGGGGCGTGCCGGCGATTGGCCCGGATTGGGGACGCTGCGACCCGGCCGACGCGCGCAACCGCAGACGACGCTGCTCGCTGCTTGTCGAGAGCAACGGTTCGGTACTGCTGATCGACGCCGCTCCCGATTTGCGCGAGCAGCTTCTCGACGCCGGGGCCGCTCGGATCGATGCGGTGCTGCTGACCCATGCCCATGCCGATCATCTTCATGGGATAGATGATCTTCGTATGGTCAACCGACTGAATGGAAAACAAATCCCGCTTTACACCAGCGCGGGGTCTCTGCTCGAGGTCGAGCGCCGTTTCGGCTATACGCTGCTGCCGCCGGTTGCCGGAAAGCCGCTCTATCGACCGGCGCTTATCGGACAGGCGGTCGACGGGCCGTTCACCGCGGCCGGCATCCCGATCGTTCCGTTTGACCAGAATCACGGTTTTAGCACCAGCCTCGGTTTTCGGATCGGGCCGCTCGGCTATTCGACCGATGTGACCGAACTCGACGACACGGCGTTCGCCGCGCTTGCCGGGGTCGAGTTGTGGATCGTCGACTGCATGCGGCGCACGCCGCATCCGACGCACAGCCATCTGGAGAAGACGCTCGCCTGGATCGCGCGCGTGCGTCCGCGCCGGGCGGTGCTGACCCACATGGATCAGAGCCTCGATTATCGCGAACTCGCGTCGGAACTGCCGCCAGGAGTGGAGCCCGGCCATGACGGTCTCGTCATCGAACTGCCGGACTGTTGACCCGGCGCGGCCGGAACCGCAAAATATTTTCCATAATATATATTATACGACACATCGATTGCCGGACATGCCCGCTGACCGGCCTCTCACCTCCGGGTCGCATTGCTGAATTTCCTGCCGCCACTGAAACACGGTCCAACGGAGTACAGTCGCGATGGAGCTTCCCCCTGGTCTGCGTCTGAGCGTTGAGGATCGGCCTTCGCCGCAAGACCGCGAGTTCATCAACAATGCGCTCGCCGAATTCAACACCGCGTTTCTGCGCGACACGACCTACGCGTCGTTTGGGATTTTCGTGCGGGACGATGCGGCAGCGCTGCGAGCCGGGCTGTTGGGCCATGCCTGGGCCGGCTGGATGTTCATCGCATTGCTCTGGGTGCATGGAGATTTGCGGCGCGGCGGGATCGGGCGCGGATTGATGGCGGAGGCCGAGCGTCGCGCTGCGGCACAGGGTTGCCATTCGGCGTGGGTCGACACGTTTTCCTTCCAGGCACCCGGTTTTTACAAAAACCTCGGCTATCGCGAATTTGGCCGCCTCGACTACAAGCCCGAACACCAGCGTATCTTTCTGCAAAAGCAGCTGAGCGCGGAGCAGGCCGTGCCGAATCCGGCGGCGCGATGACGACCCCGGAGACCCGCCCGATCGACAGGCTGATTGCGATCATGGCCCGGCTGCGCGATCCCGAGCGCGGCTGCCCGTGGGACCGGGCGCAGGATTTTGCGACGATCGCGCCCTATACGATCGAGGAAGCCTATGAGGTCGCCGACGCTATCGAGCGCGCCGACATGGGACAGCTGAAGGACGAACTCGGAGATTTGTTGCTGCAGGTCGTGTTTCACGCGCGCATGGCCGAGGAGGTCGGGCTGTTCGGGTTCGAGGACGTCGCCGCCGCGATCGCCGACAAGATGGTGCGCCGTCACCCGCATGTCTTCGGCGACGCCGTTATTGCGTCGGTCGCCGGGCAGAACGAGGCCTGGGAAGCGCACAAGGCGGTCGAACGGCAGGTGCGGGCGCAGGCGCGACAAGGCGGCGGCCCGGCCGACGATACGCCGAGCGTTCTCGCCAGTGAGCTGGATGGCGTGGCGCTCGCCCTGCCCGCGCTATTGCGCGCCGCCAAAATCTCACGCCGCGCCGCGCGCATCGGCTTCGATTGGCCCGACGCGCGCGCGGTCATCCCGAAAATCGCCGAGGAAATCGCCGAACTGGAGGCCGAACTCGACAACGGCGGCACGCCAGCCGCGATCGAAGAGGAAATCGGCGATTTGTTGTTTGCTGCCGCGAACCTCGCACGCAAGCTCGATGTCGAGCCGGAGACCGCCCTCAGGCGCGCGACCACGAAATTCGAGCGGCGCTTCCGCCGGGTCGAGGCGCTCGCCGGGGAACGCGGCGTCGGCCACGACCTCGACGTGCTTGAGGCGCTGTGGCAGGAGGTGAAGGCGGCAGAATCGGGACGCCCCGGGCCTTAATGCAACCGTTGCCGATGCCGGAGTCGGCCGATATCGGCGTCGGACAGGCGGACCGACAAATGCGCCGCCTCGGAATCGTCGCGCCGGCCGAGCACCTCGCCGTGCGCATAGATCCAGGCCAGCGTCTTGCCGTCGCTGAGCGGCACGTCGAGCCGCACCGGGCGCGCGCTGTTTTCGAACCGGCGGTCGATCAGCCGCACCAGCCCGTCGCACCCCTCCCCGGTCGCCGCCGACAGCGCGACGGTTTCGGTGTTGCGCTGGGCCTGGTTGATCAGGCTGTCGCGCTCGCCCGGATCGAAGAGATCGATCTTGTTCAGGACCTCGACAAGCCCGTCCGCGGCAAGATCGCCGAGACCGAGTTCGCCCAACACGGCGAGCACGTCGTCGCGCTGCGCGGCGCTGTCGGGGTGATGCGCGTCGCGGACATGGACGACGATATCGGCCTCGGTGACCTCTTCGAGCGTGGCCCGGAACGCGGCGACAAGATGGGTCGGCAGGTCGGAGATGAACCCGACCGTATCCGACAGGATGGCTTTCCGGCCCGATGGCAGGTCGAGGCGGCGCATCGTCGGATCGAGCGTCGCGAACAGCATGTCCTCGGCGCCGACGGCCGCGCGGGTCAGGCGATTGAACAGGGTCGATTTGCCGGCATTGGTATAGCCGACCAGCGCCACCACCGGGTATGGCACCCGCCGGCGCGCCTCGCGGTGCAGGGCCCGGGTGCGCTTCACGTCGTCAAGCTCGCGCTTGAGGCGCGCGATGCGCTCGCCGATCAGGCGACGGTCGATTTCGAGCTGGCTCTCGCCGGGCCCGCCAAGAAAGCCGAACCCGCCGCGCTGGCGCTCGAGATGGGTCCACGACCGCACCAGCCGCGAGCGCTGGTACGACAGCGCCGCCAATTCGACTTGCAAGCGCCCCTCATGGGTCCGGGCGCGCGCGCCGAAGATTTCGAGAATAAGGCCGGTGCGGTCGATCACCTTGGCCTGCCAGAGTCGTTCGAGGTTGCGCTGCTGCACCGGGGTCAACGGCCCATCGACGACGACGAGCCCGATCGCGTTGTCGGCGATGATGCCGCGCAGCGTCTCGACATTGCCCTTGCCGAACAACGTGGCCGGCACCGGCCGCGCGACGCGCACGGTCTCGGCCCGCACGACCTGCAACTCGATCGCGCGCGCGAGCCCGACCGCCTCGTCGAGACGGGCATCGAGCGACCGCTTAGGGCCGTCGGAAGCGCGGGAGGGAGGGGATTTCGCCGCCGGGTACACGACGAGCGCGCGGTTCGTCGACGCCGCCATCGAGGCGGACGGCCGGGTATCCTGCGGAGTGTCCTCGGGGCTGTCGCTGCTGTTCAGGGTTCGTCCGAGTCCTTGCCGCCCTCAAACAGCTGGATCGGCTGCGCCGGCATCACGGTCGAGATCGCGTGCTTGTACACCAGCTGCGAATGCGCGTCCCGCCGCAGCAGCACGCAAAAATTATCGAACCAGGTAATGATCCCCTGAAGCTTGACTCCGTTCACCAGGAAAACCGTTACCGGGGTCTTGTTCTTGCGGACATGGTTTAAGAAAACATCCTGAACATTTTGCGATTTCTCGCTCGACATGGGTAGGCTCCCCATCTTTTTGGAGCGGTGGCCAGCTCGCGGATCGCCCGTCTTTTGGAATCGGGACGATCGGCTCGAAGGCGCGCCGTATCACCTACGAAGATGGGCGTCGACCCTCAAATCGCAAGTCCTCGACGGAGCGAAACAGATCAGCCTCGTCGGAGAAGGAGAGCTGCGGCGCGAACCGGGCGAACTCCTCCGGCGGCCCGGCTCCGCCCAGCAATACCGCGACGCAGCCGCTGTTCTCGGCGCATTCCATATCGACCGCGGTGTCGCCGACGAACCATACCTCGTCGCCCGCCGACACGCCGCTCGGGGCCAGCGCGAGGTGAACCGGTTCCGAGGCCGGCTTGTCGGCCGGTGCGTCCCCCGCACCGACGATGCTGCCGAACATGTCGGACCAGCCCAGCCGCTCGACTTCGCGCCGCAGCAGATCGCCGGTCTTGTTGCTGACGATGCCGAGGTAGATCCCCTGATCGGCAAGGCCGCGCAGCATCGCCTCGCGGCCGGGCAGCGGGATCAGCCGATCGAGGTGGATCGCCCGGAACCGATCGAGATAGATGTCGCGCGCTTCTTCCCAGCGTTCGCCGAAATACAGCGGAAACGCCTCGCGCAGGCTGAGCCGAACCCGTTCCTTGGTCTCGGCCAGCGACCATTCCGGCATCGCCATCGCGCGCATCAGAAAGTTGAGCGCGTCATGGATCGTCGCCCAGCTGTCGACGAGGGTATTGTCCCAATCGAACAGGATCGCGCGCGGCGGCCGCAGCGACGCAAAATCCGCTACCGGGGGTGACGCCGGGCTCATGCCGGGGAGGCGGCGTGCGCGAAATAGGCCGCGCGCAGCTTTTGGCTGAGCGGGCCGGGTGTGCCCTCCCCGACCGGCGCGCCGTCGATGCGGACTACCGGCAGGAGATCGGCCGTGGTGCTGGTCAGAAAGGCCTCGCGCGCGGCCTTTGCCTCCGCGACGGAGAACATACGTTCGTCGAGGCGGTAGCCTTCGCGGCGGATGATGTCGAAGATTGCGAGGCGGGTGACGCCGCTGAGGATCGCGGTGTCGGGCGCGCGGGTCACCACAATGTCGTCATGCGTGACGATCCAGGCATTGGTCGAGGTGCCCTCGGTGACCTTGCCGTCGCGGTCGATCTGCCATGCTTCGTAGGCGCCGGCCTCCCGCGCCTGCTGCTTGCCCAGCACATTGGCGACCAGCGCCACCGATTTGATGTCGCAGCGCTGCCAGCGGATATCGGGGATCGTGATGACCGCGATGCCGTCGCGCCCGAGACGAGGATCGGGGGCGCGCGAGCGGCGCGAGGTCACGACGAGGGCGGGTTTCGCGGCTTTCGGGAAAGCGTGCTCGCGCGGCGCGACGCCGCGGGTGACCTGGAGATAGACGATGCCGGTGTCGACGCCATTGCGGCGCACGACCTCGCGGATCACGATCTTGAGCGCCGCATCCTCCATCGGCAGCGGGATACGCAACTCGGCTAGCGAGCGATGCAGCCGCGCGAGGTGCGGCTCCTCGTCGACGAGGTGGCCGCCCACCACCGAGATCACCTCGTAGACGCCGTCGGCAAACTGATAGCCGCGATCCTCGATATGCACCGCGGCCTGGCGATGCGGCACATAGCGGCCGGCGACGTAAGCGATGCGCGACACTGGGTCAGCGCCTTTGACGGCGATAACCGGGGATCGCGCGTCCTTCGAGATGCCCGCTACGCGGGCTCCTCAGAGCTTGTGAATCAATCCAAGCGACCCAAAAAGACCGACTGCAATACCATCGCGCGTCCTTCGAGACGGCGCTCCGCGCCTCCTCAGGATGAGGATATATCTTTGATAGCATTAAGAAAAAACCTCATCCTGAGGAGCCCGCAACGCGGGCGTCTCGAAGGACGCACGGCGGCGGTCCCGGTGATCGCGGATAGATTCACAATCTCTCAGGATGAGGTTCTTTCTTAATGCAATCACCACCTCAACCTCATGCTGAGGAGCGCCCAACGGGCGAGTCTCGACGCACGCGCATTCTCGATCCCGCCGCGTCACGTGCCGACCTTGAGCGGGCGGTCGTTGCCGAAGACCCCCAATGATTTGAGCTTGCGGTGCAGCGCCGAGCGCTCCATGCCGACGAAGGAGGCGGTGCGCGAGATGTTGCCGCCGAAGCGGGTGACCTGGGCCAGCAGATATTCGCGCTCGAACACCTCGCGCGCGTCGCGCAGCGGCAGAGTCATGATCTCGCTGCCCTTGTCCCATTTGACGACGCTGGGGGCGATCGCGGTGATCTCGTTGGGCAGCATGTCGGCGCGCACCGGCTCGGTTGTCTCGCCCGGCGCCATGATCAGCAGCCAATCGACCACGTTGCGCAATTGGCGGACATTGCCCGGCCAGGTATAGGCCTGCAGCGCCGCCAGCGAATCCTCGCCGAAATCGCGCGCCCCGATCCGCGCCGCGTCCGCCCCGCGCTGCATGAAATGGCGCGCCAGCAGCGGGATGTCCTCGCGTCGCTCGCGCAATGGCGGCACCCGGATCGGCACGACGTTGAGCCGATAGAACAGATCCTCGCGGAACCGCCCGGCCGAGATCTCGCCCGACAATTCGCGATTGGAGGAGGCGACGACGCGCACGTCGACCTCGACCCGGCGCGAGCCCCCTACCCGCTCGAAGGTCTGCTCCTGCAAGGCGCGGACAATCTTGCCCTGCGTCTCGAGCGGCATGTCGGCGACCTCGTCGAGAAACAGCGTGCCGCTATGGGCGCGCTCGAACGTGCCGATCTTGCGCGGCGCGCCGTCATTGCTCGCTTCGCATCCGAACAGCTCGATCTCGAGCCGGTCAGGGCGCATCGTCGCGCAATTGATCGGGACAAACGGGCCGTCGGCGCGGCGCGACCGGGCATGCAGCAAGCGGCCGACGACCTCCTTGCCGGAACCGGGCGCGCCGGTGACCAGGACGCGGCTGCCGGTCGGGGCCACTCGCTCGATTTGCTGGCGCAGCTGGTTGATCGCCGGCGACGCCCCGACCAGGTCGAGTTCGCCCCCGGCGCGCAGCCGCAATTCCGCATTCTCGCGGCGCAACTGGGCGGCCTCGATGGCGCGCGCGATGATCAGCAGCAGACGGTCGCTCTTGAACGGCTTCTCGATGAAATCATAGGCACCGATCTTGATCGCCTCGACCGCGGTCTCGATCGTCCCGTGGCCGCTGATCATGACGACCGGCACCGAGGGCATTTCGGCCCGCATCCGGTGGAGGATCGTGATGCCGTCGAGTTCGCTGCCCTGCAACCAGATGTCGAGGATCACCAGGGTCGGCTGGCGTGCCTGGATCGCGGCGAGGGCCTCGTCGCTGTTGGCGGCGTCGCGCGTGGCATAGCCTTCGTCGCGCAGCACCCCGGCGATCAGCATCCGGATATCGGCTTCGTCGTCTACGATCAGGATGTCATGCGCCATGGGCGACCGAACTCAACTCTGCGGGCAGCGCGGACGGCTCGGAGCGGCCTGCCGCGTGCGCGTCCGCGGCAAACACCAACCGCACGCGAGCTCCACCCTCGTCCCGGTCCGACAGCACCAACTCGCCATGGTGATCTTCCATGATCTTCATGACGATGGCGAGGCCCAACCCGGTGCCCTTCGCCCGAGTCGTGACATAGGGCTCGGTCAGGCGCTCGCGGCCCTGCCGCGGCAAGCCCTTGCCGTTGTCCTCGACGGTTACCGCGACCTGCCGTTCCGCCTCGACCGTGACAACGATCTTTCCCGGCGGGCTGGGCCCATTCTCGGCGATTCGGCCCTCGATCGATTCGATCGCGTTCTTGACGATATTGATCACGGCCTGCCCGACGAGGCGCGCATCGCAGCGCAGCGGCACCGGACCGGCAAAACGGGTCTCGAAGACGATCTTCGGATGGGCCGTGCGTTCGAGAAATACCGACTGCGCGACAATCGTCGTCAGATCCTCGGGCTTCAAGACCGGCGCCGGCATGCGGGCGAAGGATGAGAATTCGTCGACCATCCGCCCGATATCCTCGACATGGCGGATGATCGTATCGGTGCAGATCTGGAATGTTTCGGCATCCTTCTTGATGTCCTTCAGATATTTGCGTTTGAGGCGCTCGGCCGAAAGCTGGATCGGGGTCAGCGGGTTCTTGATCTCGTGCGCGATGCGGCGGGCGATATCGGCCCAGGCGGCCTTGCGCTGGGCCGAGAGCAATTCGGTAATGTCGTCGAAGGTTACGACGAAACCGCTGATGCCGCTCTGATCATATTCGGCGGCGATGCGGACCAACAGCGTGGCGGTGCTGTTGTCGCCGGCGATCTGGACCTGGCCCTGGGCCAGCCTGTCGGGGCGCAAGGCGGCCTGCTCCAGCAACCCGGCCATCTCGGGCGCTATTTCGGCAAGATCCTCGCCGACCGACAGGTCGAGATCGACGCCGAGCAGCGCCGACGCCGAGCGGTTCGGCAGGTAGATGCGGCCGCCGCGGTCGAGGCCGATAACGCCGGCGGACACCCCGGTCAGCACCGTCTCGGTAAAGCGCCGGCGCTCGTCGAGCTCGCGGTTGGCTTCGATCAGCTCGCGCTGCTGGCTCTGGATCTGGTTGGTCATCCGGTTGAAGGCGCGGCTCAGCGACACCAGCTCGTCGTCCTTGTCGCCCTCGGGAACGCGCGCGGAGAGATCGCCGGCGCGGACCT
>CAMATN010000083.1 GCA_945861155.1 Rhizobium sp. Q54
CGAGCGGCGCTCGGCATCGGGCCAGCGCGGCAGGGCGACCGGCGGGTGGAAGACGTGGTGGACGCCATGGACGGCGATCGGCCCGGCCTCGCCGGCGATGTCGAGGATGCCCTTGACGCGCAGCAAATGCTCGCCACGCTCGGCGCGCAGCTGGCCGAGCCAGTCGTGAAAGCGGCCCCAGTCGAGCGGCGTCTCGGCGCTCAGGCAAAACGCATCGACCGCATGAACATGCGCGTGGGCCTCGTGATCGAGCGCGGCCATCTTGGCATCCCACGCCGTCGCATCGAACGGACCGACGCCGAACAGCGCGCCCGGTTCGATCTGCCCGTGAACGACAGGGTGGATCGTGGCGGCCGGGTTGAGCGCCCGCAGCGCCAGGGTCAGGCGCTCGGTTTCCGCCGGCGCGGCGATATCGCCCTTGGTCGGCAGCAGCCGGTCGGCGATCGCGGCCTGCTTCTTCGCCTCCCAATGCTCGGCGAGCGCGGCGCGGCCGTGAACCGAATCCACCGTCGCGATCACCGCGTCGAGCCGCAAATAATGGCCGAGCAGCGGGTTGTTGAGGAACAGCTGGACGACCGGCGCCGGGTCGGCCAGCCCCGACGTTTCAATCAGCACGCGCGCGAAGCGCGGGACCGCGCCGCGGTCGCGCTCGATCAACAACCGGCGCAACGTGTCTTGCAGATCGCCGCGCACGGCGCAGCACAGACAGCCGCTCGCCAGCACCACCGCCTCGCCCGAGAGTGGCGCGACCAGCAGATGATCGAGTGCGACGTCGCCGAATTCGTTGATGATGACCGCGCTGTCGGCCATGTCGGCGCGCTGCACCAGCCGGTTGAGCAGCGTCGTCTTGCCGCTGCCGAGAAACCCGGTGATCAGCGACACCGGCAGGCGTTCGGCGGAACGGTCAGGGTCGAACAAGCTGCTCATGACCTGCGAGATGTCTCAGTTTGGCGCTGCATGAGCCGCGTGCGTCCTTCGAGACGCGCTCTTCGGGCGCTCCTCAGGATGAGGTAACCAGTTGATGGCATTAAGAAAGAACCTCATCCTGAGGAGGCCGCGAAGCGGCCGTCTCGAAGGACGCTCGAAGTTCATCCAGCTCGAAACTGTGACGCTATCCGTGGCCTGGACATTGTAGCCGGCCGATCCGATAGTTTTCCATATGCTGGCAAGGCATGCGCGCTTTGGGAGGAAGCGAGATGACCGATACTGCGGATTCGCCTGCCGATCCCCCCGTGAATTCCCCGGCCACCGCCGACCGCCGCACCTTCCTCAAGACTGCCGGCATTGCCGGGGCCGCCGGGGCGCTGGCCGGCGCGGCGCACGGCAAATTCGGGCTGGCGCCGATTGCCGCTGCTCAGGCGCAGCCGGCGGCGCCGGTGAAATTGAGCGCCGAGAAATGGTGGCCGTCGAAATGGGGGGCGGACGACGAGGCCGGCGCCTCCAACCACATCACGCCGGCGAAGGTGCTCGACGCCGCCAGGTGGATCCGCGACGGCAAGGTCTACCGGCTCGGCCGGGTCTACGAGAACGGCATGCCGATGTTCGGGCAGCGCGCCTTCGTGTTGCGCATCCCGGGCGGGCCGACCGGCGGGCCGTTCGGCGACAACAAGCTCGTCTATTACGACGATTTCCTCGCCACCGAGATCGGCCAGACCGGCACCCAGTTCGACGGGCTCGGCCATATCGGCATCCAGCTCGGCAAGGACGGCGACAAGAGCGAGATGCGCTTCTACAACGGCTTCACCGCGGCCGAGATCGGCGATTCCTACGGGCTGAAGAAACTTGGAGCCGAGAAACTGAAGCCGCTGTTCACCCGCGGCCATCTGTTCGATCTGGCCGGGCTCAAGGACGGCATGATGGATGCCGGCCAGGAGATCACATTGGCCGATCTGCGCGCCTGCATGCAGCGCCAGAACATCCAGGAGAGCGACATCAAGCCGGGTGACGCGGTACTGTTCCACACCGGCTGGGGGTCGCTGTGGATGAAGAACAACGACCGCTACACCTCGGGCGAGCCGGGCATCGGTCTCGAAGTGGCTCGCTGGGTCATCGAGAAGGATCTGTGCCTGACCGGCGCCGACACCTTGGGCGTCGAGGTCCTGCCCAATCCCGACAAGAGCCTCGGCTTCCCGGTGCACGGCGAGCTGATCTGCAAGCACGGGATTTTCATTCAAGAAAACCTGGTCTTCGACGAATTGATCGCCGACAAGAAACATCAGTTCGCCTTCATCTTCGTGCCGGCGCCGATCAAGGGCGCGACCGGCTCCAACGGCTCGCCGATCGCGGTCACGTAGCGGCGGCGATTTCTCGAAGGCGCGCCAGACACGCGGCGCGGTCGGCGGTGAAATCGCCCTCCTCCCACCAGCGCCGCATTTCGTCGAGCAGGCGGCCGATGCGGGGGCCGGGCGGGATGCCAAGCGCCGCCACGTCGCGCCCGGCCAGCGGGAAACCCGGCGAATGCCACGAGGCCGCCAGCGCCAGAAGTTCGGCGAGTCGGGCGTCTTCCATGGCGCTCTCGGCGGCGGTAAGCAGGGCGAGATCGCGGTAACGCTCGGGGCCGAGCCGATAGAGCGCCTGACGCTGCGCTCGCGCGTTGCCGGCGGCATCGAAGGACCAGGGCGGCGCCAGGCCGACCAGCCGGTCGCGGGCGGCATTCGACAGGCGCAGCCGTCCGGCCAGCGCCGCCGCGCCCGCGGCATCGACGGCGACAAGTGCCGCGAGGCGGCGCAGCTTGTCAGGCGCCGGCTCGATCGGGATCAATTTTTCGAGCCGGCCGCGCCTTGTGCCCTCGGGTAGGGTCGTCGCGAGCACCCCGTCCTCGGCCATCATGCGGAGCGCCGGGACCGGGTCCGGCACCGTCAGCAGCCGCAACAGCTCCTGCGCGACCCGCTCGGCCGAAAGCGTCGCAAGCTGCGACACCGCTTCGCGGCACGCGGCGCGCGCGGCGGGGTCGCCGCTGCCAATGCCGAAGCGCGCCTCGAAGCGGTAGTAGCGCAAGATTCGCAGCACATCCTCGGCGATGCGTTGCGCCGGATCGCCGACAAAGCGCAGCCGATGCGCGGCGAGGTCGGCCAGCCCGCCGACCGGGTCATGCACGGTCCCGTCCGGGTCGAGATAGATCGCGTTGATCGTGAAATCGCGGCGCGCGGCGTCCTCTACCCAGTCGGCGTCGAAGGCGACCCGGGCATGCCGCCCATCGGTCTCGACATCGCGGCGCAAGGTGGTGATCTCGAAGTGGCGCGGCGGCCCACGGCAATCGGACCGGGCGCGGACCACCGCCGTCACCGTGCCGTGCGCGATCCCGGTCGGCACGGTCTTGATGCCGGCCTTGGCGAGCGCGGCGATGATTTCCTCGGGGCGGGCCGGGGTGGCGAGGTCGATATCGGCGATCGGCCGGCCGAGCAGCGCGTCGCGCACGCAACCGCCGACAAAACGCGCCGCGATCCCCGCCTGATGCAGCGCGGCGAGCAAGGCGCGCGTGGCCGGCTCGTCGAGCCAGGGCAACGGCGCGATGTTTGTCACGGGGTCACGGGGCCGGTTTGGGATCAATGTGGCTGGGGACGACGCGGCCGTCCTCATAGCGCGGCGGCATGTACTGCCCGGTTTCAGGCTCGCCGAAATGGACGGTGACGACCACCAGCACAACGGCCAGCAGCAGCGCGCCGGCCAGCGCGAGCCATACCCACGGCAGATCGGTCCAGCGCAGCGTCTCGCCGTTCCCCGGCCACTGCAGCAAGCTTATCCAGCCGACGTAAAGCAGGGTCGGCAGCAGCAGCGGCACGACGATCGTGAGAAGGACCCGGAGCATGGCGCGATCACTCTGCCAGTACCTCGGCCAGATTGACCAGGATTCCGGCGGTCGCGCCCCAGATGTTGCGGCCTTCGTAGGGCAGGACAAAGAAACAGCGCGTGCGGCCGGCGGATTCGCGCTCGACGCGCTGATGGTTGCGCCGGTCGAGGATGAAGGCGAGCGGCACCTCGAACGCCTCGGCGACTTCGAACGGGTCGATCGCCAGCGGGAACGGCGGCGCGACGATGCCGACGATCGGGGTGATCTCGAACCCGGTGCCGGTGACATAAGTGTCGAGCTGGCCGATCACGCTGACCCGGTCGCGCGGCAGTCCGACCTCTTCCTCGGTCTCGCGCAACGCTGCCTCGATCGCATCGGCATCGGCTTCCTCGATGCGGCCGCCGGGAAACGATATCTGCCCGGCATGCGCGGTCAGGTGCGCGGTGCGCTGGGTCAGTAGGATCGACATGCCGTGCGCGTGATCGACCAGCGCCACAAGCACCGCGGCCGGCCGCAGCGCCGTGCTCGGCAGGGTGAGGCCGGGGTTGAGATCATGATCGCCGCGGATCGCGTGCCGAAACGCGGCCGCCTCGGCCGGATCGTCGGTGCCGCCAAAGCCGCGCCGGCCCGGTTGCTGGCCAGAGAGGCGCTCGATCACGTGATTTCGGACCATGTGCGAGAAAATCCTGATGAGTCGCTCGTCGAGAGCGCCGGCCATTCGAGTTTGTCATCCCGGTGAAAGCCGGGATTCACCGATCCGCTCCCGAGCCGGTTGACAAATGGGTCCCGGCTTTCGCCGGGACGACAATAAAGTGGCTTCTTGCTTAGTAATCCTCACCCGGGTCGCCGAGTTCGAAGAACGCGCCGCCGCTCCACACCCCAAATTTCGTCTCGCCGGCGACCTCTTCTTCATGGCCCAGATCGGCCAGCTCGTAAAAGACCGCGCGCGATAGCCGTGCCTCAAGCCCGGGCCGCACCAGGATATAGGGCGCCGGGGTGCCGTCGGCAGCGGTCTCGACGCGCAACGGGTGGTCGCGTCCCGCCGTCACAATCTCGTCCAGATTGGTCCGGAAGATCAGTTGTTGGTCATGGCCCTCGCCTTGCACATCGAGGGCGACCGCGATGAACGGCACATCCTCGACCGTGACCCGGCCGCGCTCGGCCGGCGTCACCAGCCAGTAACCGCCGTCGGGCTCGCGGCGCAGCACCGAGGCGAACAGCTTGACGAGCGGGACGCGGTTGATCGGAGACCCGCGATAGAACCACATCCCATCCCGCGCGATCCGCATGTCGAGATCGGCGAGTTCGATCGCGGGCGGGCGATCCCGGCGCGCGGGTATCGCGGAAGAATTGCCCGAGGCGGGGTTTTCCATCAGTGTCGGCTGCGGGATCGCGCGTGAAGAGGGTCCGCGTGAAGAGGGGTCGGATACCTTGAACTCAACCACATCGGTAAACGCCCAGGCAAACGCCAATCCGGCCGATCTCGTCACCGAGGTCGAAGCGCTGGGCGAGCGCCTCAGCCTGGTGCGCCAGCGGATCGGCGAAATCATCTTCGGCCAGGCCGAGGTGGTCGAGCAAGCGTTGATCACGCTGTTGTCGGGCGGCCACGCATTGCTGATCGGCGTCCCCGGCCTCGCCAAGACGCGCCTCGTCGAAACCCTCGGCACGATCCTCGGGCTCGACGACAAGCGCATCCAATGCACTCCCGATCTGATGCCGGCCGACATCCTCGGCTCCGAGGTGCTCGAGGAGAGCGAGACCGGGCGGCGCTCGTTCCGCTTCATCCCCGGCCCGGTGTTCTGCCAGCTGCTGATGGCCGACGAGATCAACCGCGCCAGCCCGCGCACCCAATCGGCGCTGTTGCAGGCGATGCAGGAAAGCCGGGTGTCGATCGCCGGGCAATACCATCCGCTGCCGCGGCCGTTTCATGTGCTCGCGACGCAAAACCCGCTGGAGCAGGAAGGCACCTACCCGCTGCCCGAAGCGCAGCTCGACCGCTTCCTGTTGCAGATCGACGTCGATTATCCCGACCGCGAGGCCGAGCGGCGCATGCTGATCGCCACGACGGGCCTCGCCGAGCAGCTGCCGCGGCAGGCGATGTCGGCTGACGAATTGCTCGCGGCCCAGCGCCTGGTGCGGCGCATCCCGGTTGGCGACAGCGTCGTCGACGCGATCCTGACGCTGGTCGCCGCGGGCCGGCCCGACCCGGCGGCCGAGGGCGCGCGGCGCTTTGTCGCCTGGGGACCGGGGCCGCGCGCGAGCCAGGCGCTGATGCTCGCCTGCCGCGCCCGGGCGCTGATCGACGGGCGCTACGCGCCCTCGGTCGACGACGTCGTCGCGCTTGCGCCGCCGGTGCTGCGCCACCGCATGGCCGTCAGCTTCGCCGGCCGGGCCGAGGGGGTCAGCGTCGTTCAGGTGATCGAACAGATGGCGGCACCGCTGCGGTGATCTCAAATCGGGCGATTGCCGAGCGGGCGATCGCCGCCCTGACGCCGCGCCGTCCCGGAACCGGGGGAGCGGCGCTGCCGCTGCGCGGCCGGGCCGAACAGGCGGCCGCCGCGCTGCCGCCGCTCTTGGTCGCCGCCGAGCGGGTCGCCGCGACGGTGGCCCAAGGCGTTCACGGACGGCGCCGCGTCGGTCAGGGCGAGACCTTCTGGCAATTCCGCCAGTATCAGCCGGGCGACGCGGCGGGCCGCATCGATTGGCGCGAGAGCGCCAAGTCGCAGCGCCTTTATGTGCGCGAGACCGAATGGGAAGCGGCTCAGAGCGTCTGGCTGTGGCGCGATCCCTCGGCGTCGATGGATTACAGTTCGGCCGGGTACATCGCGGGGGCCGGATGGCCGACCAAACGGGACCGGGCCGAATTGATCCTGGTCGCGCTCGCGAGCCTCCTCGTGCGCGGCGGCGAGCGTCTGACCCTGATCGGCAGCGGCGTCGCGCCGATGACCGGGCGGGTGGCGCTGAGCCGTCTGGTCCAGCTGATCGAGCGCGCCCCCGGCGAGACGGGGGATGCCGCGGGGGGAGATTTCGGCATGCCGGCCTTCGAGCCGCTGCCGCGCTCAGGCCAGCTCGTGCTGATCGGCGATTTTCTGGCGCCGCTCGACAAAATCAATACCGCGGTCGCGCAGTTTGCCGGCGCCGGGCTCAAGGGCCATCTGCTGCAGATCGCCGACCCGGCCGAGGAGGATCTGCCGTTTGCCGGGCGGGTCCGCTTCGCCGGGGTCGAGGAGCGCGACGAAGTTGTGATCAGCCGGGTCGAAACCGTGCGCGAGGATTATGCTGTGCGCTTCCGGCGTCATCGCGAAGGCTTGGCCGCCATCGCGCGAGCGGTCGGCTGGACGCTCGGCTACCACCGCACCGACCGCGCGCCGCATCTGGCCCTCCTCGCGCTGCACGCCGCCCTCGCCGCGGATCGCCGGCGATGAGACATCTCTTTCAATCGGTTGCATCGATGCCGTGCGTCCTTCGAGACGCACCCCTCTGGGGTGCTCCTCAGGATGAGGAACATTTGTATGTGGCATTAAAGGCTTACCTGATCCTGAGGAGGCCGCGAAGCGGCCGTCTCGAAGGACGCCCCCATGCCCGTCCGAGCCTCCCGTCTTTGGTGCCCTGATGCTCGCGCTCGGGTCGCTCGCTTTCGCCGCGCCGTGGCTGTTGGCCGCGCTGGCCGCGCTGCCGGCGATCTGGTGGCTGCTGCGAGTGACGCCGCCGGCGCCGCGCCGGATCGCCTTTCCGGCGATCCGTCTGCTGCTCGGGCTGGTCCCGCGCGAGGAGACGCCGGCGCGCACGCCGTGGTGGCTGATCCTGCTGCGCACCACAGCCGCGGCCCTGATCATCCTCGCGCTGGCCCATCCGCTGCTCAATCCGCAAGCGCGGCTGCCCGGTGACGGGCCGGTGGCGCTGATCATCGACGACGGCTGGTCGGCGGCGCGCGATTGGAGCCAGCGCCAGGCGGCGGCCCTCGATTTGCTCGCGGAAGCCGAGCGCGAGAATCGTCAGATCGTGCCGGTCGCGACCGCGCCGCCGGCCTCCGGCGAGCCGGCTCCGGCGCTCGCGCCGATCCGGGCCGCCGATGCGCGCGCGGCAATCCAGGCGCTGCAGCCGAAACCGTGGCCGGTCGACCGCAAGAGCGCGCTCGCGCGGCTCCAGGCGATGCCGTTGCCGCGGGACAGCACGATCGTGTGGCTCAGCGACGATGTCGAGGACGGCGGCGGCGCCGCGCTCGCTGCCTATCTCGCCGGGCGCGGCCCGGTGCGCTACGTCGCGGCCGGCCCGGCCGACGCGCCGCTTCTGGCGGCCGCTGATTCGGTCGCCGGTGAGCCGACCGGGAAGGAAATCGGGATCGTCGTGCGCTCGCTGCCGGCGCCGGTGCCGCGCCCGGTCGCGCTGCGGGCGAGCGGCGACGACGGCGCGCTGCTCGGCCGCGAAGCCGCGACCATCGGCACCGGCGACGGCAGCGTCATCGTGCGGCTCCCGTTGCCCACCGAACTGCGCAACCGGGTCGCCCGGATCGAGATCGAGGGCGAAGAATCCGCGGGCGGGGTTCTGCTGGTCGACGAATTGTGGCGGCGCCGTCCGGTGGGCATCGCCGCCGCGCCGAACACATCCGGCCAGCAGCTGCTCAGCGAGCATTATTACCTGGAACGCGCGCTCGGGCCGTTTACCGAAGTGCGCCGCGGCGCCGCCACCGATCTGCTGAAACGCGAGATCGCGATGCTGATCTATTCCGATGCCGGCCCGGCCGCGCCGTCCGAGGAGGCGACGGTCCGCAAGTGGATCGAGGAAGGCGGCGTTCTGCTCCGCTTCGCCGGACCGCGATTGGCCGAGCAGGGCGACCGCCTGCTGCCGGTGCGGCTGCGCCATGGCGGGCGCACGATCGGCGGCGCGCTGTCGTGGGAAAAGCCGGCCAAGCTGGCGCCGTTCACCAGCGACAGCCCGTTTGCCGGGCTCGCGATCCCGACCGATGTGACCGTGGCCCGCCAGGTCCTCGCCGAGCCCGATCTCGACCTCGCCAACAAGACCTGGGCGCGGCTCGCCGACGGCACCCCGCTGGTAACCGCCGACCGGCTGGGCCGGGGCTGGACCGTTTTGGTGCACACCACGGCCAATACCGACTGGTCCGATCTGGCGCTGTCCGGGCTGTACGTCGAGATGCTGCGCCGCACCGTCGCGATGAGCCAAGGCGTCGCGGCCGCGAGCGAGGATGCGCTGGCGCCGCTCGACACGCTGGACGGGTTCGGCCGGCTGCAGCGCGCGCCGCCGACCGCCCGGCCGATTTCCGGCAGGGAGATCGCGACCGCGATCCCCTCGCCGCGCCATCCGCCGGGGTTCTACGGCGCCGCCGACTCGCGGCGCGCCCTCAACCTGTCGGCCGGGATTTCCGAGATGAAGCCGATCGGCGAGCTGCCGGACGGGGTTGCACGCGAAACCTTTGGCCGCAAGGGCGCCGAAATCGATTTTCGGCCGCCATTGTTGACCGCGGCTTTTCTGCTGGTGCTGATCGATCTGGTGATCGCATACGCGCTGCGCGGCCTGTTGCGGCGCCGCCCCGCTGGCGTTGCGGCGGGGTTGGCGCTCGTGATCGCACTACTGGCGCCGGCGCCGGGCCGGGCCGATGATGCGTTTGTCGTGCGCGCCACCTCCGAATTGCGCCTCGCCTATATTCGCACCGGCAACCAGACGGTTGACGCGGCGACCCGCGCCGGCCTCGTCGGCCTGACCGCGACCCTCAACCGCCGCACTGCGGTCGAAACCGCCGAGCCGCTCGGGGTCGACATCGAAAGCGACGAATTGATCTTCTTTCCGCTGCTCTACTGGGCGGTGACGGCCGAGCAGGCGCCGCCTTCGCCGCGCGCGGTCGAGCGCATTAACCGCTTTCTCGAAACCGGCGGCACGATCCTGTTCGACACGCGCGAGGCGGGCGGGGGGGTTCCGGGGCCGTTCGGCAGCGCCGCATCGGCCCAAGCGCGCCTGCGTCGGCTGGTCGGCGGGGTCAAGATCCCGCAGCTGGCGCCGGTGCCGCCCGACCATGTTCTGACCAAATCGTTTTACCTGCTGCACGAGTTTCCCGGCCGCTGGAACGGCGGTCAGCTATGGATCGAGCCGGTCGGCGACCGGGTCAATGACGGGGTCGCCAGCGTCATCGTCGGCGGCAATGACTGGACCGGGGCCTGGGCGGTCGACGAGCAGGGCCGCCCCGCCTTTGCCTGCGTGCCCGGAGGCGAGCCGCAGCGCGAGATCGCGACGCGGTTCGGGGTCAACCTCGTCATGTACGTGCTGACCGGCAACTACAAGACCGATCAGGTGCACGTCCCGGCGATCCTCGAGCGCCTCGGCCAATGACCGGGCGAGGTCACCTCCCGTTAGTTGTCATCCCGGCGAAGGCCGGGATCCATCTGTCAACCCGCTCGGGAGCGGATCGGTGGATCCCGGCTTTCGCCGGGATGACAATTGAAATTGAGCGGCCGGGGGCATCCTCATGCCAATGAACCGACGGCAGCGGCGATGATCGCGGCGATCGGCGGCAGCGCCTATACGATCGCGGCCGCTCCGCTGTTGGCGTGGTGGACGATCGCGACGCTCGCCGGAATCGGTCTCGCGGTGCTGGCGCTCGGCCTCTGGCGCCGGGCGCGCGGCATCGCCTGGCGCGGCGCCGCGCTCGCGATGCTGCTGGCGATCCTGGTCCACCCCTCGCTGGTCGAGGAGAAGCGCTCGGCGCTGCGCGACATCGCGGTCGTCGTCGTCGACGAATCGCCGAGCCAGGCGATCGGCAACCGCCGCGAGGCCACCGAGGCCGCGCTGGTGGCGCTCAACGAGCGGCTTGCCCAGCAGCGCGAACTCGATGTCCGGGTCATCCGCACCGGCAAGCCGCTACCCGGCAGCGGCGAGGGCGGCACCAATCTGTTCGGCGCCCTTGGCCGGGCGATGGCGGACCTGCCGCGGCAACGCATCGCCGCGCTGATCATGATCAGCGACGGCCAGGTCCACGATGTTCCGCTCGCCGCGCCGGAAATTGCCGCGCGCGAATTGGGCGCGCCGCTGCACGTGCTGCTGTCCGGCAGACGTGACGAGCGCGACCGGCGTCTCGCGATCGCCCAGGCGCCGAGCTTCGGCCTCGTCGGCAAGGAGACGCCGCTGACGATCCGGGTCGAGGATCTGCCGGCGCCGCCGGTTCAAACGAACCCGCGCGGCAACACCGCCGGCGCGGCCGAGCGTCAGGCGCGCGTGACCTGGCGCAAGGATGGCGGCGCGCCGCGTTCGCTGATGGTGCCGGTCGGCCGCGACGTGCCGCTGTCGATCCCGATCGACCATGGCGGTCCGAACGTGCTCGAAATCGAGGTCGAGCCCGGGCCCGATGAATTGACCCTCGCCAACAACCGCGCCGCGATCGTCGTCAACGGGGTGCGCGACCGGCTCCGGGTCCTCCTGGTCTCGGGCGCGCCGCATGCCGGAGAGCGGGTATGGCGCAACATCCTCAAATCCGACCCGTCGGTCGATCTGGTGCATTTCACGATCCTGCGCCCGCCCGAAAAGCAGGACGGCACGCCGATCCGCGAATTGTCGCTGATCGCCTTTCCGATCCGCGAGCTGTTCGACGTCAAATTAGACGATTTCGACCTGATCATCTTCGACCGCTACAGCCAGCGCGGCATCATTCCGCAGGCCTATATCGAGAATGTCGTGCGCTATGTGCGCAAGGGCGGCGCCCTCCTCGAAGCCGCCGGCCCGCATTTCGGCACGCCGACGAGCCTCTGGCGCACGCCGCTCGGCGAGATCCTGCCGACCGAGCCGACCGGCAACATCTCCGAGGAGGGGTTCAAGCCGCAGCTGAGCGAGCCCGGCCGGCGCCATCCGGTCACCGACGATCTGCCCGGCGCCGGCAAACCCGGCGAGGCGCCAAGCTGGGGCCGCTGGTTCCGCCATGTCGAGGCGCGCCGGCACCGCGGCACGACCATTCTGAACGGCGGGCGCGGTGAGCCGCTGCTGATCCTGGACCGGGTCGGCAAGGGCCGGGTGGCGCAGCTTCTCTCCGACCAGATGTGGCTGTGGGCGCGCGGCTTCGAAGGCGGCGGACCGCAGACCGAATTGTTGCGGCGGCTTGCTTATTGGCTGATGAAGGAGCCCGATCTCGAGGAGAACGACCTGCGCGCCGCGATCGACGGCGACCGGCTCGTCGTAACCCGGCAATCGCTCGAACCGGACGATCGCCCGGTGACCGTGACCGCGCCCGACGGCACCACGACGAGCCTCGCCCTGACCGCGACCCAGGGCGGGCGCAGCACCGGCACCGCGCCAATCGCGCAGATGGGGCTCTACCGGGTTGGCGACGGAACCCGCACCGCGCTTGCCGCGGCCGGCCCGCTCAACCCGGTCGAATTCTCCGATGTCCGTGGGACCGCCGAGCGGCTCGGCCCGATGTCGCGGGCGAGCGGCGGCGGGGTGTTCTGGGTCGGCGATGGCGCGATCCCGGAAATCCGCCGCGTGTCGTCCGGCCGCGCCGCCGCCGGTCACAGCTGGATGGGGCTGCGCGAAAACAGCGATTACGTCGTGACCGGCTTCAGCGAGATGCCGCTGTTCCCCGCCATCGCGGCGTTGCTGCTGGCGATCGGCCTGTTGATCGCGGCATGGCGGCGCGAAGGACGCTGAACCGTCGGCCAATTTACGATAATATCGGGCGACGATCAAATCGGGAGGTTGCGATGATCCATCACGTATCGATCCCGGCGCGCGAGCCGCGCCACGTCGCCGAGGTGCTGGCCGAGCTGATGGGCGGCAAATGCTATCCGTTCGGGCCGCTCGCGGGCGCCTTCATGGCGACCAGCGGCGACGCGCACGGCTCGATGATCGAGGTCTACCCGGAAGGGGTCACCCTCGATATCCCGAAGGACGGCGATCAGGTCGTCTTCGGCGAAACCCCGGCGCCGCGATCCTGGCCGTTTCACCTGCTGCTGTCGGTGCCGCTGGCGCAGGAGGAGATCGAGCGCATCGGCGCGCGCGAGGGCTGGCGTACCAAGCTGTTCGGCCGCGGGATTCCGGGGGAGAAGCCGTTTTTCCATGTCATCGAGGTTTGGATCGAGAACCGGCTGATGGTCGAGGTCGTCACCGCTTCCATGGCGCGCGAATACGAGGAATGCCTGACCGCGGCGCGGCTCGACGCGATGACCGCGCGCTTTCAGCACCGCGCCCCCGCCACGGTCGATTGATCGTTTGCCGCGGAGTCGGCGGCGCGGGCGGCAATCCCGAGGAAGGTGCGACCATGCCGGCATTCGGAATGCTGATCGCCTGCGGCCTGCTGATCGCGGCTCTCCCCGGTCTGCGCGCCGAAACCTTGCCCTATGCCGGGATGCAGAACCGCGGGCTCAAAGCGCTGTCGCAACAGCAGGTCGAGGATCTGCGGGCCGGGCGCGGCATGGGGCTGGCGCTTGCGGCCGAACTCAACAGCTACCCGGGGCCGAGGCACGTTCTCGAACTGGCACGCGCTCTCGACCTATCCGAGGCGCAGGGCGTCCGCACGCGTGCGCTCTTCGAGGACATGCAAAAAGCGGCGGTGCTGATCGGCGAGGCTTTGTTGGCGAAAGAGGAAGAACTCGACCTGGCCTTCGCCGCCGGCCGCATCGACGATGCGGGCCTGCGCCGCGTCGTCGCCGATATCAGCCAGCTCCAGGGCGAACTGCGTTACACGCATCTCAAATATCACCTCGCCATGCGCGCGCTGCTAAGCTCCGATCAGATAGCGGCCTATAATACCTTGCGCGGCTACGATGGAACGCAGCAGACGCGGCCAGGCATGCACCGGCAGCATTGAGCGCGCGACAGCGGGAATCCAGGGGATACATTGAACTTCATTTTGAGCGAGACCCTCAGGGCGCCAGTCGCACCGTGGCCCGCGCGCTGCGCCCCCTTGCGTCGATGACGGTCAGCCGCGCGAAGCCGATGCCGTCGGGCCGCCAATGGAGCGTGCGGCGGGGTGGCATCGGCGGCAACGGCCGCCCATCGACCAGCCAGCGCAATGGCGGTTTGCCGCCGGCCGCTTCGAGCGGCAGATCGGCCCCGTCCCACGCCACGACCGCGCCGTCCGGCGGGTAGAGGATTTTGGGGCCGGGGGGGTTCCGTTGACGGCCGGGACCCTCGATCGGCGCCGGATCGAGACGCCGCAGGGCGGGCGGCAATTCCCGCCGGCCGACCCGCAACACGCCGGGCGGCGCCTCGGGCGTGCTGCCGGACGCTGCCGGGCCGAGCAGGTCGGCGATCTTGAACACCACCGGCGCCGCCGTAACACGGCCGCTCTGGCCCGCGATTGGGGTGCCGTCCGGCCGTCCCGCCCACACCGCGATCGTCACCTGCGCATCGTAGCCGACCGCCCAGGCGTCGCGGTACCCGTACGAGGTTCCGGTCTTGAACGCGAGCCGCCGGCCGCGCCGCACCTCTTGCGGCAACATGCCGGGCGGCGCCGGTGCGTTGCCGAGAATGTCGGTGACGTACCACGCGGCCGCCGACCCGAAGATCGCCGTTGCCGCCGGGTCATCGTCGGCCCCGGACGGCGGGACAGTGCGCAGCCCGGCGACCACGCCATCCCGCGACAGCGCGACATAGAGTTGGGTGAGATCGAACAGCGACAGTCCGGCGCCGCCGAGCGCCACCGCGAGCCCGGGCTCGGCTTCGGGCCGCGGCAGATGCAGTCTGATCCCGGCGACGGCGAGTGCGCCGGTGAAGCGGAGCGGGCCGAGCCGGTCGAGAACGGCAACAGCGGGCACGTTGAGCGAATAGCGCAGCGCCTCGGCCGCGCTGACCTCGCCCTGGAAGGTCCCGTCGAAATCGGCCGGCGCATAATCGCCGAAATGGCGCGGCCGATCGTCGAGCACGGTCTGCGGGTGGATGATCAGGCGATCGAACGCCAGCGCATAGATGAACGGCTTCAGTGCCGAGCCCGGCGAGCGCACCGCCCGCGCCATGTCGAGGGTACCGCGCCGCGCGACGGACGCAAAATCGGCGTTGCCGACATAGGCGATGACCGCGCGCTCGCGATTGTCGACGACCAGCGCCGCGAGCGTCGCCGAGGGATCGAGGGCGGCGGCCTCGCGGCGCAGCAACGCCTCGACCTGGCGCTGGAGCAGCGGGTCGATCGTGGTCGGCTGCACCGGCGCGCCGGGGTTCGCGACGCGCAATTGCGCCGCCAGATGCGGCGCGTGAAACGGCAGCGCCAGCCGCTGCTCGGGGACCGGCTCGGCGCGCGCCTCGGCCAGCGTGGTGCGTGAGATGATCCCCTTTGCCTGCATCCGTTCGAGGACCGCGTCGCGGGCGAGGCGAGCCCGATCGGGATGGCGGTCGGGGCGCAGCGTTTCGGGAGAGCGCGGCAGCGCCACCAGGAGGGCGGCCTCGCCCGGCGACAGCTGGCGCGGCTCCTTGCCGAAATACGCGAGGCTCGCCGCCCGCACTCCTTCGAGATTGCCGCCAAACGGCGCCAGCGTCAGATAGAGGCCGAGAATGCCGTCCTTGCCGAGGCGCCGCTCCAGGCCGAGCGCCGCCGCCATTTCTTCCAATTTCGCCGCGAGGGTGCGGGGCCGGCGCTCCAGCAGGCGCACCGCCTGCATCGTCAGGGTCGACGCGCCCGAGACGATTTGGCCGTGCGACACGAGTTGACCGATTGCGCGCAGCAGGGCAATTGGATCGATCCCGGGATGCGCGGCAAAGCGCCGGTCCTCGGCGGCGATCAGCATCCGGCGATAGAGCGGGTCGACCTCGTCCGCCGTCGCCGGCAAGCGCCATTTGCTGTCGGCGGTCAGAAAGCCGCGCAGAATCGAGCCGTCGCGGGCCAGCACCAGCGCCGACAGGAGGCGGGCTCGTTCTGGCGACGGGGAGGGCAGGACGAGATATCCTGCGATCAGAACTCCACCCAGAGCGATGGCTGCTCCGATCCAGAATGCTTTGCGCCGCTGCCGGCCCAATTCCCCCTCCAATATGGTACGGGCCAGATACCTTCCGCCCCTGTAGTGGTGGGCGACCGAGGCTTATCGCGCCTGCACGTCGAGCGTGCCGATCGCGGTGCGGCCTGATGTCTCGGGTTCGTACATATCCTCGACGACGAGGGCGGGGTATTTGAACGCACCCGGCGTCACCGCGCGCACGACATAGGCCAGACTGAATTCGCCGACGCCTTCGCCGAGATCGAGCGCGGCGATGTAGCGGTCGTCGCGCGCCTCGGTATAGGCCGCCTCGGTCGACTTTTTCAGCCACGGGTACTGCGCGGCGGAATCGCTTCCCGCCATCGCCGATTCGATCTCGAACCCGGCCGGCAGCAGGTCGACGACGAGGCTGCGGGCCGCGCGCGAGGCGTCGGTGCGCCTGCCCTTGATCACGACGACGAACAGATCGCTCTGCCGCACCTTCGTCAGATCCGCCTCCGTGCCATCCGGGCGGAACACCCAACGGCCGACCCAGTAGCCGCTGCTTTCGGCCGGCAGATCGGCCTTCGGCACGCCGGTGATCGAGACCGTTCGCCAGGCCGGCGCGGCGCCGCGATTGGCGACTGACATCGGCGCCGCGCCGATCCCAAGCGGACGGCGGAAATAGAGCGGGTCGGTGCGAGTCTGCGGCGCGGTGTCGCCGGTGGCGACAACCATCTCGCCGCCGCTGGCTCGAGCCGCCGCCTCGGCCGCCATCAACAGCCACGCCTGTTCCTGCGTGCTGGTGCGGCGGGCGCGCGCGAACAATTCGCCGATCCGGTCGATCACCGCGGTCAGTCGCGGCGCCATCGCGGCATCGGCGCCGGGGCCGCCGGCGAACGCGACCACCCCGGCGCTGTCGCGCAGGTCGCTGCCGTAATCGACATGGCGCAGACCGGGCGGGCGCCTTGCCGGCGGCGCGAGCGCCGCGTCGTAAGCCGCCGTCGCGCGCGCCATGTCGCCATGGGCGGCGAGCGCCGCGCCAAGCTGCGCCCGCGCAAGCTGAGTCGGCAGATTGGCCAGCTGCGTGTCGGCGAAATAACGCAACGCCGGGAGTTCGCCCGATTTGGCGCGCGCCAGAACGTAATGCGCGTAGGCCATCGCCGGCAGGGTCCTGGCGTCGCCGCGCTGCTGCCGGACATAGTCGCGCAACCAGCCCAGCGCCGCCGTCAGCGCGTAGTCCGGCACCGTCCTGCCGTGCTCCCTGGCGCGCAGCAGGTAGTCGCTCGCATAAGCGTTAAGCCACGGCACCGTGTCGCCGCTGTCGTTCCACACCCCGAAACTGCCGTCCGAGCGCTGCAACTCGACGATTTGCCCGATCGCGCGCTCGATCGTCGCGGCCGGCGCGAAGCCCGGCTCGGTGCGCCACAACGCGGCGACCTTGTCGACGTAGAGGAGCGGCAGCGCCCGGCTGATCGTCTGCTCGATACAGCCATAGGCGTAGCGATCGAGCGCCCGCAAAAGGCCGGGCACGTCCCAATCCGGGCGCGGGCTGACGGTCAGCAATGCCTCGGCCGTGCCGGGCAGGAACTCGTCGGTGGCGCTGTCGTCGAGCGTCACGCTCTGCCCCGGCTCGAGGCGGCCGACAAAGCGGCGCAGCTGGTAGGCCTGCGCCGGGCGCACGCCGAGCGTGAAATCGCGCGCGATGCGCAGATCATTGGGGCCGCTCAGTTCGAGGCGCAGCGCGATGTTGCCTTGTGTCGCCGCCGCGAGCGGGAAGGTGGCGGTAAAGCCCTGGCCGGGGCCGAGCGGGATCGCGCGCTCTACCGGCGTGGCGAAGGCGCCGGCACCGCTCACGGCGAATTTCAGCCGGTAGTCGCCGGCCGGACCTTCGAGATTGTTGATGACGAGCCCGATCTGCGCGGTGTCGCCGGGCGCCAGAAAGCGCGGCAGCGACACCAACGTCACGACCGGATCGCGAACCGTCACCGCGCCCGACGCCGAGCCGAGCTTGTCGGCCGAAAACGCCACCGCCATCAGCCTGAGCTGGCCCTGGAAATCGGGAATGTCGAACCGGATTGTCGCGGCGCCGTCGCGGTCGAGCCGCACGATCCCCGAATATAATGCGACGACCCGGCTGCTCTTGTCGGGGAGGCCTGCGACCGAGCGCTTGGCGAACTGGTCGCCGCCGCTGCGCAAAACGCCGATTCCGTTGGCGCGCGGATCGATCAGCCTGCCGTACACATCGCGCAACTCGACCCCGAGCCGGCGCTTGCCGAAATAATGTTTCTCGGGTGCCGGGTTGGCGAAATCGGTCAGCTTCAGCACCGCCTCGTCGACCGCCGCCAGCGTGACATAGGCTTCCTCGCCGGCGGCGAGCCCGGCCACCTTGATCGGGATGTCGACCGGCCCGCGCGGCCGTGCGACATCGGGTCCGGCGAGCGCCACGTCGAGAGTACGCGGGCTCGCATCGATGCCGAGCCAGGCGATTCCAACCGCGCGCCCCGGGCCGCGCGGCCCTGCCGCACCGGGCGCCGAACCCGAGGATTGCGGACGATAGGCGCTGACCAGCGCGTAGACGCCACTGCCCCAGCCGGCGCCGACCGGCACTTCGATCGTCGCGCCTTCCGCCGGCAGGGTCAGCGAGCGCAACGCCAGCACCCGGTCGGAAGCGATCGCCAGCTCGGCTTCGCCGGCGAATGGCGCCTTGACGAACAATTTCGCGGTCTCGCCGGGCTGGTAGGTCGCCCTGTCCAACGTGACGGCGAGCTTGTCGGGCACGTCGGGCAATGCCGCCTCGAACCAGCCGACAGGGAAGCGCAGGCTGGTTTGCGCACCGCTCGCGCCGTCGCTGATCTCCCAGCGATAGCGCCCGGCCGGCAGGGTGCGGGCCAGCGTCGCCAGATTGCCCGCTTCGAGATCGAGGGTGCCCGCCTCGATCGGCTGGTCCCCCACCTGCACCCGGTGCCGCCAGCTGCCGCCGACCGAGTACCACGCGTATTGCCAGGTCTCGCGCAGCAACTCCCAGCGCAAGCCCTTGGCGGTGGCGCGCCTGGCGTCGCCATCAAGCGCGATGATCTCGACCGTCGCCGGCTGGCCCTCGGGGACCGCATCGTCGCCGGAGGGCGAGCGCAGCCCGATCGCCAACGGCCGCGTGCGGATCGGGCGGACGATGGTCTCGCTGACGGCGCGCCCGCTCGGCTCGAACACGCCGACCCGGATCGTCGCGGCCAGCGGCTTTGTCAGATCGGGCAGATCGGCGAGGGTCAGCGCCACGCTCGATTTGCCGGCGGCATCGGTCGCCGGGGCGTCGAGATCCTGGCGCGTGCCGGAGAATTGCTCTTCGGCCAGGCCGAAGCGAAAGCCGGGCTCGTTCGGGAACGGGTGCTCGTCGAGCGCGATCGTCGCCTCGGCCTCCATGCTGAGGCCGGCGCCCGGCGCGCCGTAATAATAGCTCGCGGTCACGCCGATCGGGAACGGCTCACCGGGCCGCACCGGCCGGTCGGCGGCGGACAGCTCGATTTTGAGCTGCGGCGGCACGAAATCCTCGACCCGGAACTCGACAGTGCCGAGCGCCGACGCCTTCGGGTCAAGCTTCAATTCGGCCCGCCAGGTGCCCATCCGGGCGTCGCGCGCGAGCGAATAGGTCTCGGCGTAACCGCCGATGGTGCCGCCGGTCAGCTGGCGGCGCTCGACCTCGACCCCATCGGGGCGGATCAGCCGCAAGGTCAGCGGCAAGCCGGCAATCGCGGTGGCCTTGTCGTCGCGCACCAGCGCGGTCAGATACACCGCCTCGCCGGGCCGGTAGATGCCGCGATCGGTGTAGAGATAAGCCTCGACCGGCCCGGGCTGCGGCCGGCCGCTGACACCGCGGTCGGACAGGTCGAACGCGGCGCGGCCGATTTCGAGGAAGTTGAAATCGCCGTCTGGGTGGTGCGCGACAAGGGCAAACGGCTCGTCGCCGCCGCGCCCGTGCAACAGCCCGCCGGGAATGCGGGCGAGCCCGGCCGCGTCGGTCGTCAGCGCCGCCAGTTCGCCGTTGTTGCGCGCGTAGAGCTTGAGCGCGACCCCCGGCACCGGCTTTGCGTCGGCCAGCGAGCGCACCGCGACCGCCATGCCATCGGTTGCGGTGTAGGCGGTCAGCCCGAGATTGGAGACCAGCACCCAGTTGGTCGCCGGTTGGGCACCGTCGCCGGGTTTCGCGTCGGCGCGCTCGACGGCGGCGAGATAGACCCCTGGCCCGGTGTCGCGCAGCATCTGCTTTAAGGGGATTGCCGTGATTACCGGGCGGTTGCGCTCGCCTGATATCGTCATCTCGCCTTCCCAGACCAGGCTGCCGTTTTGGGCGATCAGCTCGTCGACGCTGTAGCGGTCGAAGCTCATCGTCAGCTTCTCGGTGTTGATGCTCGGCACGAGGTTGCGCTCGTTGATCCGCACCAGACGCAGCTTGACCTTGTCGACATTGACCGTGGTGACCGGCAGCCCGGGGCTGCCCTCGCGCGGCAGGACGTAGCCGGCGCCGGCGAAGCTGATCGAGGGCTTGCGGTCGGGCACGACGATGCGGGTTTTCCAGCCCTCGCGCGTCTTGTCGCCGGTCGCCGCCGGAAAGCCGGCGAGCAACTCGATCTCGTAAGTGTCGCCGTGTTTCAGCCCGTCGAGGCACAGCGTGTCGCCGCGCGCGGTCACGATGCCGGCGAGGTCGGGTCGGGCGCGCACGAAATCGCCGTAGGAAACGTCGGATCTGGTCGCGATCTTCTCGTTGAAGCGCAGGCAGACGCGCGGCGCGTCGGATTCGGCGGCGATCTCGACCTTGGTGACGCGGAACGCGACGAGCCGCTTCAGCTGCTCGACCCGCTCGGCGATGGGCGCCGATTGGCTGAGGGCAAGCCCGGCCTGGAAGGCGGCCAGCGCCTCTTTCTGCTTGTCGTGGCGGTCGTAGTCGCGCGCGATCAGGAACAGCGCGCTGCCGCGCTCGACCGGGTCCATCGATTTGACATAAGCGTTGTAGGCGCTGGCCTGGACCCGCTCGCTGTCGGCGCCGGCGAGCGCCTGGGCCAGACGCAGCCACACGAGCCCGTCATCGGCGCCATGGGCGATCGCCTGCGTCAAATCGTCGATCGCCCGGGCATAGCGCTTCAGCCGGTATTGGGCATCGGCGTCGCGGCGCAGCCGGGGGATCAGCGCCGGCTGCTTTTTAGCCGGCGCGACGCTGTCGATCAGCTCGCGGCGATAGGCGGAAGCCGCCTCGGCCAGCTCATCCGACCGGTACTCCTGCGCCGCGGCGGGCAGGGCGAGGAGGACGAGAACCGACAGCCAAAAAGCGCGCAGCATCCCAGCCCCCCGGTGTGACCGGGAGGAAGCTAGCACCGCGCGCGGCGTCGCGGAACGTGCCGAATGCGCGAGCAGCTGTGAAGGCAGGGGGAGGGCCACCCCCACCCTCCCCTCCCCCGCTTGCGGGGGAGGGTTATGACGGAACCGCTTCCCGCGCCTAATCTTCCTTCCCCTCGCGAGCGGGGGAGGGCCAAATCTTCCCTCCCCCGCAAGCGGGGGAGGGCCAAATCTTCCCTCCCCCGCAAGCGGGGGAGGGTTAGGGTGGGGGTCCTCTCCGCCCGCCCGGCGACGGGGAGAAAATGCGCTACTTCACCGCCGAGAAGCTGGTCGGCTGCAGGAACGAGTTGACGACCTTGGCGACGATCGGGCCGTTCTTCTCGGTCTCGGCGCGCGCCGCGTGCCATTCCGGATCGGCCTGGAAAATGTTCCATTTCTTTTCGCGGTCGGCCAGCGAGTCGAATTTCAACAGGTAATAGAGCGCCTGGTTCGACTCGCCGACGAGGACCGTCCAGAACCCGGCCTGCTCGATGCCGTGGCGCTGCCAGATCTTCAGCGTGATCGTGTCGAAGCGCTTCAAGAGGTCCGGAAGCCGGCCCGGCACGCAGTGGTAAACACGCAGTTCGTAGATCATGTCATTACTCCGGGAGGGGGTTACTTCACCGACGAAAAGCCGGTCGGCGTCAGGAACGCGTTGGTGATCGTGGCGACGATCGGACCATTCTCTTCGGTCTTGGCGCGCGCCGCGAGCCATTCCGGGTCGGCGCCGAACTTGGCCATTTTCGCCTCGCGCTCGGCCAGCGACTCCCATTTCAGGAAATACGTCAAATCCTGGTTCGATTCGCCGACCAGAGTGGTCCAGAAGCCGGCCTGCTTGATGCCGTGCTTGTCCCAGAGCGGCAGCGTGATCGTGTCGAAGCGCTTGATCAAATCCGGCAACCGGCCGGACACGCAGTGATAGACGCGAAGCTCGTAGATCATAGGGCTCTCCCGCGATATCAGCATCGCCTAAGGTGTTCGGGCGCTAGCATGCT